>CAWULT010000046.1:0-32036 GCA_963923455.1 uncultured bacterium
CGTGTGGAGCGCGCCCGCCCCCCCCGGCGCTGGCGGCCCGCCGGCACCGGCACGGCGCGAGACGCTCAAGTGGACCGAGGAGGACTTCGCGGCCGCCGCAGCGGGGCAGCTGCCCACCGGCAAGCACGTCGAGCAGTGGACGGCCGGCGACCTCGACGCCGGATTCCGGGAGGCGGCGCTGACCCTCGACGAGACCTTCGTCGTGCAGTCCACCGGGCACCACCCGATGGAGACGCGCAGCGCGATGGCGTACTGGCAGAACGGCAAGCTGTACCTGCACGCCTCCACCCAGAGCGTGGCCTTCACGCACGGGCTCGTCGCCACCTGGGTGGGCATCCCGCCGGAGAACGTCGTGCTCGTCTGCGAGTACACGGGCGGCGGCTTCGGCAGCAAGGGCGCGGGCGCGATTTCGTCGTCCATTCCGGCGCTGCTCTCGAAGAAAGCCAACGCGCCGGTGATGATGCGCATCAGCCGCGAGGAGGAGAGCTACATCGGCCGGGCGCGCACCAACATGACCGGCCGCGCGAAGGTCGGCTTCGCCAAGGACGGCAGGATCACGGCCATCGACCTCTTCATCGTGCAGGACTCGGGGGCGTACGGGCCGATGGGCGACTTCCGCTCGGGCGCCAACGCCGCCTCGCTGATCTACCAGCCGAAGGCGATGCGCGTGCGCGCGGTCAACGTGCTGACGAACACGCCGCCGCGCACCCAGCAGCGCTCGCCCGGCCCGATGCAGGCCAACGGCATCTTCGAGCCCATTCTGACCAAGGCGGCCAGCCAGCTCGGCCTCGACCAGGTGGACATCCGGCGGATCAACTCGCCCGAGGGCCGGGCCATCTACGGCCCGCCGCTCCCGAACGGACAGCGGCGCCGCGTGACGAGCGCCTTCGTCAAGCAGGCGCTCGATCGGGGGCGGGCGCAGTTCCGGTGGGACGAGCGCAAGGCCGAGAGCGGGCGTCGCCGGGGCTCGAAAGTCCGCGGCGTCGGCGTCGCGGTCGGCCCGCACGGCGCCGGCAGCATCGGCTGGGACGCCATCATGACCATCCGGCCGGACGGCAAGCTGTACGTCCAGTCGGGGGTCGGCAACCTCGGCACGCACTCGGTGATCGATCTGGCGCGGGTGGCCGCGGACGTGCTCGCGATGCCATGGGAGAAGGTCGAGGTCGTCTGGGGCAACACCGGCAAGCACCTGCCGTGGACGTGCCTCTCGGTCGGCAGCCAGACGACGCACGCGATGACCCGCGCCAACTACGCCGGGGCGCACGACGCCCGACGCAAGCTGCAGGAGATCGCCGCGGGGGATCTGGGCGGTTCGCCCGACGACTACGAGCTCGGCGGCGAGCGCGTGTATCGCCGCGGCGCCCCGGCCCGCGGGCTCTCCTACGCCCAGGCCGCGCGGCGCGCCATCGAGCTCGGCGGCCGGTTCGACGGCCACGAGGTCCCCGACGACGTCAACGCGATGACCAAGCGGTCGGCCACCGCGCTGGCGGGCCTCGGCCTGATGGGCGTCGCCAAGGACAACGCCCCGCGCGAGGGCGACACCTACTCGTTCGTCATCGGCTTCGCGCAGGTCGAAGTGGACGTGGAAACCGGCAAGGTCGACCTGGTCGACTTCCTGACCGTGGGCGACGTGGGCCGCGTCGTGAACCCGCGCAGCCTGCACGGCCAGCTGAACGGCGGCGTGTGCCTGGGCATCGCGCACGCGCTCTGCCAGAAGCTCGTCATCGACCCGCAGTACGGGCTGATGCTGTCGCGCCGGTTCCACCACACGAAGCCGCTGTCGATCCTCGACATTCCGTCGACGATGCCGACCGTGGCGCTCGACGAGGCCGACCCGGAGACGCCGACGGGCGCGCGCGGCGTCGGTGAACCCCCGGTCGGCGCCGGCTACGGCGCCGTCATGAACGCGATTGCCGATGCCGTGGGCGTGGACGTGTTCCGGCGCGCCCCGGTGACGGCCGACCTCGTCCTGATGTCGCTCGAGCACGGCCAGCGGCGGCACGAGCCGCTCAAGCACCACCTGTAGACGGAGGCAACGCACACCATGGCCACGATTCGCGACGTGATGCCGGCCTTCGAGCTCTACCAGCCGGGGTCGGTGGACGATGCGCTCACCCTGCTCGGCGAGCACGGCTCCGATGCCTGGGTGCTGGCTGGCGGCCTCGACAGCTTCGACTGGCTCAAGGACCGCATCAAGCGGCCACGGGTCGTCGTCGACCTGAGCGGCATCGCCGAGCTGCGGGGCGTCCGACCGGACGGCGACGGCGTCGTGATTGGCGCGATGACTACGCTCACCGAGGTGGTGCGCCACCCGGTCATCCGGGACCGGTTCCCGATCCTCCTGCAGGCGGCCGAGGCCGCGGCCTCGCCCCAGATTCGCAACCAGGGCACGCTGGGCGGCAACGTCACCCAGGACACGCGGTGCTGGTACTACCGAGCCGGGTGGTCGTGCTACCGCGCCGGCGGCAACATCTGCTACGCCGACACGCCGCAGGCGATCAACCGGGAGCACGCGATCTTCGACGCGGATCGCTGCGTGGCGGTGAGCCCGTCCGACACGGCACCGGCCCTCATCGCACTGGGCGCGCAGATGGTGCTGCGCCGTCCGAGCGGCACCCGCGTCCTCGACGCCGAGGACTACTTCATCGGGCCCGGCACCGACATCACGCGGATGACCGCCCTGGGCACGGGCGAGCTGCTGACGGCGATCCGCATTCCCGGCACGTTCGCCGGGGCACGCTTCTACTTCGAGAAGGTCGCCGACCGGAACGTCTGGGACTTCCCGCTCGTGAACGTCGCGGCGGCCATGCGGATGAACGGGGGAACCGTCACGGCGCTGCGCATCGCCGCCAACGGGGTGTCGGCCCGTCCACGGCGGCTCGTCGACGTGGAGCGGCTCGTCGAGGGTCGCAGGCTCGACGACGCCACGCTGCAGGCGGCCGGTGAGGCGGCCGTCGCCGGCGCGCAGCCGCTGCAGCACAACGGATACAAGGTGCCGTTGCTGCGGAACCTCGTGCGGCGCGCCCTGCGCGGGGAGGACACGTAGCCATGGACGTCCTGACCTGGGGACGCAGTCCATGGGGACAGTGGGTGCTTACCCACATCTCCTGGGATCTGCTGTGGGCATCGCTCCTGGCGGGCCTCGCCTTTCTCGTCGCACACGCCAGCTACGTCCGGCTGTCGAAACATCCGGCGCGCAACCCGGCCGAGACCGATTCGCTCGAGGCCGCCCGGCCGGATCTGCCGGCCCGGGTGGCCCGCCACTCGCTCGCCGCGCGGGCCTTCCACTGGGTGATGGCGGCGGCGATGTTCGTGCTGCTCTTCACGGCGTTCCTGCCCATCGCCGGCGTCAAGTTCGCCTGGGTGCAGTGGCACTGGATGGCGGGCCTGGTACTGACCGCCTCCATCGCGTTTCACGTGGTGCACGCCAGCCTGTGGATGGACTTCTGGTCGATCTGGGTGGGCCCGAGAGACCTGCCCGAGTTGAAGGCCGAACTGCTGCGCGAGCTCGGGCACGACGCGCCGGGCCCGAAGTCCGGCAAGTACCCGTTGGGCAACCGCCTGTACCACACGGCCATCGTGCTGGTCGGTCTGGCCGTGACCGGCACGGGCCTGCTGATGCTGTCGCGCGTCCGCACCCCCCTCTTCACGCGCAACCCGTACTGGCTCGGTGACACCACGTGGGGGCTCACCTACGTCGCGCACGGGCTCGCCGGCGTGTCGCTCGTGGGGCTCGTCATCGCGCACGTCTACTTCGCCGTGCGGCCCGAGAAGTGGTGGCTGACCAAGGCGATGGTGCTGGGCTGGATCACCCGCCGCCAGTACCTCGAGCACCACGACCCCGCGCGGTGGGTCGTCTCGAAGGCGAAGGTCGAGGGATGACGGGCGCACGGGCAGCGTCCGCGACGTCGCGGTGCCACGCGATCGAGGAGTGCTACGAGTTCATGCTGGCCTACGCCGCGCAGGGCGTCTCCGGTGAGCCTGGCCAGGCCAACGTCGGGCAGCTGCGCACGTTGCTGACACGGGCGGAAGAGGCCCTCGACGGGCTGGCGGAGGCGTTCCGGGAGGCCGTCGCCGAGGCCGGGTTGACGCCGCGCGACACCTACGACGCGTTTCTCGCCGTGCTCGACCGCGACGCGCGCGACAGCCTGGCGGCCATTCGCCTGGTGCTGGCCCAGCCCGCCATCAGCTCGCAGACCGTCGACAACCTCAATGCGTCGATCCACCTGCGGGCGCTCCTGACCGACATCTTCCTGTTCGACGGCATCCTCGAGACCCGGGCCAAGGCTGGCGCGTAGAGAGCCATGCCGGCTGCAGCCCTGAGGTGGCCGGTGGCCGTGGCGACACTCCTCCTGCTGGCCACGCCCGCCCTCGGTCACGCGCAGCGGGCCCGAACGCCGGCCGACGCCACGGTCTACATTCGCGTGTCGGTGAACGTGCGGGCCGAGGTGAGCGACGGAACGTCGGCAGGCCGGCGCGTCGAGGCCGAGTTGTACCGCGGCAGCGGCACCGGTTTCGTCATCTCGCCGTTCGGGCACGTCGTCACCAATCGACACGTCGTGAGTCCCGAGTTCGAGCGGTTCGTCTTCGAGCAGTGGGGCGTGAAGGCCAAGGGCACCCTCTCGGTGGGCAGCATCGCGGTGTGCGTGCCACGCGAAGCCGCATCCTGGGCCGACTTGGTCGCGCAGTCGGGCCCGGACGAGAGCAAGTGCCTCGAGGCATTCCTGCTGGCCGACGATCCGGAGCTGGACCTGGCGGTGCTGTCGGTCAGTGCTCCAGGCCTGCCGTATCTGGCGATCGGCGACTCCGACGCGGTGACCGTGGGGCAGCCGCAGCAGGCGCTCGGATTCCCGCTGGGCGCACGCCTCGAAATCGGCAAGGAGAACCCCAGTCCAGACGTGGTGCCGTCGCTGACGCACATGCCGGGCGCGGTGTCGGCCATTCGCATGGGTTGTGACACCGGGCCGCGCCGGGGGTCGTGCGCGACGGCCGTCGATCGCGAGCGCACCCGCCGCTTCTTCCAGGTCAGCAACAACCTCAACCCTGGCAACAGCGGCGGCCCCGTGGTCGACGCCCGGGGGTTCGTGATCGGCGTCGTGCAGAGCCGGCTGACCGGCAACGCGGGCGCGCCGGTCGAGGGCATCGGGTTCGCGATTCCGATCAACCTCGTCAAGGACTTCCTGGAGGACCGCGGCCTCGACTCCGCGTTGCCGGTGCGCCGCCTCCGCCCCGGGCCCGTCCATGCGCTCGATGCCAAGCGGCTGCGGCTGCAGATGCCGGAGGGGCTGGCCGACGTCGCCACGGCAGCCAACCGCCTCGAAACCGAACCCACGCCGGCCACGCCGGTGCTCCGGATCGACCGGGTGCTGTCTCCGTGGGCGAGCCAGCGGCTGGAAGAGGAACTGCTCGGTACCACGACGTTCGAGCGCGGCTCGTGGCCGGCGCACGAAGGCCGCGCCGCGGGCAATGGCCGCGGGCGGCTTCGGATCGGCCGCGCCTTCGGCGAACTGCCCAATGGCGACGACGGATGGCTCCTGTACGGCATCTTCGACCTCGGCCCGGAGAAACTGGTGGCCCGCTACAGCGGGCCGGCAGAGCAACTGGCGTTCAACGAGAAAGTGCTCACTGACTCGCTGGCGAGCCTCGACGGCCAGCGCTTCCCCGTGCCTGACGTGGCCTCCGTGGACCGGCTGGCGTGGACGCCGGGCACCGATGGACAGGGGCAGCCAGCGGTGCCGGTGCCCATCGGATGGTCGAGTTCCATGGACGCCCCGCTCGCCTGCCAACGCTTGCCCCGCGCGAACATGGCCGGAACGGTGTCGACGGGGGACGACTACAGCGTGACGCTGCGCGCGGCGGTCTGGACCGAGGGCGACCTGGCGCCGGCGGCCGCGGCCGCACTGTGCTCGGCCACGCGCGGCTCGCAACCCGAGGGGTCCTACTCAGCCACGTTCGACTGGCTGGGCGTGCGCCATGTCGCCGACGGCGTGTTCGTTCGGACCGGGCCGTCCCGGCTGGTTCGTCTCGAGGTGCAGGCTCCGGACGCACGCGCGCCGTTCGCGCGCGCGCTCCTGGCCGCGTGGGCGCGGCGGGTGCGTCAGCCGGCACCTCAATAGAAATCGTGCGCCTCCACCGACGCCGTCTCACCGCCTAGCCCCTCCAACCGCTCGGCGCGCACGGACAGCACGCCGTCCTGCTGCTGCAGCACCCCGTCGACCAGCAGGAACGGCTGCCGCACCACGGTGGCCCGGTCGCGCGCGAACACGTCCGGCCGGACGATCACGTTCGAGATCCCCGTCTCGTCCTCGAGCGTCAGGAACACGAAGCCCTTGGCCGTGCCCGGTCGCTGGCGCGTGATCACCATGCCGGCCACGCGCACGCGACGGCCGTCGCGCGCGCCCGAGAGATCCGTCGCACGCAGCACGCCGCGCAGCGCCAGGTCGCTGCGCCGCAGCGCCATCGGATGCGGGCCGATCGTCAGGCCCATGCCGGCGTAGTCGGCCTGCAGCCGCTCGTGCGCCGTCATCGGCGAGAGCGGTGACGGCTGCGCGTACAGGACGGCTCCGCCAGCCGGCATCGCCGCATCGACCTCGCCGGCCAGGCCGACCGGTTCGTGCACGTCGCCTGGCGCGGCGCCACGCGCGGCCCACGCGGTGCGCCAATCGTCCTCGCCGCCGCCTCGCGCCGCGTGCGGCTCGTCTGCCATGCCCGCGCGCACACCGCCACCCACCTCGTCGCCCGCGCCCTGCGCGAACAACTCCCCCGCCGGCCGCACGGCCCGCTCCACCTGCCACAACGCACTCCGCCGCTCGTGGGTGAAGGCGTTCAGCGCGCCGATGTCGGCCAGCGTGGTCACCTCGTCGCGCCTGAGGCCCGTGCGGCGCACCAGGTCCTCGATCGACGGAAAGCGGCCCACCGGCTCGAGCTCGACGATCCACTCGTGCGAGCAGATGTTGCAGAAGTAGGTGCGCGTGGGCTTCTGCCGGCCCATGCGCGCCACGCCGTCGGCGACGATCTCGATCATCGAGTCGTCGTCGGATCCGCACTTGGCGCACAGGAGCGGCGGCGCCGCGGTCTTCGTCCGGTCGAATGCAGCCATCGCCTGTCCCACGTCCTTTCTGAGGCCGTTCACGTACATGAGGCCGATGCGGATGCCGCCGTCCGGCTCGACGCGGCACAGCCAGTCGGACTGCTGCACGTCGATCGGGTGGAAGCGGATGCCCCGGCGCTGCGCGTCCTTGACGAGCGTGGCCGGGTGGTAGAACCCCATCGGCTGGTTGTTGAGGAGCGCCGTGTAGAACGCCGCCGGGTAGTGCACCTTCAGATACGCGCTCGCATAGGCCAGCAGCGCGAAGCTGGCCGCGTGCGACTCGGGAAAGCCGTAGAGCGCGAACGAGGTGATCGAGCCGATGATGCGTTCGGCCGTCTCGCCGGTGATGCCGTTGCCGGCCATGCCCGCGCGCAGCTGCCGCTCGATCTCGCGCATCCGCTTCTCGGAGCGCTTGAAGCCCATCGCGCGGCGCAGTTCCTCGGCCTGCCCGCCGGTGAAGCTGGCGGCCACCATGGCCATCCGCAGCAACTGCTCCTGGAAGAGGGGCACGCCGAGCGTGCGCGCCAGCACCGGCTCGAGCGACGGATGGAGCGGCACCACCGGCTCGCGGCCCGCGCGGCGATTGAGATACGGGTGCACCATCTGCCCGACGATGGGGCCGGGCCGGATGATGGCCACCTCGACGACGAGGTCGTAGAACTTCTCGGGCTTGAGCCGGGGCAGCGTCGCCATCTGCGCGCGCGACTCCACCTGGAAGACGCCGATGGTGTCGGCCTTCTGCAGCAGGTCGTAGACGGCCGGATCGTCCGGCGGGATGTGCGCCAGGTCGAACACGGGGCGCGGGGGCCTCAGCGTGCCCTGCCCCGCTACGCGATCCGCGTGCGCGGCGACTGGTGCGACGGGCTCAGCCCCGCCCGCCCCCGTGTTGACGAGCGCGATCGCGTCCTGCAGCACGGCCATCATGCCCAGGCCCAGCAGGTCGACCTTGACGATGCCCATGTCGGCGCAGTCGTCCTTGTCCCACTGGATCACCACGCGGCCCGGCATGCTGGCCGGCTCGAGCGGCACCACGCTGTCGAGCGAGCCCTGGCACACCACCATGCCGCCCGAGTGCTGGCCGAGGTGCCGGGGCAGATCCTGGATCTGCCGCCACAGCTCGCCGAACGCGCGCATCCGCGGCATCTCGAGCGACAGGCCGACGGATTCGAGGTTGCGCGCCAGCGTCTCGTTCTGGTCCGCGTATTCGAAGTGGCTCATCACCTTGGCGAGCCGGTCGATCTGCGTGGGGTCGAGCGACAGGGCCTTGCCCACCTCGCGCGCGGCGCTCCGGCCGCGGTAGGTGATCACGTTGGCCGTCATCGCGGCGCCCAGCCGCCCGTATTTCTCGTAGACGTGCTGGATCACGCGCTCGCGGCGGTCGCCGCTCGGCAGGTCCAGGTCGATGTCGGGCCACTCGCCGCGCTCCTCCGACAGGAAGCGCTCGAAGAGCAGTTCCATCGCCACCGGGTCGACCGCCGTGATGCCCAGGCTGTAGCAGACGGCGCTGTTGGCGGCCGAGCCGCGCCCCTGCACGAGGATGTCGTGCTGGCGGCAGTAGCTGACGATGTCCCAGACGATCAGGAAGTAGCCGGCCAGGTCGAGCTTCTCGATGAGGGCGAGCTCGTGCGTGATCTGCGCGCGGGCCTTGTCGTGGTACGGGCGGTAGCGCTCGCGCGCGCCGGCCTCGGTGATGTGGCGCAGGAACGACATCTCGGTCTCGCCGTCCGGCACGGGGTACGCCGGAAAGCGGTAGCCGAGGTCCGCCATCGTGTATTCGAGCCGCTCGGCCAGCGCCTCGGTGCCGCGCAGCGCGTCTGGGCGATCCGCGAACAGCGTCGCCATCGCCTCGGGCGACTTCAGGTACCGCTCGGCGTTGCGCGCGAGCTGCCGGCCGGCGGCGTCGAGCGTCGTGTGGTGCCGCACGCAGGTGAGCACGTCGAAGAGCGGCCGGTCGCCCGGCGTGGCGAAGCGCACGCCGTTGCTGGCCACGACCGGCACGCGGAAGGCCTGCGCCAGCTCGGTCAGCGCGACGTTGTCCGACTCCTGGTCGCGCAGCAGGTGGCGCTGCAGGTCCACGCAGACGTTGGCGCGGCCGAACAGGCCCACCAGCCGGTCGAGCAGGCCGCCCACGCCGTACCGGCGGCCGTCGAGGAGCGCCCGGCCCGGCAGCGCGACGAGCCCTGCCGTGAAGCCGTCGAGTTCTTCGAGCGCGAGCGAGCCCTCGCCCTTGGCGGCGCGCAGCTTCATCCGCGTCACCAGGCGGCAGAGGTTCTTGTAGCCCTCGGGCGAGGCCACCAGCACGGGCAGCCGCCACCGGTACAGCGCCTCGCCCGGTGGAGGCGCGCCCCCCGCGCGGCCGCTGCCGCCGCGTTTACTCGACCGGCTGGCGACGGCGGGCATCCCGGACTCGCTGCCCCAGACGCCACCGCCTCCGCTGCCGATCGTCAGCTCGGCGCCGATGATGGCACGCAGGCCGGCCTTGACCGCGGCCTTGTGGAAGCGCGGCGCGCCGTACACGCCGTCGGCGTCGAGCAGCGCCACGGCCGGATAGCCCAGCGCGGCCGCACGCTCGACGAGCGTTTCGGGAAGCGAGGCGCCCTGCAGAAAGCTGAACGCCGACGCCGTATGCAGCTCGATATACACGGGGGATGGCCCGGGTTGAGAGCACTCGACAACGAAGACGACGACCGAACGACGATGCGAACCGCGGACGGTGCGTCAGTCGACGATGCCGTCGATGAACCACGCGTCGGCGTCGCGCTGGCGGAACAGCCGATACGTGGCGCCGTCGCTCAGCGTGACGTCCCACTCGTCGCGGTCCCACGGCTGCGACGGTGGCAGCAGCGGCGCCGGAGTGACCGAGGCTGCGGCTGTCGCATCCACGCCCACGGCCGCCGTGCCGGCGCCACCGTGCGCACCTCGCCCCTCTGGCGTTTGCATGCGCGCACCGCCCGGCCACTCCGACTCCCACCAGCCGCCCGACGTGCGCCATGGGCCGGCCGCGCGTTCCACGCGCCCGCCGAGCAGGCCTCGCCGATCAGTGGTCACACGCACCGGCGCGCCCCGCTCGGCGGCCACGCGCGCGGGCACCGGATGACGAAAGCGCCGCAGCGCCGTGACGGGGACGGACGGGAGCGCGGAAGAGACCTCCACGGCGGGCCCCTCGTCCGTCGGCGCGAACGGCCGCATCGTGAACGCGCCCGGCCGCCACGAGTCGACGGGCGCCGGCGACCCGCACCGGCCCTCGCCCATCAGCGCGCCCAGGCGCGCCATCAGCGTGGAGATCTGCTCGGGCGCCGGCAGCGGGCGTGTGAGCAGCGAGTACTGCACGATGCGTCCGGGCGTCGGGTCGACCGCGACGACCACGCGATCGATCGCGGCACCGGGCGGATGCGACTCGAGATCCAGCAGCGCGAGCGTCCGCAACGTGCGTGCGTCGCGCATCGGCGTGGGCAGTTCGAGCGACCGCGCGTGCACCGTCTTCGTGACCAGGTGCAGGCGCACGTGCAGCACGGCTGCCCCGCGATCCTTGCGCTCGAGGTGCGCCGAGAGCGGCTCCATCAGCCGGCCCAGCACGAACGACAGCGGCTCGAGCCCTTCGATCGGCCACTCGAGCTCGAGCGCCTGTTCGAACCGCTCCTCGGGCACGGCCGGCACGAGCGGCCGTGCGTCCTCGCCGCGCGCCCGCCGCTGCCACTCCACACCGAACTGCCCCAGGCGCGCCGCAACGTCATCAGCCGGCAGCGCCGCCACCTGGCCGAGCGTGCGCAGGCCCCACTGCCGGAACGTGTGGCACAACGCCTGCACCTGCTTCTGCTCGTCCGACTGCGCGCGCGACAGCCCCAATGCCTGCGCGCTGCGCCCGGCACGGCCATGCAGTGCCGGCGCGGGCGTTGATGCCGGCCGCGCGGCCGCCGTCACGCCACGCGAGTCGCCATCAGTCCCGAGCGCGGCCGCGTCTGCCTGAGGCGCCGCGATCTCGGCCAGCAGGTCGAGCGGAAGGCCCGCCAGCGCCAGCGCGTCGCCACCTGGCTCCACCACCGTCACCCCGATGCGGTGCCGCACCAGCAGACGCGCCGCCGTGCAGGTGCCGGCAATGGCCACCCGCACGCGCAGGCCACGGTCGGCAGCGGTCCGCCGGATCTCGTGCGCGATGGTCCGCGCGTCGCCGAACACCCGCGCAAGCCCATCCAGATCGAGCGACACCTCGAGTGCCCCGAACGCTTCGAGTCGCGGCGAGAACTCCCGCCCCACCGCCAGCACCATCGCCGCGTCGCTGCCCGCCGCGGCCAGCATCACGCCCACCATGACGTTTCTCCGTCGCCTCCGCCCGGGCGTCAGCAGCCGGTGGCCGCCGTGGCCGCCACCGGCACGGTGCCCCCGACACGGCGGCGCGGCGACACCACGCGCACCTGCATGTCGACGCCCGAGAGGCGGCGGCTGCGATCGGCCTCGCCTGTCCACGACGTACGACCATCCAGCGTCAACGTGACGCCACCGGCACTGCGCGCCAGCGGTTCGGGCCCGACGAGCACGCACGCCGTGTCGCTGCCTTCGACCGCGCGCTGCACGCGCAGCCAGGTGTTGAACGGCAACCGCTTCAGCGCCACCGGCGGCACGTCGGCCAGGTCGATGGCCACCAGCCCGAAGCCGCCGGCCTGCACCACCAGGCTGAGCGCCTTGATGGCGCGGTCGAGCGCCCGTTCGAGCACGTCGCCCTCGGCCCGGGCCATCGCGTGCCCGCGGATCCACAGCAGCCGGTCGAGGTCGATGCCGGCCGCCTGGGCCGACGCCACGTCGAGGCGATCGAGCGTGTCGATGAATGCGGCGATCTCGCCGCGCCGCGTCGCCGCGGCCAGGAACCGCCACAGCAGCGTGAGGCGCCCGGACGACCGCGACCCGGCCAGTTCCGACACCTGGCCGCGGGGCAGGCCGCTGCGCAGGCACGCATCGAGGTCCGTGAGCCCGGCCGGCGCGTAGGCCGACGGGTCAGTCCGCTCGAGCGGCGGCAGGGCCGTGGTGAGCGTGCGATCGAGATTCCGGGCTCGAAGTGCGGATTCCAGGGTGGCCAGTGCTGAATTCGCCATACTTTCGCCTTTCGGTGAGAGGGCGAATATACAGCGAAAAACCAGCCGGCCGTCAAGCCCCTCGGCGGCGCCCCAGGGGGCAGCCCCACGTGAGGCCGGCACGGGCCGCCGGCCACGCCCAAAGGCCGGGCGTAGACTGACTGGCGAGGGGTGACCTCATGACGCCCGCGCCTCCACGCGGCCACACCAACCGCCGATGCCTCGGCGTGCCGTCCCGCGTGCGGCAGGTGCTCTCGGTGATGGCGGAGGCGCGAGACGATCTCGACGCCGACACGGTGCACCGGCTCCGCGTCGCGCTGCGCCGCTGCCGTTCCGTGTCGGAACTGCTGAGTGAACTGGATCCGCATCCGGCCTGGTCCGAATCCAGGCGGCTCTCGCGCAAGCTGTTCGCGCGCCTCGGCGCGCTGCGCGACGCGCAGGTGCTGCGCCAGTGGGCCGAGGCCCTGGCGTCCGGCGACGATGCGAGCCGGAAGGCCCTGCTGGCCACACTGGGACAACGCGAAGCCCGGGCCCGCGCGCGTGCCCGACGGGCGCTTGGGCGGTTCGACCAGGACGCCTGGCAGCGCCTGGCCGCCACGCTCGGCCGCCGCGCGCGCCTCGTCAACCCGGACGGGCTCGCCCTGCAGTGCCTCGCGCTGCAGTGCTTCGACGACCTGCGCCGGCGCCACGACCACGCGCTCCGTGGCCGGCAGGCCGAGGCCTGGCACCGGCTGCGCGTGGCGCTGAAGCGTTTCCGCTACGCGGTCGAGACGCTGCTGCCACGGCAGCAGCGCATGTGGAACCGGGATCTGCGGCAAGCCCAGGACCTGCTCGGGTGGATTCACGACCTCGACGTCTTCCGCGCGTTCCTGCGCGACGGCGCACCGGCGCTGACGGCCAGGGCCACGGCCGCCTTGCGGCACGCCGCCCGCACGAGCCAGGCCGAGTACCGCACCCGGTACCGCGCGCTCACTGAAGGCACGCCGTCGATGCTCGACACGTGGCGCGCGGGGCTGCCGCACGGCGCGCGCATCGCCGCCGCCGTCACGGCCCGGCTCGACGCCACGACGCGCGCGCTCTGCCCGCACCCGTCTCGGACCGCGCGGGTCACGACAATCGCGCTGGCGCTCGCCGACCGGCTGACCCGGAACGGCCTGCTGCATCACGGCTGCCAGCCCCCGCAGCGCGCCGTCCTGCGTGCCGCCGCGCAGCTGCACGACGTGCGGCGTCCGGGTCGAGGCGATCACGGGCATGAGCCAGCCCTCGACACGGTGCGTGCGCTGACGCGGCCCCCCGGGTGGACATCGACCGACTGGGACGCCGTGGCACGCGTGATCCAGGCCGCGGCGGAGCACACGCGGCGCAGCCCCGCCACCCGCAGCGGGCCCGCGCGTCAGCCGCTCGTGCACGCGCTCGCCGCATTCCTACGGCTGGCGCGTGCCCTCGAGCGCGCCGGGGCCACGCACCGGAGCCGCATCCGGCTCGAGCGGCATACGCAGGGCTGGCGCCTGCGTGTGTCCGGACTCTCCGCCTCGGGCGCGCGCGCCGAGGGCCTCGCCGATGCCATGACCGCCCTGCAGCCGATGCTCCGGCGCCCGGTGCGCCTCGTGCTCTCGCCCCAGCGCCCCGGCGCGTGACGTGCGTCCGCCGCGGAGCCGACGCCGTGTCCTTCACGGCACGCGCCGGGGAACCCTGTAGAATGCGAGGGCCCGCGTGACCACCGCCACCGCCACACCGCCCGCCGCCGATCCCGAACCGGGGTCGACCGCCCCCGACACGTCGTCGAGCGCCCTGCACCGCATCGCCGCGGCGCTGATGTACCGCGACTTCCGCATCCTCTGGTTCGGCGCGTTCACGTCGACGATCGGGACCTGGATGCAGAAGGTGGCGCAGAACTGGCTGGTGCTGACGATCACCGGCCCGAAGTCGGCGTTCTTCCTGGGCCTGGATTCGTTCCTCGGCGAGCTGCCCATCCTGCTCTTCACGGTGCTCGGCGGGGTCGTCGCCGACCGGCGCGATCGCCGGCAGATGCTGCTGACCTCACAAGTGATCCAGATGGCGTCCGCGCTGATTCTGGCGGGGCTCGTCTTCGCCGGGCAGGTGCGCATCTGGCACGTGCTGACGCTCTCGGTGGTGACCGGGCTGGCGCAGGCGTTCGGCGGCCCGGCCTACCAGTCGCTGCTACCTCTGCTCGTCCGCAAGGAGCACGTGCCGAACGCGATCGCGTTCAATTCGATTCAGTTCAACCTGGCGCGCGTGATCGGCCCCCTGCTCGCCGGTGGCGCGCTGGCGGCCTTCGGGATGGTGGCCTGCTTCGGCCTGAACGGCCTGTCGTTTCTGGCCGTCATCGCGGCCATCCTGATGATGCGGACGCGGCACACCCCGCCGGCCACGGGCACGCGGATCGGCCAGGAGCTCAAAAGCGGCGTCGCCTACGTGCGCGCGCACGGCTCGCTGATGAGCCTGGCGGCGCTCGGCTTCGTCGCCACGTTCCTCGGCAACCCGATCCTGACGTTCCTGCCGATCTTCACCCAGACGGTCTTCCGCGGCGACGTGAACCAGTACACGCAGCTGATGGCCTGCGCCGGAGCCGGGGCCGTCAGCGGCGCGCTCGTGGTTGCGTGGACGGGGCGCTCGTCGCACATGGGCCGCACGGTGCTCGTGCTGCAGGTCGCGTTCGGCCTGCTGATTCTGGCGTTCGGCTCGGTGCGCCTCTTCTGGTTGAACGCGGTGCTGCTCTTCTGCGCCGGCGCCTGCATGGTGATGGTCTTCTCGATGCTCTCGTCGCTCGTGCAGCTGAACGCGCCCAACGAGATGCGCGGCCGCGTGATGAGCCTCTACATGGTGGCGTTCCGCGGCGGCACGCCGCTCGGCAGCCTCGTGGCCGGCTGGCTGGCCACCCTCACCTCGGCGCCCACCGTGCTGCGCGCCAACGGCGTGCTGCTGAGTGCCATCGCCCTCTGGGTGCTCGTCCGCCACCGCGACCTCCGGCAGCTCTGACCGGGCGGTCGGCCCGCCCCCCTTCCCGTCCCTGCGCACCCCGCCCCGTCGGCGCCTGCCACCCAGGGCCGTCCAAAATCCAGGGTCCGCCGTCATATCCGGCATGGGGGCGTCGTCCCTCCCCGGGCATGGAGCCGCGGAGCGAGACGCGCCAGGAGACCAAGAGGTCGAGAGGTGTTCCATGACTGAGCAGACCGCGATGCACAACGGACCGCGCCGCGCCAGCCGCTACGTGCCGGCCATCGCCCTCGTGGCGGGCCTGTGCGGGCTGGCCGCCGGCTTGACCTGGAGGGATGGGAGCGCCGTCCACGCCGCGTCCCCCGAGGCCACACCAGTGACCCTCCCCGTCGGCGGCGGACCGCAGCCGACGTCGTATGCCGCCGTGGTCGAACGCGTCACGCCAGCGGTCGTCACCATCCGGACCGAGGGCAAGGCCGGCGCGACGCCGGCGGCGCTGCCCCTCCCGGAGCCGATGCTCCGCGAGTTCTTCGGTCGCGGCTTCGAGGGCCAGGCCCGGCCGCGCGTTCCGCGGCAGCGCGGGCTGGGCTCAGGCGTCGTGATCAGCCCGGACGGCTATATCCTGACCAATCACCACGTCGTGGAGGGCGCGGATCGCATCTCGGTCGAGTTCGCCGACAAGCGCGTGCTGACGGCCAAGGTGATCGGCGACGACCCCCCGAGCGACCTCGCGCTGCTGCGCGTCGAGGCCACGGGCCTGCCGACGCTGGCGCTGGCCGACTCGGATCGCGCCAGGGTGGGTGACGTCGTGCTGGCCGTCGGCAATCCGCTCGGCGTGGGCCAGACGGTCACGTCGGGCATCATCAGCGCCAAGGGCCGCACGACCGACACGGGCGACGGCAGCTTCCAGGACTTCATCCAGACCGACGCCCCGATCAACCAGGGCAACTCGGGCGGGGCGCTGGTGAACCTGCAGGGCGAGCTGCTCGGCATCAACTCGCAGATCCTGACGCCCTCGGGCGGCAACATCGGCCTCGGCTTCGCGATCCCATCCAACATGGCGAAGCACGTCGCCGACCAGCTGAAGGCGAACGGCCGCGTGCAACGGGCCCGCCTCGGCGTGACGGTGCAGCCGATGACGGCGGACCTGGCGGCGAGCCTCAAGCTGTCGAACGTCCGCGGCGCGCTCGTCAGCCAGGTGCAGCCCGACACGCCCGCGGCCCGGGCCGGCCTGAAGCAGGGTGACGTGATCCTCGCGGTCGAGGGCCGCCCGGTCGCCGACGGCAACGACCTGCGCAACGAGATCGCCAACACGCGGCCCGGCACGACCATCGGGGTGAAGATCCTGCGCGACGGGCGCGAACAGTCCGTGTCGGCCAGGCTCGAGGCGCTGCCCGCTTCCGGGACCCGCACCTCGCTCGAATCGGGCGAGGGCGGCGCGAAGGGCCGGTTCGGGATGTCGGTGGCTCCGGTGACGCCGGACCTGGCCGAGCAGTACGCGCTACCGTCGTCGGTCAAGGGCGTGCTCGTGACCGACGTGGACCCGGACGGCCAGGCGGCCGCCAGCGGCGTGCAGCCGCGCGACGTGATCGAGCAGGTCAACGGGCGGCCGACCCGGTCGGTCGACGACCTCCGCTCGGCACTCGACCGTGGCGGAGACACGCCGAACCTGGTGCTGGTCAACCGGAACGGCTCGAACCTGTTCCTGACGCTCCGCGCCGATCGTTCCTGACCTCGTCTCCTCCCGCGATCCGGGCTCTGGCGAATCCCCAAGCCGCCAGGGCCCGGGCGTTCGTTCGATCCCGCCATACCACCGATCGCGCGCGCGTAACAGCCATGTAACAGCGGTGTAAATCTGTTACGATCCGCGCGTTGTGAACGAGGTGACATGGCGCGATTCAGTCTGATCCCACGCGAAGAGCAGTTCTTCAAGGATTTCGTCGGCCTCGCCGAGCAGATTCGGAGCGGCGCCCGGCTGCTCAAGCAGATGCTGGCCAGCGATCCGCCGGTTGCCGAGAAGGTCGAGGCGATCAAGGACATCGAGCACGCCTGCGACAAGATCACGCGCGGCATCCTCGATCGGCTCAACCGCACGTTCGTCACCCCGCTCGACCGGGAAGACATTCACGCGCTGGCGAGCTCGCTCGACGACGTCATGGACGCCATCGACGCCTCCGCCGCGGTCATCCGCCTCTACCGGATCCAGCTGGTGCGCGCCGGCGCCCGCCGCCTCGCCGAAATCATCGTGGAGTCGGCGGACCGGATCACCGAGGGCATGGCCGCGCTCGAGAGCGACACCAAGATGGTGCTCGAGATCTCCGCCCGGGTCAGCCAGCTCGAGCACGAGGCCGACCGTGTGCACCAGGACGCCATCGTGGAGCTGTTCGACCAGGAAGACGACCCGATCATGGTCATCAAGTGGAAGGAGATCTTCGACCTCCTGGAGGCGGCCACCGACCGGTGCGAGGACGTGAGCAACCTCCTCGAGAGCGTCGTCGTCAAGCACGGCTGAGGCATGGATCACACACTGCTGGCGGTGCTGCTGCTCATCGCCGTCGCCCTGATCTTCGACTACATCAACGGGTTCCACGACGCGGCCAACTCGATCGCCACGGTCGTCTCCACCCGCGTGCTCTCCCCCGGCCAAGCCGTGGCTTGGGCGGCGTTCTTCAATTTCGCGGCCTTCGCCGTCTTCGGTACCGCCGTCGCCCAGACGGTCGGCGCCGGGATGGTCGACCTGAAGGTGGTGACCTTCACGGTGATCTTCGCCGGCCTGACCGGCGCCATCGTCTGGGACCTCATCACCTGGTACTTCGGCCTGCCGACCAGTTCGTCCCACGCGCTCTTCGGCGGCTACGCGGGCGCGGCCATCGCCAAGGCCGGGTTCACCGCGATCATCGTCGCGGGCTGGACGCGCACCATCGTCTTCATCGTGGTCGCGCCGCTCATCGGCATGACGGCCGGCCTGCTGCTGATGACGGCCACGCACTGGATCTTCCGCGGGGCGACGCCGCGCCGCGTGGACGGGTTCTTCCGCAGGATGCAGCTGGTCTCGGCAGCGGGCTTCAGCCTGATGCACGGCGCCAACGACGCCCAGAAGACGATGGGCATCATCTCGGGCGCGCTGGTGACCGGGGGGTACCTGGAGCTGCAGAACGGCAAGCTCCCCGTGCCGACGTGGGTGGTGCTGCTCGCCTACACCGCCATCGGGCTGGGTACGCTGTCGGGCGGCTGGCGCATCATCAAGACGATGGGCTCGAAGATCACGAAGCTGCAGCCGATCGGCGGATTCTCGGCCGAAACCGGGGCGGCGCTGGCGATCTACACGGCCACCCAGCTCGGCGTCGGCATCAGCACGACGCACACGATCACGGGCGCCATCGTCGGCGTCGGCTCGACGCGCCGGCTGTCAGCGGTACGCTGGGGCGTCGCCGGCCAGATCGTCTGGGCCTGGATCCTGACGATCCCCGCCTCGGCGCTCATCGGCGCGCTCGTCTACGAATTCGCGCACCTGGTGTTCGAGGCCGTCTAGGCCGTCAGCACTCCACCCAGCCAGCCTGCCGCAGGCGCGCGGACTCGGCCACGAACAGGAGCCGTGCGCGCTCCACCCGGTGCCAGTCGGTGTACACCACCGACCGCACGACCGCGTCGTCGCGCTCCTCCTGGACGACCCACCCGTTCTCGGTGGCGTCACTGATCAGGAAGCGGCGGGTCGACTCGGCATCGCGAAAGTGGCGGACGTACATGGCAGGTTGACTCCCCACCAAGATCTACACTGGCCAGCACCGCGTCGCGTGTAAACACGACGTAACAAATCCCCGCGGGCAGGGAGCTCAGCCGGCCATGCGGCGGAGCATCCCGGGCGGAGCGAACCAGACGAGCGTGCCGCGCACGCCGGGGTCGACCCGATCCACGTCGATGCGGCAGATCGCGCCCTTCCTGAACTCCGGTGCGTACGAGGCCCCGAGCAGGTGCGCCGCCAGGCGGCCGAGGTCCGGTTCGTGCCCGACGATCGCGATCCGGACGGCCGTCGCAACCGCATGGACCTGCTCGAGGACGGCTTCTGGCGGATGCCCGGGCGCCAGCACGTCGAGTACGTGAACGGCGGGCGGCTGCGGCAAGCCTTCCGCCAGCACGCGCGCGGTGTGCGAGGCCCGCACCAGGGGGCTCGTGAACACCTCGTCGAGTTCCAGCCCGAACCGCGCAAGGCCCTCGACCGCCTCGCTGAACCGGCGAATCCCCTTTGGCGTCAGCGGACGGGCGGCGTCGTCGGGCCACTCCGGCCCGCGTTCTGCCGCGATGGCGTGCCGCACCAGAAACAGTTCGTGACGCATGTGCCTCCCTGCCGGCCCTTGGTCGTGGAGCCGGATGCCCTTAGCATTGTCACTCAGTGCACATTCTCGTTGCCGAGGACGACCCGGACATCGGCGATCTGATCGTCCGCTACCTCCAGAAGGCCGGCTGGACCACGCGCCTGGCCACGTCGGGGACCGACGCCCTGGCCGCGGCCGGCCGCGAGGCCATCGACGTCGCGATTCTCGACGTGATGCTGCCGGGCATGACCGGCCTCGACGTGTGCCGGGCGCTCCGGAGCGAGCCGGCCACGGCGGCCATCCCGATCATCATGGTGACCGCCCGGGCCGAGGAAACGGACCGCATCCTCGGCCTCGACACGGGGGCCGACGACTACATCACGAAGCCGTTCAGCCCGAACGAACTGGTGGCGCGCGTGCGGGCGCTGCTGCGCCGGGCGCAGCGGGGCGCGACGGAGCCCGATGCCAGGACGCTGCGGTTCGGCCCGCTCGTGATGGACCTGACCACGCACACCGTCACCGACGGCGGCATCGAAGTGAAGCTGACGGCGAAGGAGTTCCTGCTGCTGCAGTATCTGCTCGAGCACCGGGGACGGGTGCTCTCGCGCGACCTGCTGCTCACCGACGTCTGGGGCTACCAGTACACGGGCGGCACCCGCACGGTCGACGTGCACGTGCGCCGGCTCCGCGAGAAGCTGCCCCTGCTGGCCACGGGGCTCGTCACCGTCAAGCAGTTCGGCTACAAGCTCGCAGAGACGCCTTAGCCCGTGTCCGCCATGCGCCTGGCCTTCCGGACCAAGATCTTCGTCGGGTCAGTGGCGGCCTCGGCGATCTCGCTGGCCGCGCTGACGCTGCTGTTCTCGTGGCAGGCGCGCGTCGAGCAGCGAGGGGCCATCGAACGGCGCCTCACCGACGAGGCGCGGCTCATCGCCGACCTGCTGGCCCTGTCGACCGTGCACGACGAGGCCGAACTCGACGGGGAAGCCGACCGCCTGGGCCGGTTCGTGGCCGGGCGCGTCACCCTGGTGGCCGCGGACGGCCGGGTCGTCGGCGACTCCACCCAGACACCGCAGGAACTGCAGACGCTCGAGAACCACGCCTCGCGGCCCGAGGTGCAGGCCGCCCGCGCGGGCGCCGCCGGCGTCAGCCAGCGCTACAGCACGACGGTGGGAACCGACATGCTCTACGTGGCGGTCGAGACCGGGCATCCGCTCGTGCACTGGGTGCGGCTGTCGCTGCCGCTGACGGACGTCGTCGCCCAGCTCGCCGCCATCCGCAACCTCGCGCTGCTCGGCTTCGTGGCCGCGATCCCGATCGCGCTCGCCGTGTCCTGGGGCCTGTCGGCCCCGCTGTCGCGGCGCATCCGGGCCATCGCGGCCGTCGCGCAACGGTACTCGTCCGGCGATCTGTCGCAGCCGATCCACGACTACGGCGGCGACGAGCTCGGCACCGTCGCCCGGGCACTCGACTCGGCCGTCCAGGAACTGGGGCGCCGGCTGGCCGAGCTGTCGCGCGACCGGGCCCGTGCCGACGCCCTGCTCGAGGGCATGGTGGAAGGCGTGCTCGTCGTCGACTCGCAGGGACGGCTGCAGCTCGTCAACCGCGCCGCGCAGCAGATGCTGGGGATCGTCGACAGCGCGCTCGGCCGGCCCTACGTCGAGGCGATCCGCCACCCCGACATCACCGGCCAGCTCGGCGCGGCGCTGCGAGGCGAGCCCGTCTCCACGCGCGAGGTAGCCATCACACGTGACCTGTCGCGCACCTTCGCGGCGCGGTCCGCGCCGGTGGCCGCGGCCGGTGGCGGCGGCGGCGTGCTCGTGCTCCACGAGATCACCGACCTGCGCCGGGCCGACCAGGTGCGGCGCGACTTCGTCGCCAACGTCTCGCACGAGCTGCGCACGCCGTTGACGGCGATCCGCGGCTACGTCGAGGCCCTGCTCGACGAACCTTCGACGAGCGACGACGCCAGGGCGTTCCTCGACATCATCGCGCGGCACAGCACGCGGATGGAGCGGCTGGTCACCGACCTGCTGCGACTCGCGCGGCTCGACGCCCGCCAGGAACCGCTCGACGTCGCGTCGTGTGACGTGCCGCAGCTGCTGCGGGGAGTGGTGGACGACCAGCGGCCGGGCCTCGACGCCAAGCAGCAGCAGGTCGCGATCGACGTGGCCCCGGACGCGGTGACGGTGCCGGCCGACCCGGCGAAGCTGCACGACATCGTCAGGAACCTGGTGGAGAACGCCGTGAACTATTCGCCGGACCGGGCGGAGATCCGCCTGTCGGCGCGCCGCGAGGGTGACACGTTCGTGCTCACCGTCGCCGACACGGGCCCCGGCATCCCGCCCGAGGACCTCGGCCGCGTGTTCGAGCGGTTCTACCGGGTGGACAAGTCGCGCGCCCGGCCGGGCGGCACGGGCCTTGGCCTGGCGATCGTGAAGCACCTGGCCGAACTGCACGGCGGGCGGGCCGTCGCGGCCAACGGCGCCGCCGGCGGCGCGGTGTTCACGATCACGCTCCCGGCCGTCCGCGCGCGTCAGTGACGCCATGCACGCCTTCCTCGACCGGCCCACGCGCTATCTCTTCTTCACCGGCAAGGGCGGCGTGGGCAAGACGGCGCTGGCCTGCGCGACGGCAATCCGGCTGGCGGACGCCGGCCGTCGCATCCTGCTGGTCAGCACCGATCCGGCGTCGAACCTCGACGAGATGCTTGGCGTCACGCTGTCGATCCATCCGACGCCGATCCCGGGCGTCCCCAGGCTCTCGGCGCTCAACATCGATCCCGAGAAGGCAGCCGACGAGTACCGGGAACGGGTGATCGCGCCGTATCGCGACATCTGGACGGCCCCGCAGGTGGCCGAGCTGCGGGAACAGCTCGCCGGCGCCTGCACCGTCGAAATCGCGGCCTTCGACGAGTTCGCCGGACTGCTGGCCGATGACGCGGCCCAGGATCCGTACGACCACGTCATCTTCGACACGGCGCCCACGGGCCACACCCTCAGGCTGCTCAGCCTGCCGCGGGCGTGGACCGGCTTCCTCGAGACCGCCAGCCAGGGAGCGTCGTGCCTGGGCCCGCATGCCGGGCTCAAGATGCAGGAATCCCGCTTCGCGGCGGCGCTCCGCTCGCTCGGCGACGGCGGCCGCACGACGGTCGTCCTCGTGACGCGCCCCGATCGGGCGGCGCTGCGCGAGGTGGAGCGCACGTCGGGGGAACTCGAGGCGCTCGGCATCGGGAACCAGCACCTCGCGATCAACGCCGTGTTCCACGCGGCGGACTCCCGCGACCCGGTGGCCGTGGCGCTCGAAGCGCGGGGCGCCTCGGCGCTGGGCTCGCTCCCCGAGCGCCTCCGCATGCTGCCGACCCTGCAGATCCCGATGCGGCCGTTCAACATGGTCGGCCTCACGGCCCTGCGCGCGCTGCTGGACGACCGGGCCGCGGCGGCCCTGGCTCGGGACACGCCCCGGCGCCCGGGCCAGGCGCTGCCGTCGCTCCTGGCGCTCCTCGACGAGATCGCCGCCCCCGGGCACGGACTCGTGATGGTGATGGGAAAGGGCGGAGTCGGCAAGACGACCATCGCGGCGGCGGTCGCCGTCGAACTCGCCGCCAGGGGCCACGAGGTCCACATCAGCACGACGGACCCGGCGGCCCACGTCGCCGCGACGCTCGAGGGGACGATGCCACACCTCACGGTCAGCCGCATCGATCCGGCCGCCGAGACGAAGGCCTACGTCGACCGCGTCATGGCCGAGCGGGGTGCGCGCCTCGACGACGAGGGCCGCGCCCTGCTCGCCGAAGACCTGCGATCGCCCTGCTACGAGGAGGTCGCCGTGTTCGCCGCCTTCTCGAGACTGGTGTCCCAGGCCCGGTCGAAGTTCGTCGTCCTCGACACGGCCCCCACGGGCCACACCCTGCTGCTGCTGGACCAGACGGGCTCGTACCACCGGCAGATGGTCGGCTCGGGCTCGGCGGCCCAGCGGCCCGGCAGAATGGTGACGCCGCTGATGAAGTTGCGCGACCCGGCCTACACGAAGGTCCTGCTGGTCACGCTGGGGGAGACGACGCCCGTGTCGGAAGCCGCCCGACTGCAAGCCGACCTCCGCCGCGCCGGGGTCGAGCCGTTCGCCTGGGTCGTCAACAGCAGCATGGCAATCGCAGGCTCGTCCGACCCCTGCCTCCGGCAGCGGATCGAGGGGGAACTCGCCCAGATCGCGTTGGTGGAACAGCAGTACGCCGCGCGTGTCGCCGTCGTGCCGTGGGTGGCGGAGGAACCTGTCGGCGTCGAGCGACTCATGGCCCTCGCCCGAGCCAGGGGCGCCGGATCCTGAGGCCGTTCGGCCACGGTTGGCGCTATGATTCGCCCATCCCCACGGCGGCGGCCCCCTCTTCACTCCTGGAGGCGCACATGACGACCGTCCGACAGATGCTGCGGCACAAGTCCCTCGAGCTCCTCGCGGTCCCGCCCCACACCTCGGTCTACGACGCGCTGGTCCTGATGGCCGAGCACGATGTCGGTGCGCTGGTGGTCCTGGACGGCGACGACCTGGTCGGCGTGTTCTCGGAGCGCGACTACGCCCGCAATGTGATCCTGTTCGGCCGCTCGTCCCGGGATCTGCGCGTGTCTGACATCATGACGGGGCGCGTCGTCTGCGTCCGCCCGGACACGACCGTGGACCAGTGCATGGCGATGATGACCGCGAGGCGCATCCGGCACCTGCCGGTCCTGTCCGGCTCGCAGGTGGTAGGACTCGTCTCGATCGGCGACGTCGTCAAGGAGATGCTGCACGAGCAGCAATTCCTCATCGACCGGCTCGAGCACTACATCACCACCTGACCGGGGCCGGACGCCCGTCCCCACGTCGAGGTGCCACCCGGCCGGACGCCGATCCCGCGATCGGCGCCGAGCCGTTGGTCGCAGTCCCGGTCCGAGGGCCCGGCCGTCACGAGTCCGCGGGTCGACCGGCGCGTCGAAGTGCGGAATGGGGTCGATCGGCGCTCCCGTCGGCACCTGCACGGCGGCCCACCACCGACACCCACCACGCCACCGCGGAGGCCGTGATGACGATCATCAGCAGGCGAATGCCGCTGGCCAGGCCGGCCGCCGTCACGGCTGGCCACGGAAACTGGCGCAGCACCTCGAATCGCTCGGCCATCCAGTGCCAGGCCGCATGCGCGACGAACGCCGAGAGGATGATCGCCCCCATGCGTTCGGCCACCACGAACCGGAACAGCAGGCCCATGGCGGGTACGAGGACGGCCAGTACCAGCAGTTGGCCCAGCTCCACGCCGGCGTTGAAGGCCAGGAGCGACGTGACGAGGTGCGAGCCGGCGAACTGCAGCGTGTGTTCGAGCCCGAACGAGAAGCCGAACCCGTGCACGAGGCCGAAGAGAAACGTGATCACCCATCGCCGCGACAGGCTGGTGCCCACGATGTTCTCGACCGCCACGTAGACGATCGAGATCGCGATCAGCAGTTCGATCAGCGGGGGAAACCAGAGTGCGTCTGGCGCGTAGCCGTAGGCCGAGGCCAGCAGCGTCACCGAGTGCGCGGCGGTGAACGCCGTGACGATGCCGACGAGCGTGCGCACCCGCCGGGACGGGATGACCAGGCACAGCAGGAAGAGCAGGTGGTCCGCGCCCTCGAGAATGTGGCCAAAGCCCAGGCGCACGAACCGCAGGGCGGCCTGGTGCCAGCGCGGGTCGAGCTCGATGAGCCCCGCATCGCCTCGCAGTTCGAAGGCACGCACGGAACCGCCCGGGGGCAGGAACCGCAGCGCGGTCAACACGGACAGGCCGAGGCGGTCGAATGCCGCGTGGATCGCGAAGCGGGACCCGTCCGACTGGATCGGGTACTCGAGAAGCACGTCCAGCAGGCCCTGCTCCCAGAAGATCGTCGTGTCCGGCGGAAGCGCCGGGCCCATGACGTGCGCCAGGGCGGCGTCGTAGGAGCCGAAGGACGCGTCGGACTCGAGCGACATCCGGACCGACACGATGCGTGGAGCGGGCAGCCGGCGGTCCGCCTCACGGATCTCCAGCTTGCCCGCGATCCAGGCGGTGGCGGCGTCCCGCAGGGCCTGGTCCGCCCGGGGGATGTCCACGTAGTCGCGTTCGCGGCGCGGGAACTCCACGTCCATGATGCCCTTGAGCGGCACACGGGCGAGCAGCCGGAGGATCTGGCCCTCCGGCCTGGCGAAGAGGAGGACGGTGACGTCCCTGGGGATGTCGTGGGCCAGGGCCGGCGCGGGCGCCACGCTCAGCACCGCGATGAGCAGCGCACGGAGCCGAACGTGGACGCCGGTCATGGACGCCGCGCGTGGCCGCGGGCTACTTCGAACCCGGCCAGACCGTGCCCTGGTTCTGTTTGGTCACGGGAGCCAGGCCCTTGTAGACGAAGCGCTGGACCCGTTTGCCCTCGTAGGTCTCGGTCGTGTACAGGTTGCCCTTCGAGTCGCTCGCGATGCTGTGCACGCCGTAGAACTGGCCGGGCTGCCGTCCGCCGTCGCCGAAATTCGTCAGTTCCTGCAGCGTCTGCCGGTCGACGACCTTCACCCTCTCGTTCACGCCGTCCGCGACGAAGATGTAGCGCTGCTGCGCATCCCGCGAGAACGCGATGTCCCACACCGACCCGGCGTCCTTGGTGTTCTTCGTGTAGAAGGCTTCCTTGACGAACTTGCCTTCGGGCGTGAAGACCTGGATGCGGTTGCCCACGCGGTCGCACACGTACAAGAGGCGATCGACCGACAGGTCCGCGCAGTGCACCGGGTTCCGGAACTGCTGTGCCGGCGGCGCGGCCGGGTCATACGCCGGCAGGGGCGTGTCATCCGGCTTGTTGCCGTAGGCGCCCCACCACCGCTTCATCTTGCCGGTGTCCGCATCGACGACGGCGACACGCTTGTTCAGATACCCGTCCGAGAAGTAGGCCTCGTTCGCCTTGGGGTCCACGAAGATCTTCGCCACGCGCCCGAAGCTGACCTCGTCGTTGCTGCCGCCGACGAAGCCGGCCACGTCCCCTTCGTTGCTGCCAGCCGCCGCGCCGGCCTTGCGGCGCGCGCCCTTCCTGCCAATCTGCAGCAGGAACTTGCCGTCCTTCGTGAACTTGAGGACGTGCGAGTCGGGCCCGCCATTGCCGCCGATCCAGACGTTGCCCTTGTAGTCCACGAAGATGCCGTGGTTCGAGTCGGGCCACTCGTAGCCCTGACCGGGACCGCCCCAGTGCCGCAGGAGGTTGCCCGCCTGATCGAACTCGAGCACCGGAGGCGCGCCTGCGCAGCACTCGCCGGTCTTCAGTTCCAGGGCCTTCTCGTTGTTCGCCAGCGTCGACGAACTGCGGTGGACGATCCAGACGTGGTCGTCCGTGTCGACCCACACGCCGATCGTGGCGCCGAGCACCCAGTGGTTCGGCAACGGCTTGGGCCACAGGGGGTCGACTTCGAAACGCGGCGCTCGCACGGCCCCCTGACTCTGGGCCTCGGCCGTGTTGTCGAGCAGCGCCTGCGCGACTGCCAGCACGGCCAGCAACGTGACTAGTCCGGCGCCGACGGCGACGTGGCGGCGGCGCAAGGGGTTGCTCGTCATGTGTTCTCCTCCAGCATCGCTGGACCGAAATGTCCGCGTGCGGCGCGCGAGACAGGGGCGCAACGCTGGCAGAGTATAGCGAAGAAGCGACCCGTGTGCATGGCCCGCTCCGGGGGACATTGGCGGCCACGCACGCCTGCCGCGCGCTGAAGGTCGGCTGGCCGAGAGTTCACCCACAATTAACGCGACTGTTACGGCGAGGACACGTGGCCCGCCTACTGTGGAGCACGTGGGCACACGCGTGCTGGTGGTGGACGACGAGCAGGACATCGGTGGACTCGTCAAGCACACCCTGGAGAAGATGGACCACCTGACGGTGGAACTGGCCACGTCGGGCGACGCCGCGCTGCGGGCGGTGGCCGAGCAGCCGCCGGATCTGATCATCCTGGACTTGAACCTCCCGGTCCTCAGCGGTATCGAGGTCTGCCGCATCCTGCGCCAGCGGCCCGATACCTCGCGGGTGCCGATCATCATGCTGACCGCCCGCACCAGCGAGGCGGATCGCGTCACCGGCCTCGACGTCGGCGCGGACGACTACGTGACGAAGCCGTTCAGCCTGCGCGAACTGAGCGCACGCGTGCGGGCACTACTGCGCCGGGGCCGCCAGGACGGCCCTGTCGAGCGCGGGCCGGTCGTGTACCGGGGCCGCCACCTCGTGGCCGACTTCGACGCGGTCACGGTGAGCGTCGACGGCGGCGCGGTGCGGCTGACGCGGAGGGAGTTCGAGTTGCTGCGCTACCTCGTCGAGAACCGGAACCGCGTCCTCTCGCGCGACCGGCTGCTCGAGAAGGTGTGGGGCTACGACCGGGTCGTGGAGACGCGGTCGGTGGACGTGCACGTCGGCCGCCTGCGGGGCAAGCTGGGCCCGGCGGGCCAGCAGATCGAAACGGTGGTCGGGCTGGGCTACCGCTTCGTCGAATAGCCGGCGTGCCCGCGCGGCCGCCTCACTACCTGGCGTGGCACTCGAAGCTGGCCGGCGACTCCGGGTCGCCACTTCCCTTGTAGTAGGCGACCGACGGGTACTGGCACACCAGGCGCGCGCCCACGCGCGTCCCGTCCTTGAAGTGATCGACGATCAGCGCGTCCGGGGCCTTGCCGGTCTGCCGCCACTGCTCGATGAGGGTGAGCGCGTCGAAGTTGACGTTGTCCGGACCAATGGTGCCCGGCCCGTGCCCCATGCCCGGCACCATGAAGAAGCGCATCGACTCGCGAACGGCCTTCTCGCCGAGCGTCGCGACGACGCGGTTGTAGTAGTTGATGGCGACCTTCGGCGGGACGGCCGCATCGTTCCAGCCGTCCACCAGCAGGAGCCGTCCGCCTCGCGCGAAGAACGCCCCCAGGTCGGGGTTCACGGCGTTGACGGCCTGGATGTCCGGCCGGTTCGACAGGGCGACGTCGCCATCGAAGTCGATCGGACGCCTGCGGTGGTCCCACGACGGATCGCGGAAAACGTAGTACTTGAAGAACTCGAGCGGGATTCCGAGCGGCTCGGCTCCCCCGGCGAGTTGGCCCCACCCGAGTTCGCTCCCCGGGTACAGCGGCGAGTAGAGGTCTTCCCCGGTTCTCGGGTTCCGCGGCCCCTGGTAGATCTTCCGCGCCGCGGTCACCTGCGGCGCCGTCAGACACCCCGGCGTCACCGCCTCCCTGCACTGCACGACGCCAGGGTCGAAGCGGCAGCCTTCGGGATTGCCGATGATGCCGTCGGTCAGCCCGTCGCCGGCGTCACACGCGGCCAGGGCCGCCTGGTGCAGCACGGGGTACTTGTCGGGCTGGATGAAGCTGGCGGCGTCCTGGTGCGTGGCCTGCCACACCCACATCTGCGCAAAGGTGTGCCGCGTCAGGTACGACGACATCCCGGTGACGGCGATCGTGTCGTAGTCGGCGGGATACCGCTGGGCGGAACTCAAGGCTGCAATGGTGCCTCCGCCGCCCTCGGCCATGTACGCCGCCTGCGGCGCCCGTCCGTAGAAGGCCCGAATCAGGGCCTTCGACGCCACGGTCATCTCGTGGGTGGCCCGGTAGCCGAAGTCCTTGATCTTCTCGGGGTGGTCGAGCGCGTAGCGCGAGTCGCCTTCGTGCCCGGTGTTGTGGCCCGCCGTTGCGTAGCCACGCCGGACGCCGGCCGCGAGCGCGGTGACGTTGGCACCCACGCCGCCCCCGAGGCCACCATTGCCGGTGCCTCGCAGCCGGCCGTTCCAGGTGACGGGCATCCACAGTTCCATCCGGATGTCGGAATCCGCGCTCGGGGTCAACGTGGCACGGACACGGCACAGCGCCGGCAGGTCCGCGAAGGGATTGGCCGCCGGCCCGCCCCCCCGCGACGGCGGCGCCGGCATGGCCCCGGCCGGAATCATCTCCGCGGCCGTGACGGAGACGCCCGCACGCGACGTCCGACGGAGCGCGTCGCAGGCTGCGGCACCCGGCGGCGCCTGCGCATCCACGAGAGTCGGCATGACGGCCCCGCCCGTCACGAGCAGCGCCGCGCCGCATGCGCGCACGATGTGGTCTCGCATGCGGCGTATTGTAGCGCCCGCGCTCATCCGGTCGGCGGCGTCCGCTCGCCCGCCGACGTATGCTTATAGTCGTCAGGAGACACGCGCGGTACCCATGCAGAGCGACACACTGGCCATCATTCTGGGCGGAGGCCAAGGGTCCCGCCTGTTCCCCCTCACCGCGACCCGCTCGAAACCGGCGGTCCCCATCGGCGGCAAGTACCGGCTGATCGACGTGCCGGTCAGCGGCTGCCTCCACGCCGAGATGCGGCGCATCTTCGTGCTGACGCAGTTCAACTCGGCATCCCTCAACCGGCACGTGTCGAACACGTACCAGCTCGACCTGTTCTCGGGCGGCTTCGTCGAGATCCTCGCGGCCGAGCAGACCCCGGACAATCCGCACTGGTTCCAGGGCACGGCCGACGCCGTGCGGCAGGCCGCCCGACACTTCGAGAGCTACGAGGCCGACTACTACGTCATCCTCGCGGGCGACCACGTGTGCCGGATGGACTACCGCGCGCTGGTCGACGCGCACAAGGAGCGGAAATCAGACATCACCATCGCGTCGCAGCCCGTCGATCCGGACACGGCGACGCAGATGGGCATCTTCCTGTTCGACCGCGATGGCCAGATCGCGGGCTTCGAGGAAAAGCCCACGCCGGCCCGGCTGCACGCGATCGGCCGCAGCATCCCGCCCGGAGCCACCTTCGCCGCGCACACGGACGAGCGGCCGTTCATGGCCTCGATGGGCATCTACGTGTTCTCGCGGCAGGTGCTGCTCGACATCCTGAACCGGGAGAGCGGCCACGACTTCGGCCGCGAGCTGATTCCTGGCGCGCTCGGCACGTACCGCGTGACGCCGTACCTGTTCGACGGCTACTGGGCCGACGTGGGCACGATCGAATCGTTCTACGACGCGAACGTCATGCAGGGCCGGCTCGACGCCCCGTTCCGCTTCTGGGACTCGACGCGGCCGATCTACACGCACCTCCGCCACTTGCCTGGATCGCGGCTGACGGACTGCCAGGTGAAGGACTCCATCGTCACCGAGGGCTGCACGATCGAGAAGAGCGTGATCACCGGGTCGGTGATCGGCATCCGGAGCCGCATCCGATCGAACACCACCATCACGCGGTCGGTGCTGCTCGGCGCCGACTGGTTCGAGGACGGGCGGAAGCCGGAGGCGCCGGCCCTCGGCATCGGACGCAACGTCGTGCTGGACCGAGTGATCGTCGACAAGAACGCGCGCATCGGCGACGGCGCACGGCTGGTGAACGAGAAGGGCGTGCGCGAGGCCGACGGCGACGGCTACTACATCCGCTCGGGCATCATCGTGGTCCCGAAGGGCGGCGTGATCGCGCCTGGCACGGTGGTATAGCGGCAGGCGCGGCGCGTGGCGCGCCGTACACGAGCCCCGCCGCCAGGGGCGGGGCCGCTACGCCCGTCCCAGGCGCGGCATGCACGAGTCGACCATGGGGCCCTCCCGGGGACGACGCTAGAAGGTGCCGCCCGACCGTCCGAGCGACGTCTCGATCTGGGTGCGCAGCGCCTGCAGCGTCTCGGGCGCCCCCTTGAACAGGCCGTCCGGATACCGGCTCTCGCGGCTCATGGCCTTGTAGATGGGATCGCTCTGGTACAGGTTCAGGCCCTGCCCGGCCAGGTACTGCAGGCGCAGGTTGCGGTCCGTGTTGATCTGCGCGTCGGCCAGCCAGTTCTTCATGTCCTTGACGCTGCCGGCGTAGGTGCCGAACAGTTCGACCGCCGAGTTGATGCCGATCTGGCGCAGCGACTCCGCGACGCGCGCGTTCTCCGGCGCGCTCAGACGGGCCTGCACCGCGTCGACGTCGATCGGGCCGCCCTCGAGCTGGCCGAACAGGACGAGGTCGTAGCCCTGTCCGTTGATGGTGTTGGCGAAGACGGCCCCGTTGGGGAACGCCTCGAGGAACGTCGCCACTTCGCTCTTGGCGGCCGCCTCGGTGCTCTCGTAGAGCTGCACGAACAGCGTGACGACACCGCCGGGCTTCAGGTGCTTCTTGATCTCGGCGAAGAACTCGCGCGTGTAGAGCGTGGCCGCGCCCTTGACCCAGGGGTCGAGCGGGTCCGAGGTGACGGCGTCGAACTTCTCGTCGGTCGTCAGCAGGTAGTGGCGGGCGTCGTCGAGGTGCACCTTGACCTTCGGGTTCCGCACGACGTCGAAGTTGTGCTCCGAGAAGTAGGTGGACACGACGCGGGGCACCAGCGGTTCGATCTCGGCGATCGTCTGATCCTTGACCATCGGGTCGATCGAGACGGCCCCGGCGGTGACGCCGGCGCCGCAGCCGATCACGAGGACCTTGCTCGGCGTCTTCGGCACGAGCGTCGTCATGTGGCCCAGCATGCGCTGCAGGCGCATGTCCTGGGGCTCGCTCGAGGCCTGCACCTTGCCGGCGTTGTGGTAGTTCAGCGCGCCGGACGGCGTCCGCGACACCGCCACCGACGCCGTCACGCCCTCCCCGACGTAGATGATCTCGTTCTGGCCGATCCAGGTGGCCGCGTAGCGGCCGTAGG
>CAWULT010000047.1:0-31918 GCA_963923455.1 uncultured bacterium
TCGGCGGCACGCTCCATCGTCTCGCCCAGGCCTCCGCGGGGGCCCAGGTGTCGCTCGCGCCGCTCGGGCGCCTGCTCGGCGAGCCGGGGTTCGGACCGGTGAGCGCCGCGATCATCGCGCTCTGGGAGGGCGGGGCGTTCGGCTTCGGGCTCGCCATCGGGCTCACCCGCCGCCGCTGACGGGGGCCGCCCGGCGCGGATTTCCCGGGAGTCTTCGGCCATCTCACGAACATCTCACCGTCTGCTCACGCGGGCCTGAAGACTCGGCGCGCCCGACCACGGATCCTGCGCCAGGAGGATCCGATGCCCGTGCTGACCCGTACCCATGCCCAGCCCCGCACCCACGCCAGTGCCCGCTCCGATGCCCGCCGACCCTGCGTCCGCCACGAGACCGTCCGGGTGGAGACGCCCGCGCCCACGGCATTCGTCGACCTGACCGACCGGCTGGCGGAACTGGTGGCCGCCGCCCACCTCGACGTGGGGCTCGTGAACGTCCAGACCACCCACACCACCACGGCCGTGGTCGTGAACGAGCACGAACCCCTGCTGCTGGCCGACTTCGAGGCGCAGCTCCGCCGGCTGGTGCCGGCGGAGGCGCGATACGCGCACGACGATCTGTCGCGCCGCCGCGACGTGCCGCCGTGGGAGCCGCTGAACGGCCATGCCCACTGCCGTGCCCTGCTGCTGCCGGCCTCGGCCTCCCTCAACGTCGTCGACGGCCGGCTGGCGCTCGGCCGCTGGCAGCGCGTGTTCCTGGTGGAACTCGATGGACCGCGCGTCCGCTCGGTGTCGGTGACGCTGCTCGGGGAGGCCGCGCAGTGAAGGTCACCATGATCCTGCCGGCGCTCACCGAGGCGACCAGCCCGTTCTGGCGGCCCGTCAAGTACTCGCTCTTCCCGCCGCTGGGCCTGGCGACGCTGGCCGGCTACCTGGACCCGGACGATGAGGTCGAGATTCGCGACGAGCACGTGGAGCCGCTGCGACTCGACGACCGCCCGGACCTCGTCGTCATCCAGGTCTACATCACATCGGCGAGGCGCGCGTACCGGATCGCGGACGACTATCGCCGCCGCGGCGTATACGTGGTGCTCGGCGGCCTGCACGTGACGTCGCTGCCGGAGGAGGCGGCGGCCCACGCCGACACGATCGTCCTTGGCCCCGGAGAGGACACGTGGCCCCGGTTCCTGGAGGACTTCCGTCAGCGGCGCGCCCAGCCCGTGTACCGGTCGACGGTCCGCACGCTGGACGGCCTGCCGCCGGTCCGGCGTGACCTGATCAAGCGGCACCTCTACCTGGTGCCGAACTCGATCGTCGTGTCGCGCGGCTGCCCGCACGTGTGCGACTTCTGCTACAAGGACGCCTTCTTCGAGGGCGGCCGCGGCTTCTACACGCAGTCCGTCGACGCCGCGCTGGCGGAGATCGACCGTCTGCCCGGCCGCCATCTCTACTTCCTCGACGATCACCTGTTCGGCAACCGGCGCTTCGCGGCCGCGCTCTTCGACGGCATGCGCGGCATGGGTCGCCTGTGGCAGGCGGCCGGCACGGTGAACGCGGTGCTGGCGCCGGACCTGCTCGAGCGCGCGGTCGAGTCCGGCCTGCGAAGCCTGTTCGTCGGCTTCGAAACGCTGAACCCGGTCAACCTGCTCGAGCAGCACAAGCACCAGAACCTGCGGCGCGACTATGCCGCGGCGATCCGCCGGCTCCACGACCTCGGCGTCATGATCAACGGCAGCTTCGTCTTCGGCATGGACGGCGACGAGGGCTCGGTGTTCGAGCGCACGGTCGACTGGGCCATCGAGCACGGCATCGAGACGGCGACCTTCCACATCCTCACGCCCTATCCCGGCACGGCGCTCCATCGGCGCATGGCGGCGCAGCGCCGCATCCGCACCGACGACTGGGACCTGTACGACACCCGGCACGCCGTGTTCACCCCCGCGCGGATGTCGCCCGACGCGCTCGAGCACGGCTACCACTGGGCGTACCAGGAGTTCTACCGCTGGGGGTCGATCGCGCGCGGCGCCGCGGCCCACGACGACGCCGTGGCGGGACTTCGCCACTTCGCCTACGCGGCCGGCTGGAAGAAGTTCGAGCCGCTGTGGGACGTCGTGATCCAGGCGCGGCAGACCGGCCGCCTGCTGCCCGTGCTGGAATCGATCCTGAGCGGGTTCGGCCGGCACGCCAGCAAACGCCGGCGCCAGGCGCTCCAGGTTCGTCCGGTCGCGGTGGGGGTGACGGCGGCGCCAGAGGTCACGGGCATCTCGCCAGGATCCCGGTGAGGGGCTGACTCCGATGGCTGTCGCGGGAGCGTCGACGCGCCGCGCAGGGGAATCCGTGCGGGAGGCACCTGCGGTCGTGTCACGGCCTCGCGCCGAATCACGACCGGAACGCGTTGCCCCCCAGGGCCGCCGATGCCATCATGAGCGTCCGCACGATCGGGCAAGGAATGGCGGAACAACGAGATGAGGCTTCGATGGAGCCGAAACGCGCACAGCTTCTTCAGAGACTGAAGGCCCGATTCGAAACGAACATGAACCGGCACGAGGGCGTGCCATGGGAGAAGGTGCTGGCGAGGATCGAGGCGAGCCCCGTCGCGCTCGCATCCCTCGGCAAGATGGAGGCATCAGGTGGCGAGCCGGACGTGATTGGCCGGGACGAGGCGGCTGGCACGTATGTCTTCTGTGACTGCGCTGCGGAGAGTCCCCTCGGGCGCAGGAGTCTGTGCTACGACGGCGACGCGCTGCGTTCGCGGAAGGAGAACAGGCCAGAGGGCAACGTCGTCGACATGGTCGCGGCCATGGGCATCGAACTGCTGTCGGAGCGGCAGTACCTGGACCTGCAGCGCCTGGGCGAGTTCGATACGAAGACGTCGAGCTGGGTCCTGACACCCCCTGACGTCCGTGCCCGTGGCGGCGCGCTCTTCTGTGATCGGCGGTATGGCAGGGTCTTCGTCTATCACAATGGCGCGCAGTCGTACTACGCGGCACGAGGCTTCCGTGGGCTGCTTCGCGTGTGAGCGCCGGGCTGGCATCCCTGGTCGCCAGGCCCGGTGCCCTCCGTGTCGCCCACTTCTACTTCCCGCGGGACCGGATCATCCGCTCGTACGACTTCTCGTTCTCCAGGCAGAACTCGTCGACCAGCTCGGTGTCGGGCTCGATGAGCTGCGTCAGGTTGACCGTGAACGGCCGCGTGTAGGTCTTCGGGTCGTCGATCGTCAGCTCGATGTTGAGCGTGCCGAAGTTCGGACGGGTGAACCGTTCGATCATCTTGCCCGCGTCGCTGATCGGGCTGCCGCCCGTGTCGATCCACAGGCCGTCGCGGAAGCCGCGCGTCTCGACGACCAGTGTGTCGCCTTCCCAATGGCCCACCGAGTAGCCGTTCCACGTCGGGTTCATGTCCTGCGGGAACGGCCGGCCGTCGATGAAGATCTGCCGGTACATCGCGTTCACCTCGTAGAGGAGCGCGATGTGCTTCGGCGAGTGGATGGCCTTGGTCAGGTGCGGCAGCGTCCACGCGCGCGGCGGGTTGTCGGGCAGGCACCGGACGTGGGGGTCGTCGCGGCTGTCGTCGGCCCGGCGCTGCTTGACGAGCTCGGCAGCCCAGGGCTGGTAGGGGAGCTGGCCACCGGGCAGGTTCCTGCCCAGGTTGCCGCCCAGCGGGGAGCCGCCGATCTCGGCGCCACACTCGACGAATGCGCCGCTGCCGGGCACGCACCGGTTCGGGTTGGCAGCGTGCCAGAGGCCGGAGAGGTCCGGCTTGCCGTCGGGCAGCCGCGGCGTCGGGGCGGCCATGTTCGGGGTGCCGTTCGGGTTCCGCGGCAGGCCCTCGGTCGGGTACTTCAACCACTGGCCGGCACCGATGGCCGGGACGCTGATCACAGCCATCAGGACGAAACCGAGCACGCCACGCCGCATCGAGGCCCTCCGTCGAACCGCCCGCCGGGGCGGAGAATGGGCGCATCTTACCGCCACTGACGGTCGGGATGACACCCCCAGCAGGCCGGGTCTGGCGGTGGCGCCCCGACCGGATCTGGGGATGGACTGGCGTCGGCGCCACGCCTACAATTACTGTCCACGCGTGGTGGACCACGTTCGTCACACCCGGCGCCAGATACTGACGTTCGCGCTCGGCGGAGCCGCCGGGCTCGCTCTGGGTGTGCCCGGCCGCCTGCTCGCGCAGGCCCGTGCCGGGGCCGGGCCCGCCGCCGTGCAGCGCCTCACCGACACGGTGTTCGTCATCACGGTGCCCGGCGAGGCCAACGCCGTCGCGTACACGACCGCCGACGGGGTGGTGCTCATCGACGGTGCATCCGCCGCCGGTTCCGACGCGCTCCTCCAGGCCGTGGCCGCGCTCCCGGGCGGCCGCCCCGTCACCACCCTGTTCAACACGCACTGGCACCCCGAGCAGACCGGCTCCAACGAGCGCCTCGGGAAGGCCGGCGCGACGATCGTCGCGCAGGAGAACACGCGCCTGTGGCTGACGACCGACGTCACGTGGCCCTGGAACGGACGGCGGTTCACGCGCCTCCCGAAGGTGGCGCAGCCGAACAAGGCGTTCTTCTCCGCCGGCACCCTGGGCGCCGGCCTCCGCTACGGCCACATACCCGACGCCGCGCACACGGACGGTGACCTCTACGTGCACTTTCCCGAACAGAACGTGCTCGTCGCAGGCGACGTGGTGTCGGGCGAGGGCTGGCCGGTCGTCGACTACATCACCGGCGGGTGGATCGGTGGCATCGTCGGTGGCATCGAGCGACTGCTGGCGCTCACCGATGCGCAGACGCGCATCGTGCCGGGGCGGGGCCCCGTACTCAGCCAGGCGGACCTCAAGGCGCAGTACGAGATGTACGCGACGGTCTACGTCCGGCTCACCGAGCTGCTGAACAAGGGCCGCGGGCCCGGCGAGGCGGTCGCGGCCCGGCCCACCAAGGAGTTCGACGCACGGATGGGGAACCCGGACGAGTTCGTACGGCGGGCGTTCGAGAGCTTGTGGGGCTACCTGTCCCCGGACGCGTAGAGAAGGACGAGGAGAGACGCGGTGCACGAACGGCATGTTGAGGCGAGGCGGGCGATGAGGCGTACGGGCCGCCACGCGGCCGCGGTGCTGTCGCTGGCCGGGCTGCTCGTCGTCGGGCTGCCGAGCACGTTCTCGGCGGCCCAGTCCGCGCCGCCGGCCCCGGCCGTGGCCGAGGCGCACCTGGCCACGATCAAGCAGTACTGCGTCACGTGTCACAACGACCGCGTCAAGGTAGGGGGCCTGAGCCTCGACGGCCTGACCGCGGACGGCATTGCCGCGCGCGCGGACATGTTCGAGAAGGCCGTGCGGAAGCTGCGCGGGCGGGTGATGCCGCCGCCCAACGCGCCGCATCCGGCGCCGGCCGCGGTCGACGCGCTCATCGCGTGGCTCGAAACGTCACTCGATCGCGCGGCCAGCCCGTCGTACCTGCGCGACCAGGTGGCCTTGCACCGCCTGAACCGCAAGGAGTACGCGAACGCCGTGCGCGACCTGCTGGCGGTGGAGATCGACACGACCGGGCTCCTCCCGGCCGACGACGTCGCCGACGGCTTCGACAACATCGCGACGGCGCTCCAGGTGTCGCCGTCGTTCATCGAGCAGTACGTCATCGCCGCCCGCGCGGTGGCCGTCAAGGCCGTGGGCCGTGCCGACGCGCGGCCGGGCGGCTGGACCTTCCGCGCCGCCCCGGGCACGCAGCTGACGCACGTGCCGGGCCTGCCGCTCGGCACCCGCGGCGGCATCCTCGGGAAGGTCGACCTGCCATCCGATGGCGAGTACTCCGTCGACGTCGCCGACATGGCCACCAACATCTGGGGCAGCGGCATGGAGTTCGAGAACCCGCTGGTGGTCACGCTCGACGGCAAGGTCGTGTACGAGACGGTCATCGGCGGCGAGGAGGACATGAAGCAGTACGATCAGGTCCTCGACGGCGCGCTCGACCGCGTCAACGCGCGGCTGAAGAACATCCGTTTCTTCGCGACCGCGGGCCCGCACCGGATCGGCGTGGCGTTCCGGCGCCGGACGTTCGCCGAGTCGGACGACCAGCTGCAGCAGTTCGCGCCGGGCGGGGGCCAGGATCGGCAGTACCGCGTCAGCTCGTTCCAGCTGCAGGGACCGTTCAACCCCAAGGGGCTCGCGACGACACCGAGCCGCCAGCGCATTTTCGCGTGCCGGCCGCCGGCCGGTGCCGCGCGCGAGGCGCAGGCGGCCTGCGCCCGGCAGGTCGTGTCGTCGCTCGCGCGGCGGGCCTATCGGAGGCCCGTGACCGCCGAGGACGTCGGCGAGCTGATGCGCTACTACGATGACGCGTCGAAGGCGGGCGGCTTCGAGGAAGGCGTCCGCAGCGCGCTGACCGGCATGCTGGCGAGCCCGTTCTTCCTCTATCGCGGCGAGCGGGTTCCGGCCGGCGCCAGGCCCGGCGACCCCTACGCGATCACCGACCTCGAGCTCGCGTCGAAGCTGTCGTTCTTCCTCTGGAACTCGATTCCCGACGACGAGCTGCTGCGGCTCGGGGCGGTGGGGCGCCTGAGCGACCCCGCCGTGCTGGATCGGCAGGTGCGCCGGATGCTGGCCGACCCGCGGTCGATGACGCTCGCCAGCAATTTCGTCCCACAGTGGCTCGACATGAAGCGGCTCGACGAGATCGTGCCGGACTCGGCCGTGCTGCCCTACGCCAGCGGGCGGTCCGATCCGCGCGACGACTTCCGCACGGAGCTGACGCTCTTCGCCGACAGCATCTTCCGCGAGGACCGGAGCGTCGTGGACCTGCTGCGGGCCCGGCACACGTATCTGAACGAGCGCCTGGCGCTGCACTACGGCATCAGCGACGTGAAGGGCGACCGCTTCCGCCGCGTCGACCTGGCGCAGTCGGCCCGCTGGGGCCTGCTGGGCAAGGGCGGTGTGCTGATGGCGGCCGCCTACCCGAACCGGACGTCGCCGGTGCTGCGGGGGGCGTTCATCCTGCGGCACATCCAGGGCGTCCCGCCGGCGCTGCCTCCGCCGAACGTGCCGACGCTCGACGAGAAGGACATCGGCACCACGAAGGCGCTGACGGTTCGGGAGATGATGGCCAAGCACCGGGCCAACCCGACCTGCGCGGCGTGTCACGCGGTGATGGATCCGCTGGGGCTGGCGCTGGAGAATTTCGACGCCGCCGGCCGGTGGCGCGACCGGGATCGCTTTGCGGGCGCTGCGATCGACGCGTCCGGGACGCTCCCCGACGGCACGCCGATCAAGGGGCCGGACGACCTGCGGAACGCACTCCTGCGCCACCCCGAGCAGTTCGCGCAGACCTTCACCGAGGGCTTGTTGACCTATGCGACCGGGCGTAGCCTGGAGTACCGGGACATGCCCACCGTGCGGCGCGTCCTGCGGGACGCCGCCGGCAGCGACTACCGCTTCTCGGCCATCGTGCAGGGCATCGTCCGGAGCGAGCAGTTCAGGATGCGGCGGGCGCCGCAGCGGGCCCCCGGCGGCAACCGCGTGGTCGCCAGCCACGAGTAGGGTTTTACCCGGTCACTCTGACGGAGAGACGAACATGTATCTGTCCAGGAAGCACATCTCCAGGCGTGCGGTGCTGAAGGGCGTGGGCGCCACGATCGCGCTGCCGCTCATCGACGCGATGAATCCCGCGGCGACGGTGTTCGCCAAGACGCCCGCCGGCGCGCCCGCCACGCGGCTCGCCTTCGTCGGCTTTCCGCACGGCGCGGTGATGACGCAGTGGTCGCCCGCGCAGACCGGCGCGAACTTCGACATGTCGCCGATCCTGGCGCCGCTCACGCCGCTCCGCCAGCACCTGACCATCGTCTCGGGCCTGCGGAACAAGCAGGGCGAGACACCCGAGCCCCACGGCTTCATCGAGCAGACGTGGCTGAGCTGCGTCAAGCCGTGGGACCACGCCCTGGCCGGCCCCGACGCCGGCGTCACCGCCGACCAGCTGGCCGTGCGCCACATCGGCCAGGACACGCGGCTGCCGTCGCTCGAGTTGACGACCGCCCAGACCGGGGCGCGGCTCTCGTGGCGCACGCCGACGCAGTCGCTGCCGCAGGAGATCAACCCGCGCGCGGTGTTCCAGAAGCTGTTCGGCCAGGGCGATACGGACAAGGAGCGTGCGGCCATCCTGGCCGAGACGGGGAGCATCCTCGATCGCGTGAAGGAGCAGGCTGCGCGGCTGCAGTCGAGCCTCGGCGTCAAGGACCGGGTGGTCGTCGGCGACTACCTCGACTCGGTGCGCGAGATCGAGCGGCGCGTGCAGATGGCGGCCAAACAGAGCGACGAGTCGCTGGAGATTCCCGACGCCCCCGTGGGCGTGCCCAACGACATCAGTGAGCACTTCAAGCTGATGTTCGACCTGATGGCGCTGGCGTTCCAGGCGGACATCACGCGGATCATCACCTTCTCGATGGACCGCGAAGCGAGCATGCGGACCTACACGAACCTCGGCATCGCCGAGGCGTTCCATCCGCTGTCGCACCACGGCAACAACCCGGAGAAGCTGGTCAAGCTGGCGCAGATCCAGCGGTACCACACCGAGATGTTCGCCCGCTTCGTCGAGCGGCTGTCGAAGGCCGAGGAGGCTGGCGGCTCCGTGCTGGATCACACGACGATCCTGTACGGCAGCAACATGAGCAACAGCGACAAGCACAACAACGATCCGCTGCCGGCGGCGATCGTCGGCCACGCGCACGGCCGCATCAAGGGCGGCAAGCACGTGAAGTACCCGCAGGACACGCGGTTCGCCGACCTGCTGCTGACGCTGTTCGAACGCAACAACATCCCCGTCGAGAAGATCGGCGACAGCGGCGGCACGCTGTCCGAGGTGTAGGGTGGGAATGCGCGGCGTGCTCGCGGCGGTCCGCCGGCTCATGCGGCCGATGTGGATGAGAGTGCTCGGTGGGCCGTGGGCGACGGCCGCGGCGGTGGCGCTGTGCGTGAGCGTGCCCGTCGGCGCCCAGACGGCCCGGTCCGCGCCTGCCGGCCCCGTTGCGGCAGCCAAGCCGCGCACGGCAGCCGCGCCCGCGGCCCGCGTCGCCAAGCCAGCCGCGGCTGAGACCGCCCGTCAGACTCAGGACGCGCGCCTCGTCGAGGCCGCCGAACGCGGTGATCGCACCGCCGTGCTGCGGCTGCTCGCGGCCGGCGCCAACCCCAACGGACCCGGTCCGGACGGCACGACGGCCGTCATGTGGGCCGCCGCCAACGACGACGTCGAGCTGGTGCGGGCGCTGATTCGGGCCGGCGCCAACGTCAAGGCGACGAACCGGTTCGGCACGTCGGCGCTGGCCGAGGCCGCCATCCTCGGCGCCGCGCCGATCATCGACGCGTTGCTCAAGGCCGGTGCGGACGCGAACAGCCGCAACCCGGAGGGGGAGACCCCGCTGATGGCCGCCGCTCGCAGCGGGAAGGTCGATGCCGCCCGGGTGCTGCTCGAGGCCGGCGCCGACGTCAACGCGACGGAGCAGTGGGGCGGGCAGACCGCGCTGATGTGGGCGGCCGCCCAGGGCCAGGCCGAGATGGTGCGGTTCCTCGCCTCGAAGGGCGCCGACGTCAACGCCCGCGGCGTCATCCGGCAGTGGGAGCGCAAGGTGCTCACCGAGCCGCGTCCGAAGGACCTGAACAAGGGCGGCTTCACCCCGCTTCTGTACGCGGCGCGTGAGGACTGCCTGGCCTGCGTCCGGCACCTCGTGGCGGCGGGGGCTGACCTGGACCTCGAAGACCCCGAACGCATCACGCCGCTCAACATGGCGCTCCTGAACCTGCACTTCGAGGTGGCCGCCTACCTCGTGCAGGCCGGCGCCGACGTGAACAAGTGGGACTTCTTCGGCCGCTCACCCCTCTACATGGCCGCCGACGTCAGCACGCTGCCGATGAAGGGCAACGGCGCGATGGCGGTGCTGCCGAGCGAGGACACGGTGACGGCGCTCGACGTCGCGACGATGCTGCTCGAGAGAGGCGCCGACCCGAACCTCCGCCTGAAGCGCCGGCCGCCGTATCGCGACGTGCCGCAGGACCGCGGCGGCGACACCATCCTCACGCAGGGCGCCACGGCGCTGCTGCGCGCGGCGCGCGCCGGTGACGCGCCGTTCGTCGCCCTGCTGCTGAAGCACAAGGCGCTCGTCGACCTGCCGAGCAAGGAAGGCGTGACGCCGCTGATGGCCGCGGCGGGCGTCGAATTCGGCACCCGCGTCACGCGCGGCCGCAACCGCACCACCGAGGGCGTGCTGAAGACGATGGCACTGCTGCTCGAATCCGGTGCCGACATCAATGCCCGCATGGTCACCGAACCCAGGCCCGTGCTGCCGGAAGGGGCATCGCAGGCCGCGGCGTATGCGATCAATCTGCGTGGGCGCCCCAGCCAGATCCCGAGCCCGTCCGCCGTGCCGGACCAGACGGCGCTGCACGGCGCCGCCGAGCGCGGCCTGACGCCGATCGTCAAGTTCCTGGCCGAGCACGGCGCGGACCTGCAGGCCAAGGACGCCAGCGGCCGCACGGCCCTCGACCTTGCCAGGGGCGTCGGCGTGCGGGGCGTCCGCCAGGCACAGGGAGAGCCGTTCCCCGAAACGGCGGCGCTGCTCGAGTCGCTGATGGCCGCGAAGGGGCTTCCCGCCACGCGATAACGTGGGCCGGAGGCCCGCCGGTCCTCCGCGCTTCGGCACGGTCGCCGCGTGACGTAAGATCACAGTTCTGCCGTCTGCTGAGGGGTGCCGGGAAGGTCCAGGCCGGGCACGACGGACCGCGGCTGCGCGCAGGCGCCAGCCGCGACGGAGACACGCATGATCACGGTGATCGACATCGCGAGCAAGACCAAGGTTCAGGTCCCTGAAGGGACCGTACGCGACGTGCTGAGCCCGTCGCAGGACGGCACGCGCGTCCGTGTGGCCGTGGCGGAGGTGAACCCCGGCCGGACCTTTCGGCCCGGCGAGGACGATCGGACCCGGGTGGTCTACATCCTCGAGGGCAACGGCGCGACCGTCACGCTGACCACCGCCGGTGAGTCGACTGAGCGGGCAACCGGGCGCCGCACCGGCGTCTACCTCGAGCCCGGCGAACAGGCCGCGGTGACGGCTGGATCCGAGCCGCTGACGCTGCTCGTCGTGACGGTGCCGAAGCACATCGGCCGCGCCGCGGCCGGCACGCCGTCCGGCTATCTGTTCTCCGAGGTGGAATTGCGCTCGCTCGTCGACGAAAAGCAGTTCCGCGAGCGCACCTTCTGGGTGAACACCGAAACGGGCCTGTCGGACTCGTGGGATCTGCAGCTCGGCCGGATGCAGTACGCGCCGAAGGCGCATTCACCGCGGCACGTGCACCATCCGTCGAAGACGAGCACGGTGACGCCGGAGCACTTCTACCTGATCGAGCAGGGGACCGGCGAGGTGAAGTTCGACGGCGGTTCGCTGCCGGTCGGGCCCGGCAGCCTGGTCCTGATTCCGGCCGGCGAGTGGCACCAGCTCGTGGCCTCCGAGACCGGCTTCGACTACATCGAGTTCCAGGCGCCGTTCGACTTCGCCACCACGATGGACCACGATCCGCTGGGCAAGAACTGGTACATCAAGGGCACCGACGACGGGACCGGCAAGCCCCGGCAGTGGGTGCAGAGCTGAGCGTCCACCCGGACGCGTCGACGATCCCAGTTCGCTGACGGACCACGGCATGGGCGCCACGCCCATGCCGTTCGCGTTGTACGGGCGCTCCGCCCGGGCGTCAACCCGCTATCGGGTGTCGGGGGCACGCCCTCCGAGCTCGCGTGCGAGAGCGTGGCGGTCCAGTTCGTTCTCCCAGCGTGAGACCACGACGGTTGCCACTCCGTTGCCGATGAAATTCGTGATGGACCGCGCCTCCGACATGAAGCGGTCCACGCCGAGGATCAGCGTCAGGCCGGCCACCGGGATGGACGGCACGACGGCCAGCGTCGCCGCGAGCGTGATGAACCCCGCGCCGGTCACACCCGACGCGCCCTTCGAGGTCAGCATCGCCACCGCGAGCAGGGTCAGCTCCTGCCGCAGCGTCAGCTCGATGTCGAGCGCCTGCGCGACGAACAGGGAGGCCATCGTCAGGTAGATGTTGGTGCCGTCCAGGTTGAAGGAGTAGCCGGCCGGGACCACGAGCCCCACGACCGACCGGGAGCAGCCGAGCCGCTCGAGCTTCTGCATCAGCGGCACGAGCGCCGATTCCGACGACGACGTGCCGAGCACCGTCAGCAGCTCGTCCTTGATGTAGGCGATGAACCGGAGGATGCTGAAGCCCGACAGCCAGCCGATCGTGCCGAGCACGACGAGGACGAAGAGCAGGCACGTCAGGTAGAAGCTGCCCATCAGCGCCACGAGCGGCGTCAGCGCTCCGACGCCGTAACGGCCGATCGTGAAGGCCATCGCGCCGCCCGCCCCGATGGGCGCCAGCTTCATCAGGGCGCCCATCATCGTGAAGAAGACGTGCGACGACGTCTCGATGAACTGGTGCACGGGGCGTCCGGTCTCGCCCATGTGGGTGAGGGCGTAGCCGAACAGGATCGCGACGAACAGCACCTGCAGCAGATCGCCCGAGCGGGTGAACGCGTCGAAGAACGTCGCCGGGATGATGTGCAGGATGAAGTCGGTCGTGGTCTCGGCGGCGGCCACCTTCGCGTAGCTGGCCACGGCGCTCGCGTCGAGGGTCGCGGGGTCGACGTCGAACCCCGCCCCGGGCCGCACCACGTTGGCGACCACCAGCCCGATCGCCAAGGCGATCGTCGAGACCACCTCGAAGTAGACGAGTGCCTTCGCGCCGACGCGCCCCACCTTCTTCATGCCGCCCGCGCCCGCGATGCCCAGGACGACGGTGCAGAAGATCACCGGGCTGATCAGCATCTTGACGAGGGCGATGAAGCCGTCGCCGAGGGGCTTGAGCTTCACGGCGGTGTCGGGGACGGCGTATCCGAGCACGCCTCCGAGCAGGATGGCCAGGAGGACCCAGAAGTACAAGCGGCTGGCGAGACGCGGCATCGGCGGGCATCGTACACCGGCTTGCAATATTCGTGGCGACCGGTCAGGATGGAGGCCGGCCGATGAAGTTCCTGCTCGTCTGCAAGCAGAAGAAGAACGTCGAGACCTTCCTCCGGACCATCCACAATCTCCTGGCGCGCGGTCACGCCGTCACCCTGGCCGTCCAGGAACGCAAGGCCGACGCGTACGTCGCGGAGGCCACGGCGGACTTCGACCCGTCGCGCTTCCGCGTGGCGCGGTGCCCCGCGCAGCGGTCCGACGCGTGGGCCGACGTCGCGCCCCTGCTCCGGAGCCTGGCCGACTGCGTGCAGTACCAGCAGCCGTCGCTCCGAGGCGCGCAGAAGCTGCAGGCGCGGACCGTGCACAAGCTGCGGGAGGAACTGCGCCTGCCCGTGTCGGACGACCAGATGACGGCCGTGCTGCGCGACGTCCCGCCGCGGCAGCTCGAGTCGCTCCGCGCGGTGCTGGACCTCGCCGAGCGGGCGCTGCCGCCGGATCCGCTGCTCGTGGAGTTCCTCCGCGCCGAGCAGCCCGACGTCCTGCTGCTCACGCCCCTCGTCCACTTCGGGTCCGCCCAGGCCGATCTCGTGGCTGCAGCACGTGCGCTCGCGCTGCCCGTCGGGATGCTGCTCTTCAGCTGGGACAACCTCAGCACGAAGGGGCGCATCCACCGGCAGCCCGACTGGATGTTCGTCTGGAACGAGCGCCAGCGCCGGGAAGCCGCGGCCCTGCACGGGTTTCCCGAGTCTCGCGTGGTCGTCGTGGGCGCGCCGCGGTTCGACGGGTTCTTCACGCTGCGCCACCGGATCGGGCGCGAGTCGTTCCACCGCCAGCTCGGGCTGGACCCGTCGCGCCAGACGCTGCTGTACGTGTGCTCGTCCGCGTTCGTGTCGGCGGGGGAGCGGCCCTTCGTCGAGCGGTGGCTGCACGCGATCCGGACGGCGCCGGACGACGCCCTGCGATCGTGCAACGTGATCGTCAGGCCTCATCCCGACATCGGCCTGCTCGGTGCCGACCAGCAGTACGACACCGTACGCTGGCCCGACGTCGACGGACTCCGGGGGCAGATGGCCCGGCCGTTCGGCGACTCGCGCGCCGTCGTGCTGTGGACCTCGGATCGCGCCTCGCAGGGGCTGTACGAGTGCCTCGGCCACAGCGCCGCCGTGGTCGGCCTGAACACGAGCGCCGAGCTCGAGTCCGCGATCGCCGGCCGGCCCGTGTACACGATCCTGGCGGACGAGGCAGACGCCGACGGCCAGCAGGGCACGCTGCACTTCCACTACCTGCTCGAGTCGCACGAGGGGTTCGTCCGCGAGGCGAAGGGGCTGGATGAGCACGTCTCGCAGCTGGCCGCCGAACTGGCATCGCCGACCGATGCCGCCCGCCTGACGCGATTCGTCGACGGGTTCCTGCGGCCCCTGGGCGACCAGCCGGTGTCGGACGTGCTGGCGGGGGCGCTGGAGCGGACCTTCGCGGCTCCGGGGCCGCACGCGAACGTGCGCGTCGCCGGGGACCTCGAGGCCGGCATCCGGGAGCGCGACCTGCCAGGCGATGTCGGCGCAGGGCACGAGGCGCCGCCCGCCGAGGACGCGGTGCTGGTGGTGCCGGCGGACGCGGGCGACGTCGTGCAGCTCGCGTTCCGGCGGGACGGGCCGGCGATTCGCGTGCGCGTGGCGGCGGGATCCGACGAGGACGCCTACCGGCTCGATCGGGCCGTGCTGCGGTGGATCTTCGACCGCGTGGCGATAGGCGGGGTGCTGTACGACGTGGGCGCCGGGCCCGGGCTGTACACGACGTTCGCCGCCAAGCACCGCGGCGCCGTCGTCGTGGCGTTCGAGCCCGGCTACGCCGCATACCACGCGCTCTGCGACACCGTGCTGCGGAACGGGTGCGACGGCGCGGTGATGCCCGTGCCGCTGGCCGTGGCCGACTTCGACGGGCTGGGCGGCCTGCGGTTTCCGCCGGGCCTCGCAGGCCAGCATCGGCACTCGCTGCGTCGCGAGGGCTGGGCCGTCAGGCGACCGGCCGGTGACGAGCGGCCGCTGGTGCAGTCCACCTGCGTGACGTCGCTCGACCGCGTGGTCCGGCAGTTCGAGCTGCCGGCGCCGACGCACCTGCGGCTCGCCGAGTCGGCTGGCGCGCTGGAGGTGCTGCACGGTGCCGCCGGCGTGCTGGCGTCGCCGGTCCTGCGCTCGATCCTCCTGACGGTGCCCACGGCCGCGGTCGACGCGGTCGCCCGTGTCCTGGGGGCTGGATGGGGCGAGGTGTTCCGGAAGGACCTGCGGCGCGACCGGGCCCACGTGGCGTTCGAGCGGCGAGAGACCGCCGGCTCCCGGCAATGAAAAAGGCCCCGACGCGCGTCGCGCGCCGGGGCCTTCGATCGTGCCGATCCTGATCGGCTAGATGGCCTTCAGCAGGGCCGCGACCTTGTTGGTCTGTTCCCAGGTGAGGTCCTTGTCGTTTTTCCCGAAGTGGCCGTAGTTGGTCGTCTTCGAGTAGATCGGGCGCAGCAGGTTCAGCTGCGACACGATGTCGGCCGGCTGGAAGCTGAACACGCGGTTGATCGCGCGGATGATCTTCGCCTCGTCCACGGTGGCCGTGCCGAACGTGTCGACGTGGACGCTGACCGGATCCGGGTGACCGATCGCGTAGGCGAACTGGACCTCGCAACGCGCGGCCAGCTTCGCGGCCACGACGTTCTTGGCCACCCAGCGGCCCATGTACGCGGCGCTGCGGTCGACCTTCGAGGGATCCTTGCCCGAGAACGCGCCACCGCCGTGACGGCCCATGCCGCCGTAGGTGTCGACGATGATCTTGCGGCCGGTGAGGCCGCTGTCACCCTGCGGGCCACCGACCACGAAACGGCCGGTCGGGTTGATCAGGAACTCGGTCTGCGGGCCGAGCATCTTGGCCGGCAACACCTTCTTGATCACGTTCTCGATGCAGAACTTCTCGATCTCGCCGTGCGAGACGCTCTCGGTGTGCTGGGTCGAGATGACGACGTTGGCGATGCTGACCGGCTTGCCGTTCTCGTACACCACCGACACCTGCGACTTGGCGTCGGGGCGGAGCCACTCGACCTTGCCGCTCTTGCGGATCTTGGTCAGCTCGCGGCCCAGGCGGTGCGCGTACATGATCGGCGCGGGCATCAGCTCCGGCGTCTCGTTGGCGGCGTAGCCGAACATCAGGCCCTGGTCGCCCGCGCCCTGCTTGGCGGTCTTCTTGCCGACGGCCTTCTTCGCGTCGACGCCCTGGGAGATGTCGGGCGACTGCGTCGTCACGAGGACGTTCACGAACACCTTGTCGGCGTGGAAGACGTCGTCGTCGTTGACGTAGCCAATGCCACGGATGGCCTCGCGCGCGAGCTTGACGTAGTCGAGCTTCGCTCTCGTCGTGATCTCACCGCCGATGACGACGACGTTCGACTTCACGAACGTCTCGCACGCGACGCGGCTGTACTTGTCCTGCGCGAGGCACGCATCCAGGACGGCATCGGAGATCGTGTCGGCGACCTTGTCCGGATGGCCCTCGCCGACGGACTCCGAGGAGAAAATGTATCGGTTGCTCATAACACTCCAAGAAATTGCCCACGACTCTCGCGGGCTGTTCCCGACTTAGACAGACCTGCTGGCGTTGCCGCCACGTGCGGTCCATCAAGTCGTGGAAATCACCGCACGAACGACCCTTCAGTATCGTGCGCATTTTCTCGTGGTGTCAATAGGCGCTGCTCCGTAGACGGCACGAGGTTTCGCGTGGCGAAACGCGCTGGGCGCCCCCGAACCGGGCACAATGTCGAGCATGCCCACGCCCGCCGGGCTGCTCGACAACATCGTCTGGCACGCGCTCGTGGGACCGCATGCCCCCTTCGCGCTCGGCGGGGCCACGGCGCGTCGCTACCATCCGGACGTCACCGCGCTCGCCGGATTCGCCGATCCGGCTCGCCCCGACCTCGATGGGCTGCGGCCCCACAGCGGCCCCGACGCGGTCTTCTATTGCATGGGCTGGTCGGGTCGGGTGCCCGACGGCTGGGCGGTCACCTTCGAGGCGCCGATCGTGAAGATGGTGTGGGACGCGCCCGTGCCGGCCGATCCCGGCGGCGCCACCCCCGTGCCCCTGGGGGCCCGTGACGTCGAGGCCGCGCTGGCGCTGGCGCGCCTGACGCACCCGGGGCCGTTCGGCACGCGGACCATGGAACTGGGCGACTACGTGGGCTGCTTCGACGGTCCGCGCCTCGTGGCGATGGCCGGCGAGCGCATGCGCGCCGGCCGGCTGCGCGAAGTCAGCGCCGTCTGCACCCATCCCGACCACGAAGGGCGGGGCTTGGCCCGTGCGCTGATGACACACGTGATCCGGCGGCAACTCGCCCGTGGCGAGGTACCGTGCCTGCACGTCCTCGCCGACAACACCCGGGCGCGGCGGCTCTACGCGCGTCTGGGCTTCCGCGAGTACCGCGAGACGCTCGCGCGGCAGCTCGCCCCTACTTCTGCGCCCACGGCGGCGTCCACGTCCTGATGCGGCCATCCCACAGGCTCTTGTTGTTCTCCTCGCAGGAGTACTCGATCAGGGGGCCGTCCTGCCGCGTGAAGACACGCGTGTTGGTCCACGGCTTCGTGTAGGTCTTCGGGTCCGTGACGGTCACCGTGTAGGCGAGGTGCGTCGCGTCCGTCCGCCGGAAGGCGTGCCGGAGGTGCAGCTGATCGCTGTGCGGGTGGCCGACGGTGTCGAGCCGGGTGTAGCCGTTGAAGCCGACGGTGTCGACGACCAGCGTGTCGCCGTCCCAGCGGCCCACCGAATGGCCGTACCACGTCGGCTCCGGGTTGGCCGGCGGCGCCGCGTTGAGCGTCACGACGTGGTGCCAGGTGTTCACCTCGAAGAGGAGCGCCACGACGCGGTCGTCCTGGACGATCTGGAACGGATACGGCGCGTTGATGGACCGCATGAGCCCGAACGGGAAGCAGCTGCCGGTGTAGTCGCCGGTGGCCGCGTCGTAGGTGGACCAGTTCTCGAGCCCCCAGGGCGTGAAGGGCAGTTCGCCGTGAGTCCCCTTGGCGTAGCGCGCCTGCCGCATCTGCGGCGTGTCGTTCACCGAGAAGGGCGGCTCGGCGTATCCGTGCTGGTCGCGCCGATCGAGCGTCATGTCCGGCACGTACGGCGGCATCCAGACGCCGCCGAGGTCGGGTGTGCCGTCGGCCCGCCGGGGCACGGCTGCCGTGTCGGGTGTCAGCGGTCGCGAGGGGGGCACGGGCGGCGGCGCCTGGGCTGAGAGTGCCGCCAGCGTGGCGGCGACGCACGCCGCCATCGCGAGGACCGTGGTGTGTACCTTCATGGGGCGACGATAATACGCGGACCGGGGTCCTGCAACGAGGCCCCGGGCGGGGGCGCGACGCCCCCGCGACAGGGAAGCGAGGGCGAGGTGGCAGGAGTCGGACGGACGCGGGTGGTGGTGGCGGCGATGGTGGCCGTCGCCGGGATTGGCGTGGCTGACGCGCAGCGCGGCGGGTTCCGGACCACGCCCGACGAGGTTCAGTGGCCGGCGCCGGCCAGGGGCGGTGTCGGCACGTCCGGTGTGTCGGGCACCCAGACCGTGATGCTCAAGGGCGACCCCGCGAAGCCCGGCCTCTATACGATGCTGCTGCGCGTCGGGCCGAACACGCACATCGATCCGCACCGGCATCCCGACGACCGCGTCGCCACGGTGATCTCGGGCACGTGGTACTTCGGATACGGCGACCGCTTCGACGAGGGGAGTCTGAAGCGCCTGCCGGTCGGCAGCGTCTACGAGGAATCACCGAACGTCAATCACTTCGCGGCGACGCGAGACGAGGGCGTCGTGATCCAGATCACCGGATACGGGCCGTCGGGCACGGGGTACGTCGACCCGGCCAAGGATCCGGCGCGCAGGTAATCCACGCCGGGGAGGCGCGAACGGTGCCGCGGCCCGGGTCCGTGCGGGCAGCACGCCGCGCGCGCCGACCCGGTGTGCGGATCAGGCGGGTTGGTGCGCGGGCCGCAGCAGGTCGCTCAGCGTCTTGACCGGGTTGAAGGTCTCGAGCGGCACCTCGACGAACACCGTGTGCCAGCGCGCCATCGCCCCGTTCCACAGCCCGGGCAGCTCGAGGGCGAGCAGCGGCTGGCCGTCCTTCGACTTCCGGGCCACGAACACGGCCTCGTCGTCCCGGAAGGCGCGCAGGTCGAACGGCCGGCCACCGGCATCGCAGAGGGCGCACGCCAGGTCCACGGGATTGAAGTGCGTGGCCGACTCGAACACCGCGCGCTGCGCCGGAGCCGTCAGGTCGACCTCCGCCGACTCGACGATCTGCGGCGTCGTGCGGCCGTCGCGGCCGCGTACCCAGAAGGGGCCGCCGCCCGGCTCGCCGGTGTTCCGCACCACGCCACACACCCGCGTCGGGCGGTCGGCCGCCCGCGCGCGGAGCAGCACGCCGAGCAGGATCTTCTTCCAGCGCAACTGCTCCGGCCACAGCCGGCTGTGCGTGATGTTGTCGATGTTCTTGATGAGGACCAGGTCGCCGCGCAGGTCGTTCAGGTTCTCGAGCAGCGCCCCGTGCCCGCCAGGCCGGAAGACCAGCCGACCGCCGGCGTCGCGGAACGGCTGGCCGTTCTCGCGGCCGGCCAACGTGTCGGTCGAGGGTTTCTGTTCCGAGTAGCTCACCGCGACCGGCGCCGGGCAGCGCTCGGCGACGGCGAGGAAGCCCGCTCGGTGTTCGGGCGAGACGGTGAAGTGGATCCGGTCCACCCCGAGCGCCTGTGCCTCGTACAAGTGTTCCTCGAAGGCCGTGTGGCTGTGATCGCCGTAGCGGTGGAACGGCAGCAGGGCCTTCGGCAGGGAGGCGAACCGCCGCAGGATGGCTTCGCCGGGGTCGGGTTCGTCCGTGAGCGCCGGCGCGAACGCGAAGCGGCCGAGCTGATCGCGCACTTCGCGGGCTGCGTCGCCCGCCGGGTCGGCCTGCAGCGCCTGGAACATCCGCGTGGCCGCGCCCGAGGCGGGCACGAACTTGCCGACGCGTCCGCTTGCCAGCGCGGAGGCGCCCTCGCGCTCGAACGCGGCCTGCTCGGCGGCGTCGAGCCTGAGGATGCCGTCGCCCACGGTGCAGGCACGGTCGAGACTGGCCGGCGCCGGCGGATGGGTGAACAGGCCGAGCTGCCGCTCGGCTTCGGCCAGCGGGATGCCGCGGCGCGCCAGGTCGTCGAGATCGAGGGGCGTGAACATCGGGTCGCTGCCGTCGTCCAGTCTGATCGAGTCGACCGGTCGCGTCAACGCGGGTCGGTATAATCCGCCGGGTGGGGGACAGCGCGCTCGCAGCCGGCGTCGACGCGGACGCCGCGTTCGGGGAGTGAGGCGATGCCCGGTCGCGCGTGGCTGCGCCTCGCCGTGGTCGGCCCGTCGCCCTCGCGGACGCTGGCCCGGGCGGCCGTCCTGCTGCTCGTCTCCGCGGTCACCTTCGGCTGGCTGTTGAGGCCCGTGCGCGGGGCCGGCATCAGTATGCGCCCGACGATCGACGACGGCGCGCTCGCCTTCATCGACCGCACGGCCTACTGGTGGCGCCCGCCGGCCCGGGGCGACATCGTCGCCGTACAAATGGCGGGCCCCTCGGTGGTCTTCATCAAGCGCGTGATCGGCCTGCCCGGCGAGCAGATCGCCATCCGGGACGGCGTGGTCGAGGTGGACGGGCGTCCGCTCGTCGAGCCCTACGTGGCGCGCCGCCGGCCCTGGCAGGTCGCGCCGTTCAGGCTCGGCGACGACGAATATCTGCTCATCGGCGACAATCGCGACATGGCAGCGGAGGACCACGACTTCGGTACGGCCGCGCGCGATCGCCTGCTCGGCCCGGTGAGGGTGTGGTGAGCCGCCGCGCCGCGATGGCGGTCGGGCTGCTCGTGGCCACGTTCGCCGGCTATCGGTGGTGGAACGGCGACGAGCGGCAGATTCGCCGGCAGCTCGCCGCGGTCGCCGCCGTGGTGTCGCACGACAGCCCGGCGCTCGGCGTGGCGGCGCTCGCCGAGGTCGCCGGGCTGGCCACGTACCTCGCGCCGGACGTGACCATCGACCCGGGGCCGCCCGGCGCGCCCCTCAGGGGCGCGCAGGACGTCGTGTCCAGCGCGGGCCGCCTGCGTGCCGCCGTACCGGTCTTTCAGCTCGCGTTCGTCGACGTGCAGGTGGCGCCGGCGGCCGGCGACACCGCGACCGTCCGCGCGACCGCCCGCATCTCGATGCAAGGGCGGGACGGTGCCGGCTCGACCGACGCCCGCGAACTCGAGATCACGATGCGATGGCTCGACGGCCGCTGGGTCGTGGCCGCCGCCCGCGCGGTGCCGACGCTGCAGCCGGTGCGCTAGAGGCAGGCCTGCAAGGTCGCGCGGCTCCCCCGTTCAACGGGGCAGGAGGCCGCCATGACCACACGCGCTGCACATCGGTTCGCCGCATTCCTCGTACTCGCGCTCGCCGTCCCGGCCCGAGCCGGCGACCAACACCCCCCCGGCGTGACCGCCGGCGTCGAGATCCTCGTCGACGGCGTCCCCCGGCCCCGCTACGGGCACGAGGGTCGGTGGTACGTCGAGGCGCTGAAGGGGCGTGAATACGCCATTCGGCTGCGCAATCCGTACCCGGTCCGCGTGGCCGTGGCGCTGTCGGTGGACGGGCTCAACACGATCGACGCCCGGGAGACGACGGCCGCGCGGGGCCGCAAGTGGGTGCTCGGGCCGTACGAGACCATCACGATTCAGGGCTGGCAGACCAGCCGCACCGATGCCCGTCGGTTCGCGTTCACGACGGAGGCGCGATCGTACGGCCAGGCCCTGGGCCGCACCGCGAACCTGGGCGTGATCGCGGCCGTGTTCTTCAAGGAGCGGGAGGCGCCGGCACTCGAGGATGGCCTGCGCGCGGACGAGCGGGCGGATGCGTCCGGTGCCTCGGGGCCTCGCTCCGACGCCCCTGCGCCCTCTGGCTCCGCGCCGGCCGCGCCCCGCGCGGAGGGCCGGGCCGCCGACGCATTCGCCGCGACCGGCATGGGGCGGCGCATTGGGCACGCGGTGCGGCACGTCTGGCTCGACCTCGAGGACGCCCCGGCGGCTTCGGTGACCGTGCGCTACGAGTTCCGGCCGCAGCTGGTGCGGCTGGGTGTGCTGCCAGCGCCGCGCCGGGCCGATCCGCTCGAGCGGCGCGAGCGCGCTCGGGGCTTCGAGCCGGATTACTGTCCGGACCTCGGCCGGCCGGCACGGTGAACGGGCGCCTGTCCCGAACGTTCTGCCACACCCACCGGCCGCCAGCGTGCGGCCGGCACGGGTGCCACGTCATCGAGTGCGGGTCTCCACCAACTCGAGTTCGACGCCGTCCGGGCCCTGCACGAACGCCGATCGCAGGTGCCCCTGGCCCGTCCACGTACGCGAAGGACGTACGGCCCGACGGCGCCTCGATCACGCGCGAGATGTCGGTGATCGGGGTCTCGAACGGCACGCCGCGGTCGACCAGGCGCTGGTCGTCGGCGTTAGCTGGGCGAACAGCAGCCACTTGCCCTGCGCGTGTACCACCGGCGCTGTGGGCTGGCGCCCGGCACCAGGAGACTGGGCGTACACGCTACGGGCCCACGACAGGACCGCCGCCAGGAGCAGCGCGCCGCCCTGCCGTGGTGCTCTACGATGGGGCGTGCCCGTCGCGCGCCTGCCCGTCATCGTCGTCCTCGACAACGTCCGCAGCCTCTACAACACCGGCGCGATCTTCCGCACCGCCGACGGTTGTGGTGTGGAGAAGCTGGTGCTCTGCGGCATCACGCCCCGGCCCGACCAGGGTGGCCGGCAGCAGCGCGCGATCGCGAAGACGGCGCTCGGCGCCGAACGAACCGTATCGTGGGACTACGAGCCCGACACCGCCGTGGCGCTGGCGAAGGCCGCAGCGGCCGGGTACCACGTCGCTGCCGTCGAAACCTCGCCGCAGGCGGTCGAGGTCTACGCGTGGAGCCCGCCGTGGCCCCTGTGCCTCGTCTTCGGCCACGAACGGGAAGGCGTGAGCGACGACCTGGTGCCCGGCATCGCGACCTTCGTGCGCATCCCGATGCGCGGGGAGAAGGAGTCGCTGAACGTCGCGACGGCGGCAGGTGTCGTGCTCTACGAACTGGTCCGCCGGCGCTTCTACCCCTGACGCCCCGTTTCCACCCCCTCAGGGGGGAATACGCCTGGGGTATCGATCCCCGGAAGCGGTGTGCTATCCTCAGCCGGTTGTGGGCTTCCGCCCCGGCCCGGCCGGTGCCGGAGGTCGTGCGTTGTCGCCGTGACCCTGGGTGACCGCGTGTGCGTGGGCGCGTTGCCGCGCCATTCCTGCACGCCCGAGTGCTTCACATCTGACGAGGAAGTGTACGGTCCTATGAGCAACCAGAACCTGGAGACCTTGATTCAACGCGCCGGCAGCGTCACCGAGATGCTGCGCAACTCGCAGATTGGCGCCTACGTGTACCCGGTGGTGCCCACGGAATACGGCAACTGGCGCGACGAGCAGCGCGCCTGGCGCGAGAGCGCGGTGCTGTTCGACCAGTCGCACCACATGGTCAACCTCTACGTCGAGGGTCCGGACGCGCTGAAGCTGTGCTCGCACCTCGCGTTCAATCCGTTCGCCAAGTTCCCGGTGGACCGCGCCAAGCACTTCGCGCCGTGCAGCCACGACGGGTACGTCATCGGCGACGGCATCCTGTTCCACCTGGCGCCCAACTCCCTCGTCTACGTCGGCCGCGCGCCCGCCGCGAACTGGATGGAGTTCCACGCGGCCACCGGTGGCTACGACGTCAAGGTCACGCGCGACGAGCGCTCGCCGGGCAACCCTGGCGGCAAGGCCGTCGTCCGCACCACCTACCGCTTCCAGATCCAGGGGCCCAACGCCAACCAGGTGCTCGAGAAGCTGAACGGCGGTCCGTTCCAGGAAATCAAGTTCTTCAACATGGGCACGATCAAGATCAACGGCCGTACCGTGCGCGCGCTGCGTCATGGCATGGCCGGTGCCCCCGGGCTCGAGATCTGGGGCCCGTACGAGGAGCGCGAGGAGATTCGCGCCGCCATCGTCGAGGCAGGCAGGGAGTTCGGCCTGCTGCAGGTGGGAGCGCGCGCCTACGCCACCAACACCCTCGAGTCGGGCTGGATTCCGTCGCCGCTGCCGGCCGTCTACACCGGCGACAAGATGAAGGCATACCGCGAGTGGCTGCCGGCGTCGAGCTACGAGGCCTCCGGCTCGATCGGCGGCAGCTTCGACTCGAGCAACATCGAGGACTACTACATGACGCCGTTCGCCCTCGGCTACGGCTCGTTCCTCAAGTACGACCACGACTTCATCGGCAAGGAGGCGCTGCAGCGCCTCGAGAAGCAGCCACAGCGCAAGAAGGTGACCTTCGCCTGGAACAAGGAAGACGTGATCAAGGTGATGTCGTCCTTGTTCGACGCCGGTGACATCTACAAGTACATCGAGTTCCCGCTGGCAAACTACACCTCGGCGTCGTACGACAAGGTCGTCGGGAAGGGTGGGAGGACGCAGGGTCTCTCGATGTTCGCCGGCTACAGCTACAACGAGCGTTCGATGCTGTCGCTCGGCGTCGTCGACCCGGATGTCGAGGTTGGCTCCGAATTGACGCTGGTGTGGGGCGAGGCGAACGGCGGGTCGAGGAAGACCACCGTCGAGCGTCACCGCCAGGCCGAAATTCGCGTGGTGGTCAGCCCCGTACCGTACTCGAAGGTCGTCCGCGAGACCTACGCCGAAGGCTGGCGTACCGCGGGCAAGGCCTAGCTCGTTCCAAACGTGCGCCGGGCGGCCCCTCGGGGCCGCCCGGCACCTCACCTCCGCCCGACCGGGCGAAACTTCTGCACCCGCTGTCCCGTGTTCACCTCCGTGGTGTAGACGTTGCCGTCGCGATCGACGGCCACGTTGTGCACCACGTGGAACTGGCCGGCGTAGCGCCCCGGCCGTCCCACCCGATCCAGCACCGCGTTGGTGGCCCGGTCCACGACGCGCAGCTCGTTGTTGACGCCGTCCACCATGTAGAGGAACCGCTGTGACGCGTCGGGCGAGAACACCAGTTCCGACACCGAGCCGTTCAGGCGCGTCTGCCGCTCGAAGAAGGCCTCCGAGACGAACGTGCCGTCCTTGCGGAAGACCTGCACGCGGTTGTTGACACGATCGCAGACGTACACGAGCCCCTCGCGCGTGAAGCGGACGCAGTGCACGGGGCTGCCGAACTGCGGCGAGGGGGGCGCCGCCGGGTCGTAGGCGGGCAGTCGCTCGTCGCTGGGCGTCCTCCCGTACGCACCCCAGTGCCGCTTGTAGGCGCCGGTCCGGGCATCGAAGACGATCACGCGGCGGTTCCGGTAGCCGTCGGCCACGTATACCTCCCGCGCGGCCGCATCCACGCGAATGTCGGCGGGGCTGCCGAGGTTGGCCGTGTCGTTGCTGCCCTGCGACTGCCCGCTGCGGCCGATCTGCAACAGGAAGCGGCCGTCGATCGTGAACTTCAGGATCTGCGCATCCCGGTCGCCGTTGCCGGCCAGCCACACGTTGTCGTCGTCATCGACGTAGACGCCGTGCTCGCTCTCCGGCCACTCGTAGCCCGAGCCGGGTCCGCCCCACGCGCGGACCACGTTGCCCGCCTGGTCGAAGACGATCACGGGCGGTGCCGCGACGCAGCACCGGCTGATGGGCGGCGTCTGCTGCGCGCCGAGTTCGCGTTCGGAGAGCGAGCGCGGACGCTGGACGATCCACACGTGGCCGCGCCTGTCCACCGCCACGCCCGACACCTGGCCGAGGATCCAGTTGTTCGGCAGCGGCTTCGGCCAGAAGGGATCCACCTGGAATCGCGGCGCGGTCACCCCTGGACGTGACTGTGCCCAGAGCCCCGGCAGAGCGGCGAGGCACGCCACGAGAGCGAACAGGGCGGCGAGAGGACGGCGTCCGTGCAGCGACATGTGCTGCATGGTAACGCGCCGGCCGCTGGTGGAGGGGCCCGGGGCGGGAGACGCGCTGCCCCGGGGGCTCAGGACACCCCGAGCACCGTGATGACGGGAGTCAGACTGAAGGTGTTCTCGCCGGTCACGCGAATCGACTGCTCCGTGTTGAAGTTCAGGCGCAGCACCGTGTCTCCAGTGGCCTTGACGTCGAAGTTGTGCGGCACCGGAATCTCGCCGGCCGGCGCGGCGAGCGTCGCAGAGCGCCCGCCCGGCTCCGGGATCGAGGGCGCGCACGGCGCGTTGGCCGTCGGATTGTCGATGTGGACGGTGACGCGCTGGATGACGATGCCCACCTGGCTGTACGCGCCCGACGGCAGGTTGCCGACGGCGATCTCACCGTCGCTCGAGGACAGCTTCTTGAGGTCGCACGTGTACTGGCCCCCGCCGCCCGACAGCGGGACGTCGCTGAGATTGGTGGGCGATCCCCGGTACACGCGCACGCGTGAGAACGTGACCAGCACGGCCCTCGCCTGGTCGAATGGGCCGGCCGACAGGCGTACCAGCAGACGGCCGTTGCTCGAGGAGGGCGTGGTCGGGGACGAGGGGGACGACGGCGATGCCGCTGGCGAGGAGGACGATGGGGACGTCGGGGACGTCGGGGACGTCGAACCGTTGCACGCGGCCGCGGCACACGCGACAACGCCGCACACCAACATCGCAGACAGGCGCTTCATGGTCGTCTCCTCTGCGCGTCGATCTAGCAAGAGTATTGCCAGACGTTCGAAGGGTACAAGCCATTCCGCGCTTTGCAGTTGCTGCGGTGTGTCCAGGACGCACGCCCGTACGGACCCTCCAAATCGGTACGCGAACGTCCAGAAACCCAACAGTGGCTTGCGCCACCTACGAAACGCGTCGGGCGAGCTCCGCCTGCATGCACTCCGAGACGATCGACCAGAAGCGGACGTAGCGATCCCGACCGACCACGAACGGGTGGGGAGCCCCGGCCTTCCGCGCGCGCGTCGCGGCCAGGCGGCCAGCCATGTCGTCGAAGAGTGGATGGTTCTGGACTTCGACATCCACGCGCTCTCTCCTGGCCACGGACAGGTAGTGGTCGATCGACGCCACGTACTGCCGCAGGCCCGGTGTCGTGATGCGACCGCTCGTCAGGATGGTGCCGCCGAAGAGGCCCGCGACATGCACCTGCCGGCCGTCGCGTACCTGGAACGTGAAGGCGAGTGAACCCGGAGTGTGGCCCGGAATGAGCACCGGCGTGATCGTCTGCTCGCCGAGCGTGACGGGCTGGCCTTCGGCGAGCACCAGGTCGCGTGTGGGGCGCGGCTGGGCCGGAGCGGTTGCCGGGGTCGTGGCCGGTTGTACCAGTTCCCAGTCCGCCGCCGACAGGCCCACGCGCGCCCCGCGCTCCTGGAAGTAGCGCGCCCCGCCGAAGTGGTCGCCGTGGCCGTGCCCCACCAGCACGTACTTGACCTGCGCGGGATCGAGGCCCAGCGCGCGGAGGCCGGGGACCACCACGGTCTCCACCTGGTCGGTGTAGCCCGAGTCGATCAGCACGATTCCGCCGCTCGTGGTGACGGCGTAGACCGTCGCCTCGGAGTTGCCGAGTGCGTACAGGTTGTCGAAGAGCTTCGTCGGTTCCATCGCCGGGGCCGCAGGGTCGTTGGCACGCGCGCGGCCCGCAACGCAGTAGAAGTCGAACGGCTGCTGCAGCCAGGGGTCGGCGCCGGCAAGGCGCCGCGCGGCGTCGACGTGCGCCTGTGACGCCGCGGTCTCGGGTGCAGGCGCCGCGGCAGGCGCCTGCGCGGCGAGCGGCGCCCGTGCGGGCGCCGTGAACAACGCGGCACAGACGGTCACGACCACGGCGCAGAGCCGAATGGCGCTCGGGTCGGCAATGGGCAGGCGGCGCGGCAGCGGGGACAGGCGCATGTGGACTCCGGATATGGTGCGGGTTCAGTCGGGCGTGGGCATCTCGATACGGTCGATGATCAGGACCTCGACCGGCCCGCGGGTCGAGTCGAGCTTCAGGCCCAGCTGCTCGCGCAGCGCGGTCAGCAGCGAGGGGCTGTCCGAGGGCGGCAGCGTGACGCCGGCGGGCAGGTTGACGCCCGCCTGGGCGGCCAGGCCGAGCATCACTTGCGGGTCGAATACCAGCTCCCAGTCATAGGGCCCCGACAACCCGGTCTTGTCGCGGACCGTCCGCCCGGTCGCACTCGTCAGCAGCGCGGTCAGGGTGCCGACCGGCATGCCGCTGGCTCTCAGGCCGAAGCCTCCCGCCGGGTTCGTGGGGTCCACCAGCGGGCTCATGGCACACGGCACGACCTCGCCGGGCTTGGGGACGAGCGCGGCCAGTGCGGCCGGCCCCCCGCGCGCAAGCGCCTCCAGCCGCTTCTGCTGATCGGCCTGCGCGTGCGAGCAGTCGGCGGTCGATGTGCGCAGGCTCGGGCCGAGCCGGCGGTCGTCACGCGCCACGACGAGGTCGAAGACGGGGAGGTCTCGGTTCTCGGTATGGGTCCGCAGCCTGAACCGATCCGCCAGCAGGGCCCGAACCATCGGCAGCACGGCGTCCATGGTGCGGCCGCCCCCGTCCTCGGCCTTCGCGGCGATGTCGTAGCGTGCGGAGGCCAGCCACTCGGGTCCGCCAGCCAGCTGGAAGTCCTGTACGCCGTACGCCAGCCGGATGAGCAGTCGTAGCGGCACGTTCTGCGCGGTGAAGCGTCCGTTCACGGGCGGCAGGACGCGGGGGACCTGACCGAACGGGCCCGGCTCCGGGCTGCTCGGCCTGACCGAGGCCACCTCGAAGGTCGCGGCGGCGGCCGGCGTCGGGGACGGTGGCGGCGTCTGGGCGCCCACGGCGGCGCGGGTGACGAGCGTGACGGCGATCAGCCAGGGCGCGAGCGGACGGTTTCGCATGAGGAGGCCTCCCGTGGAGCGCGCCTCGACGCGCATCCTAGCACGCAGCACGACGGGCCCGGGCCGTGCCCCGGTTCAGCCCAGGTACTCCAGCACGTGCAGGCCGCCGTTCCAGTCGCTGACGTAGAGCAGTCCCTCGCGCGTGACGAACAGGTCGGCGCTCTTGGCGGCCAGGCTGACGTTCGGCCGTGGATCGATCAGGCGCGCCGGGGGCGGGGGCACCCAGGACGCCACCTCCTTCGGAGCGAAGGCATCCGACAGGTCGAAGACGCGCACGCCTGCGTTGTTGAACGTGGCGAAGATCGTCGTCTCGCTCTGGAACGAGCCCGGGCGGTTCTCGTGCAGGTTGTGCGGTCCGAAGGTGCCGAGGTCGCAGTAGTTGCGATCGGCCGGCGTCGGCAACGTCGCAATCGGCACCGGGTTGCGCGGCGCCCGCACGTCGACGACGAACGCCCGGAACGTGCCCTTCTCGCAACGCTCCGCGTTGGCCTCGTCGGCCACCACCGCGAGCTGCCGGCCTGGCAGGGGCAGCGGCGTGTGCGTGCCGCCCGGAAAGGGGGGCGACCAGTTGACGTGGGACAGCAGCGCGGGCGATGACGGATTGGTGACGTCGTGGATCGTGAAGCCACCGTCTCGCCAGGCGCCGTAGCCCAGCCCGTCCGCCACGATCATGTGGTGCAGGGCGACGCGCCTGCCTGGCGCGAGCGCCGGCGCTTCTCCGCCGGCGCGGTGCATGCCGGGCAGCCACCAGCGCGAGACGACCTCGGGCTTCGTGATCGTCTGCAGGTCCACGACGCACAGGATGTGGTCGGTGAAGCCGTCGAAGTGGGCCGACACGTAGGCGTAGCGGCCGCCGGTCCACCACAGCCGGTTCACGCCGAACCCCGGGATTTCGAGGAACGCGATCTCGCGCATCTCGCCGGGCCGAGAGATGTCGTGGATGCTGAGCCCCGAGCGGAACTTCTTCCGGTTCGTGATGCTGTCGGCCAGCGCGTTCTCGAAGTAGCCGCGCATGCCGTCGTACGACTGCATCGCGACGATGTTGGCGCCGTTGGCGAGCAGCAGCAGGTCGTCGGCGACCTGCAGATGATGCGTCCGCGTGTTCGTGCCGGCCGTGAAGAACCCCACCGGCCTGAGCGTCCGCGGGTCCGTGGCGTCGAGAATCGTGACGCCGTCGCTGAACATGTGCCCCACGTAGACGTGGCGCCGGTTCACCATCACCTGCACGCCGTCGGGCCGTCCGCCCTGGTCGCTGAAGGACACGTGCCGGATCCGGCGGCCGATGCCCGCAGGCGGCACGCGAGCCGGCCGCCGGGCGGCGCCGGCCGCCTGGCGCGCCACCGACTGTGCGGTGGCCCCGAGCGGCGACAGCGTTGCCGCCAGGCCGAGCAGTCCCTTCAGGTGGTTGCGGCGGGTGATCGTCATCAGCGGACCCTCGCGGAGTGGCGGGCGACGTGGCGGCCCATTGTAGTGTCGCGACACTCGAGGTGCGCAGCTTTTCGAGTTCGGCGCCCGCCTCGGTGTAGGCTAGGCCCGAGGACCGGCGCCGGGCGCGGTTGGTCCCGCGGGAAGACGATGAGAGGGCCATGTCGCTGAACCGTATTGCCACGACACTGCTCGCTGCCGGCGCACTGCTGGCGGCATCGGCCGCCTGGGCGCAGTTCCGGCTGCCGCCCGACACGAATCCGCTGATCCGCGAGGGCGTGACGGTCACGCTGGCGCCGCACACGTGGGCCATTCCCGACGGCAACGTCACGCTGGTGCCCAACGTCGGCATCGTCGTGGGCAGCCGGGCAACGCTCGTGATCGATCCGGGGCTCGGGCGTCGCAGCGGCGAGGCGGTGCTTCGCGAGGTGGCGAAGGTGAGCCGCAACACCGAGCTCTACGTCGCGTCGACGCACTTCCACGTCGAGCACACGATGGGGTACCTCGCGTTTCCGCCGACCGCGAAGTACGTCAACTCCACCGCGCAGGAGGCCGAGTTCGCCGAGGGCGGCCTGCCCCAGGTGAAGGCGTTCTCGGCCTTCTCGCCGATCGTCGCCGACCTGTTGAAGGACGCCACCGAGGGGCGCAAGGCGGACATCACGTTCGACAAGGAGTACACGCTCGATCTGGGCGGCGTGCGCGTGCGGATGCTGATGGTGGGGCCCACCCACACCAAGGGCGACACCGGCTTCTTCGTCGAAGGCGACAACGTGCTCTTCGCCGGAGACGTGGTGATGAACACGTCGTTCGTCGCGGCCAGCCAGGTGACGAGTGTCAAGGCCTGGCTCGCGGCGTTCGACCAGTTCGAGCGGCTGAAGCCGGCGACCATCGTGCCGGCGCACGGCGAGATCGGTCCGGGGTCGCTCGTCGCGGCCAACCGCGCCGCGATGGCGCGGATCCAGGCGCGGTCACGGGAGCTCAAGGCGCAGGGGAAGACCGCCGACGAGACGGCCACGACCGTCCGCTCCGAGCTGGCTGCGCAGTATCCCACCTGGGCCCGCGCCAACAGCGTGGCCGCCGCGGCCCGCGCGGCCTGGCGCGAGGCGGACTGACTCACGGCCGGCGCCGCCCGTCCGCCGCGAGCGCTCGTCTTTACATCCATCGCTGGCGTTTTACGTCCTGTTAACAGAATCCGGAGCGCCTCTTGCTCGGTCAAGGCGCCGACCCGGTGACGGTCGCGCAGGATGTCCTCGTCGGACGCCCATGTGCCCGTGCACGGTGACAGCCGCGGCCCGTGCCGCGACGGACGCGTCGACGAACAGGACATCGCATGCATCGATCGAGAGGAAGGGCCCGCGCCGCTGCGCGGGTGGTGTGGCTGGGTCTGGCTGGGGCGGTGGCCCTCGCGCTGGTCGCGTCGCAACCCGTCCGCGCGGGTGGTGACGATCAGGACACGCACGGCCGCGACGCCGTGCCGGACTACGCGCGCGTGTTCGCGCAGGATCGCGTGAACCGGCTGGACATCAAGATGGAGCCGGGCGCCTGGCAGGCGGTGCTCGCCGACATGCAGGACATGGCGGGGCCGGCCGGTGCCGGCCAGGGTGGCATCGGTGGCGGCCAGCAACCGGGTGGCGGTGGCTTCCCGGG
>CAWULT010000048.1:0-31683 GCA_963923455.1 uncultured bacterium
GGAGAGTCTGTACAAGGCGCTCTCCGGTGAACGCAGCCCGGACTTCGACACGATCCTAAAGGTGATGGGTGCGCTCGGGTTGAGGTTGCGCGCCGAGGCGGCTCACGGCTGAAGCCTCAGACACGGCAATCTGGTTTCTGGGAATTACAGAAACCACTGGAGCCGATCGAGTCCGAATCCAACCCTCTCCGCCAAATTAGCGAATTTCATTCCAACCGATTCATCCGGCTCAGCAGACGTGGCTGTACCTGTCGCGGTCGCAACGACCGCGCTTGGCGGCACACGGGTGGACTTCGACCCGCGTGGTGCCCTACGCCAAGGGCGTCGGTGCCGCTCGAGTGCGCGTGCCGTCGAGCGCCGTCGTGAATCCCCAGCCGTGCCTCGCCCATCTGTCGTCGACTAGCGTCGACGCCCCCGTCGACTTGCCTTCGTTGGCGTCCTGCTCTTTGCGACTGGCCGCGGCGGCACGGTGCCGAGCGATTGCGCGAACGCGCGATACAGCGCGTCGAAGAGCCCCACGCCGTGCTCCAGTAGCTCGTCATCCGATTCGTGCGCGAGCTGCAGCCCGTCGATGAGGTGGCCGACCGTCGGCGCGTCCGAGGCACCGAAACGGCCATCCTTCAGGTCCAGGTCGTGGACGACCGCCGCGAGGCGCGCCACGCCTGGATCCGCGATCCCGAAGACCGAGCACAGCGTCTCGAACGTGCACCCGTCGCCCTGGTGACTGAACGCGACCCCGAACATGTCGAAGGGCACGGCGTCGGCCTCGGGAAGGTGGTCGCGATCGGGCGCAAACCCGAAGCGTGCCTCCGCGTCGATGAAGCGGCGAATCAGCCAGGCAGAGGCCATCCGGTCCACACCGGGGCGCGGCCGGGTCACCCACAACCGTCGCTGATACGCCTCGCGGTCGACAACGCTCGGCGAGAGAGCCGTCGCTGGCGGCGGTGTCGCACGAGCCTGGTTTTCGAGCCTTGTCAGGATCTCGCGCACACGGTCGCGTCCGGCGCTGCCAAAGAAGTCGATCTGTTCCAGCGCAGACAGCCGTTGTCGAAACCCCTCGGCCCGGCGCTCCACGGCGGGGGCTCGCGTGCCTCGTCGCCGGCGGGTGGTGGATGACCGCTTGAGAACGTCCTCGATCTCGGTCGCCAACCCGGCGTAGCTGTTCTGCCGGTCACGGCGAAACGCGTCCACGATCGCGTCGTCAGACCCGCTGTCGACGCTGTCGGCGGCGAAGACGGTCGCCTCACCGCCAGCGTTCTTGACCTCGGCCGCCAACCACTCGAAGTCTTCCCGCGTGGCGGGCGTGTCCGGGAGGACGTAGACGGCCTGTTTCACGGGCACGGCGCCCAGTTGTTGCAGCCGCCGCCACGTGCGCACGCGGAGATTCGAGGGCGAGGGAGGGAGTTGGTGCACGAACAGCAGCCACCGGTGCGCACCACGTGGCGCGGCGGTCTCGGTCGTGGAACGGTGGGACTGCCGAGGAGGCATCTGAGGCACGAGATTGACGGCGTAACTATCGTTTCAACTATAGTGGTCCCGTTACGGTGTGGCAAGGTCGAGATGGAGATGAGGTCGTGGAACATCGACAGGCCGGAGCAGCGAGAAGTGACGGGGGCCGCATGAGACGCTGGACGATCGCGCTCAGCACGGCGGCGATAGTCTGGGTCTGCGTGGCCACCGTGGCGACACAGGCCGGCCGGCCGAGGCCGCCGGCCGGGGCGTTCACCGGGCAGGTGATCAGCGCGGCTGGCGCAATGGTCGTCGGCGGCCCGCGGACCAACGCCGGTCATCCCGTGGCTGGAGCCACGGTCCATCTGGTGCCCACCTCGGCCATCGACGTGTCGACCCCCATCACGGCCAGCGCGGTCTACGCAGCCCCGTACGCCGCCGAGGCGGTCGACGAACCGCTCGAGGACGCGATTCGGCTCCGCGGCGCCGGCTTCCCGACCTCCACCACGGACGCGCAGGGCCGGTTCGTAATCCCGAACGTACCGGACGGCCGGTTCTTCGTGCACGTCACACCCGGCGCGAGGGATACGGAACACCTCCCTGGCGGGTCCGAGAGCCGCCGCAGCCTGGCGGCAGAGGAACTGCGGAAGCAGCCGATGACGATCACGCTGTCCGGCCGACCGTCCGCTGCCGCCAAGTACACCGGCAGTTCGATGTGCCTCACGTGCCACCAGGATCAGCAGCACTGGGCCCGGACGGCCCACAAGCTGGGTTGGACGGTTCCCGACGCCCCGGGACGCATGCAGGATTTCTCACGACACCCCGACTATTTCGCGGCGATGGAATCGTTCCCGGAGGTCGACGCGTACACCCGCGGCACGCATCTCGAACTCGGGGACTTCGACGCGGCGCGAGGCGACGACAAGTTCAAGCTCCGTGTCGCGGGCGACGGCCGCTTGCCCATCGAGACGATCTACGCGGACGTCTACTTGTGGCGGCGGGCGTCCGACAGGAAGTACGTCATCACGCTCGTGAACCGCCTGAACCCGCAGGATCCCAACAGTCCCGCGCACCTGGAGATCAAGCTGCTCTACGGCGGCGCCGTCCACGATCAGCGGTACATCGTCGCGGTACCGCCAGGACTGGCCGCGCGACAGGGCTGGTACACCCTCCTGCGCTACAACATGACCGGGCGCGATACACGGCTCAACCGCGAGCGACGGGTCTGGCACGATTACAAGTTCTGGATGTGGTGGGCGGCCGGGGCCGACGGCCGCTACGGCACGCCCGACGACGTCGTGACGGCACCACCCATCAACAACAACTCCGTCCAGACGATGTGTGCGGCCTGTCATCTGACGGGATGGGAGCGCTACCAGGACCGGACGACCGGGGAGTTCCTCGTGCGCGCCGTCAACGACCCCGGCGGCGAGCTGAACATCGATGATGACCCGGCGCCCGACGAAATCAACGTCGGCTGCGAGAGCTGTCACGGCCCAGGGTCGGAGCACGTGGCCAACGGCGGGCGCTCGCGATTCATCGTGAATCCGAAATACCTGTCGGCGGAGCGTGCGAGCGTCGTCTGCGGTCGCTGCCACGATCGCCGACAGGGCTACGGCGGGCCGGTCAACGGCTACACACAGGCGATCAGCCAGGCCGGCGAGTTGGCCAGGCCCGGGATCAGCCGTCACGAGTTGATCACGACCTTCACCGATCCGATCAAGAAGGGGCCGACGATGCGCGGGCCTGGCCGTGAGGACAACATCTGGGCCGACGACATCCACTCGAACAAGCCGCATCAGCAGTACGCCGACTTCCTGAAGTCGACGATGTATCGGAACGCTCGGCAGCTCGTGACGTGCTCGGACTGTCACGACATGCACGGCAACCCGCCCTACCGCCGTTCGCTGATGCACGACCCGGATGATGCGGCGTCGCCGTTGTGCCAGCGCTGCCACCCGGTCGATGAGCCGTCGCACATGGACGTCAAGCTCAACGCGAAGATGAAAGGGTTGCAGACCCGCTGCATCGACTGCCACATGCCCGGCACCGCCAACACCGGCGGTGTGGCCGGCGGTTTCGGCCGGCTGCTGAAGACGCCACCCTATACGAGCGCGCAAGAAGAGGAGAGCAATGCCTACTGGGAGGGCGGCCTCCGGTCCCACGTGTTCGACGTGCCGTCGAAGACGAACGTGGCGGTGAAAGGCGTGGCGCCCGGTCGCGCGATGCCCATTCCGTACACCTCGAGCTGCGGTACGTGCCACTCCGTGTCAGAGCTTCCCTTCAGATAGGGCGCGTCACAGTGCCTCGAGCCCTCGCCGCAGTCGTGTGTCTCGCGGCCGTTGCGGGGTTCGCGCGCGCCGCCGGCGCGCAGGACCCGGCCTCGTCCAGCGTTCTGGTCATCGCCGACGCCATCCAGATCGACGGCCGTCTCGATGAGCCGTTCTGGCGTCGGGCGGCTCCGATCACGCTCACGCAGCAGGCGCCCGCGCCGCGTGCAGCCACCCCATTCGAGACCACGGTGCGGATCGCCACGAACCAGGAGTACGTCTATTTCGCGTTCGAATGTGTCGACCCGGACCCGCGGCAGCTTGCGGTTCACACCATGCAGCGGGACGGAGACGTGGAGGGTGACGATTTCGTCTCGATCGTGCTCGACACCTATGGCGACCGGCGGACCGGGTACTTCTTCCGCGTGAATGCCTCCGGGGCCCGCGTCGATGGGCTCGTGGCCGGGCCTGAGCACCCGAGTTTGGACTGGGACGGCATCTGGGATGCGCGTACTCAACGCGCCGCCGACCGGTGGACGGTCGAAATCGCCATTCCGACACGCACGCTGAACTTCACGCGCGGGCTCGAGGCTTGGGGCGCGAACTTCGAGCGCAACGTTGCCCGCGTGCGGACCATCCTCCGCTGGACCTCGCCGACGCTCGATTCCCAATTCTACGACCTGTCCCGGGCGGGCACCGTGACGGGGTTGGCGAGCCTGAAGCAGGGGCGTGGACTCGAATTCAGCCCCTATGCGACGGGCCGAACGTCCAGCGACTTCTCGGCGGGCGGGCGGGACGTCCTGGGCGCGGTCGGCGGCGACTTCATCTATCGCCCCACGTCGCAGTTGGCGGCCGTGGTCTCCGCGAACACCGACTTCGCCGAAACAGAAGTCGATACGCGACAGCTCAACCTCACGCGCTTCGAACTGTTCTTTCCCGAGCGGAGGACGTTCTTTCTCGAGGGCTCGAATCAGTACCAATTCGGACTGGGCCTGGAGGACAAGTTCCTGCCGTTCTTCTCGCGCCGGATCGGCCTCATCGAGGGCGAACAGGTGCCCCTCGACCTGGGCGTGAAATTGAACGGCCGCGCCGGCCGGTGGAACCTCGGCGTGATCGACGTGCGGACCCGAGAGAAATCTTTGGTGTCGGGCGAGGCCGTGCCCGGAACGAACCTGTTCGTGGGACGTGCGTCGTTCGACGTCACCGAGAAGCTGCGCGTCGGCTCGATCGTGACCGACGGCAATCCAGACGGCGTCCATCGCAACACGCTTGCCGGAATCGACGCGGTCTACCGGACGTCGGAGTTCCTCGGCGACAAGAACTTCCTTGTCGGCGTCTGGAGCGCGGCGACGACCCGCGACGCTGGCCGTGGCAACCATACGGGCTACGGCATCAAGGTGGACTATCCCAATGACCGTTGGGACTGCTTCGTCTCGTTCCACAAGTTCGGCGAAGCGTTGGAGCCGGCCCTCGGCTTCATACCCCGGCCCGGCACCCACCGCACGGACTGGGCATGCGAGTTCCGTCCCCGTCCCCGCAAGGACGGACCGTTCGGCTGGGTCCGCCAGCAGTTCATGGACCACCGTTTCTACCGCGTGACCAACCATCGAGGGTTGGTGGAGTCCCAGCGCTTTTCATGGGTGCCCGTCAACGTCCAGATGGAATCGGGTGACCGCTTCTCGGTCAACTGGCTTCCGACTCTGGAGAACCTGCCGGTGCCGTTCGAGATCGCCGACGGTGTCACCCTTCCGGTCGGCCGCTACCGCTTCGGTCGCCTGATCGGTGAGGCCGAGACCAGCCCCAACCGGCGCGTGCAACTCGGCAACACCTCGGGATTCGGGAGGTTCTACAGCGGCACGCTGTATGAACAGTCGAACTACGTCCGCTACACCAGCGCCAACGGCGGCTGGCAAGCAGGTCTCAACGTGCAGCAGAACATCGGACGGCTTCCGGAAGGGCGCTTCGTTCAGCGGTTGTGGCAGTTCGACACGACCTATGCCGTGAACAGCTACACGTCGCTCACGAGCTTTCTGCAGTACGACTCCGTATCCCAGACCCTCGGAAACAATCTGCGCCTCCGCTGGACGCTCAGGCCTGGAAACGACCTCTTCATCGTCTGGAACCGTGGGTGGAAGCGGCTCTACTCGAGCCCGTCCGATCGCACTCTGTCGCCCGACAGAGAGCTGCTCGCCGTCAAACTCCGCTGGACGTTCCGGGCCTGAGCTCCCGGTGCTCGTCAGGACGTGATCGCTCTCGGTGACGAGGTGCAGGACCGCTCTTCGAGAAGCTGATGGGGGCGGTACTCCGGGGGAAACGCGTCCGGAAGGCAGATGGACAGATCCGCCGTGCCGTCGCGCAGATGCGTCCAGTCGTCGACTACACTGGGGAGGAAGCGTAGTGAGACCCCTGGCGCGGCCGTTGTCATCAGCCGATCGAGGGCCGGGCCGATCACGAGAAGTGCGTGGTCGGTCGCGAAGATCGTGAACACGCGTTCGAACGTGCGAGGGTGCTGTGAGAAGCCTTGCGATTGTGGCGGCCGTCGTCATCGTGACCGGTGCGAAGCCGGCCTTCGGGCAGGTGCCGAGCCCAGGCCGTGTCGGTCTCACCGTAGAAGGGTTGAACGTGTGGCAGGACCGAAACGACGTGAGGATCCCGCCGGACTCCGGCACACCATTCTCGATCGTGGATCTCGTCGGGCGCGCCCCGACACCGTCGATTCGCGGTGAGCTGACGATCGACGTGACCGAGCGGCAGGAGCTCCGTTTCGTGTATGCGCCTCTCCGGGTCACGGGGCGCGGCACGCCCGTGTCGCCGATCGCGTTCGCCGGCGGGGTGTTCGCGCCCGTGCCCACCGAAGCCGAGTACCAGTTCAGCTCGTATCGGGGCACCTGGCGGTACCGCGTCTATCAGGGGCGCACGTGGACATGGCGTGTCGGTGCGACGGCTTTCATCCGCGACGCCCGAATCGCCTTGGCTCAGCCCGGGCAGGCAGCCGAGGACACCGACGTCGGCTTCGTGCCGCTCGGGCACGTGAGCGCCGACGCGCGCCTGTCGCGTCGCTGGCACCTGGCGTTCGACCTGGACGGCACGGCGGCGCCTCAGGGCAGGGCGTTCGACTTCTCGGCCACGGTCAACTACCGCCCGCTGCCACGGCTGACGCTGTCGGCCGGATATCGCACGCTCGAGGGCGGCGCCGATGTCGACTCCGTCTACGCGTTTGCCTGGCTCAATGCCGCCATCGCCCGGCTGGGCGTACGTTTCTGACGGGCGTTTCTGCGTCCGGAGTCGTGGGGGTGCGCGGCCGCGCGGCGGATGACACCACAGGAAGGTGAGGACGACGGCTGCGGAGGACGGCGCCCGCCCTCCGCAGCCCGAGTCTGCTACGCCAGCGCCTTGCCGTAGAGCGCCAGCAGGCGGGCCCACGCCTTCTCGGCGGCGGGCTCGTTGTAGACCTGCGTGTCCGGCGGGCACCAGCCGTGCGCGGCCGGGTAGACCTCGATCTCGGCCGAGAGCTTCGCCTTGTCGAAGGTCTCCTTCAGCACGGTCTTGTCGTTGGGCCGCTGCTTGTCGTCGTTCTCGGCCACGGCGATCAGGAACGACGCCTTCGTGGCGGCCGCCAGCAGGTGTGGGCTGTTGGCGCCCGCCGCGTCGTTGACGAGGCCGCCGCCGTGGAACGATGCCACCGCGCCGATGCGGTTCGGCAGCGCCGACGCCGTGTGGAACGACATCGGGCCGCCCATGCAGTAGCCCTGCACGCCGACCTTGCGGTTCTTGTTCACCTGGGGCTGTGCGTCGAGCCAGGCGACGAACGCCTTGGCGTCGGCCATGTCGGTGGCCGGGCTCATGCCCTTGCGGAACGGCAGCATCTGCTGGATCGGTGTGGCACCCGTGGCCGTCGTCTTGCCCACGCGGTAGAACGGGTTCACCACGAGCACCGCGTACCCGGACTGCGCGAGCCGCTTGGCCATGTTCCGCATCGCCGGCCGGAGGCCGAAGATGTCGGGCCAGATCAGGACGCCGGCGCCGGTGCCGGTCGCCGGATGGACGAAGTACGCGTCACAGGTGCCGTCGGCCGTCTTGATCTCGACGTCCCGTTCGTTCGTGGCCTGCGCATTGGCCACTTCCGGCAGCACCATGGCCGCGCCGGCCGCGAGCAGCACGCCGAACTGCCGGCGGGTGACCAGTCCCCTGGCCTCGTATTCCTTCACGCTCTCTGCAAAATGATCAATCTCGCACATGTCCGCACCTCAATCGTCCGGTGACCCGGATGAAGACCGGTAATCCGTGGAGCCAGTACATACACCAGAACTGGACCTTCCGGTGCAGCGGGCGTTCGGCGATACACTGTGTGGCCGTACGGTTCACCCCATTTTTCCCAGGAGCATGCACATGAGGCTGTTTGCCGGTATCGTCGTCTTCGTCGCGGCCACGGTCGCCGCCGCCCACGCCGCTGAACCCGTCGTGGCCCTGTCGCCCGAGGCGCAGAAGGCCCTGCTGGCCAGCAAGGACCCGCAGCTGGCGGCGAACAAGAAGCTGGTGTGGGACATGTGGCGCACCTTCCTGCAGGGCGGCGACATCAACTCGGCCGACCGGTTCCTGGCGCCCGAGTACCACCAGCACAACCCCAACGCCGAGACCGGCCTGGCCGGGGTGAAGGCCTACTTCCGCGCACAGGGCCGGAAGGCGGAGCCGCCGAAGGACTACATCGACCGGCTGGTGTCCATCGTCGCCGAGCGCGACCTGGTGACGCTGGCGCTCGTGCGCGAGGGCAAGGACAAGGACGGCAAGGCCTACACGACCACGTGGTTCGACATGTTCCGCATCGCCAACGGCAAGATCGTCGAGCACTGGGACACGGCCACGAAGCCGTAGCGCGGGAGGAGGGGAGAAGATCATGTTCAGCGAGACCCGACTGGCCCTTGGCCTGGCAGCCCTGCTGGCGACGACAGGCGCCACGTTCGCGCAGGCGCCGGCGCAGGCCGGCCCCCAGCCGTTCAAGGCTGGCACCCCGCTCAGCGCCACGAACGAAGCCGGGCAGGTCGTGCCGATGTCGAACAACGTGAAGGTCTACGGCAGCTTCCACTTCGCCGAGAGCTGCACGTTCGATCCGACGCGCAACCTGATCGTGGCGATGAACGCCGGCAACCCGCAGAACGTGGCGCAGAACGACGGCTTCGTGTCGCTCATCAACCCGGACGGCAGCGTGCACACGAGCAAGTGGATCGGCGCCACCCGTGACGGGCTCACGCTGAACCATCCGCTCGGCAGCGCCATCCAGGGCGGCACGCTCTACACCGTCGACGGCGACACGGTACGCACGTTCGACCTGGCGACGGGCGAGCCGCGCCGCGCCATCCAGGTGCCCGGTGCGACGGGCCTGAACGGCATTGCCGTCGCGGCCGACGGCACGATCTACGCGTCCAACACGCGCGGGCCCGAGCGCATCTTCCGCGTGCGGCCCGACGGCACGAGCAGCACGTTCGTGGACGGTGCGCCGCTGGCGCTGCCGAACGGCGTGGCGATCGATCCGCAGGGCAACATCGTCGTCGTCAACATCAACACCAACGACGTGCTGACGTTCAGCCCCGCCGGCCAGCTCGTGCGGACGGAGAAGTCGGCCGAGGCCGGCAACGACGGCGTCGTGGTGCTGCCCGACGGCACGAAGTACACGAGCAGCGTCCGCTTCGGCAGCGTGTCGCGGATTCGTCCGGGTCGGCCGGCCGAGGTCATCGCGCGCGGCATTCCGAGCGCCGCGTCGATGTGCTACGACTCGCGCCAGAACCAGCTCGTGATTCCGATGAACCCGCACAACGCGCTGGCGTTCATCAAGCTCGGGCGGTAGCGAGCCGGTACAGACGAACGGCCGCGCGCCCGTGGGTGCGCGGCCGTCCCTCACCTGGCGCCGCTAGGCGGCGCCGCGTCCCCGCTGCGGGGCGTCGACCGCCGATTGATACGGCGCCGGGTCCGGCGCCACCTGCGGCAGGTTGACGAACCGCTGGTGCGTCGCCACGTCCACCCCGGCGACGAACAGGTCTCTGGCGATCCCCGCGATGACCCTCGGGTGATCGACGACGCTCGGCACGTCGCCCACCGGGATGCCGAAGCTCAGTTGCCCCGCCAGGTTGAAGCAGTGGATGTGGCGCAGGTAGTCGGCCTTCACCCCCGCGCGCGGCTGGAACTCGAACGCCGGCCCGAGATACGGATGGGCGCCGCCGCCGGCATGTTCCTCCCCGGGCTGGGGCTGGTAGCGGTGGCGCCACAACGCAATCGCGTCGTGGATGCGCGCCAGTTCGGGCTGCGCCGACAGATCGATGCGGTAGCCGGTGCCGGCGATCAGGTAGTCGAACCGGTGCGTGCGGCTGCCGACCCTGGCGACGATCTGTCCGTTATTCATCGCGACGTCCGACAGCGAGGCGTTCAGGTGCAGGCGGAAGTTCCTGAAGGCCACCGCGCGCTGGAGCGAATCGAGCGGCACCGACGCCACGCGGCGTTCGCCGAGCAGGTAGTTCCGCCAGCGCACCACCTCGGGCAGTTCGTAGTTCAGGTCGGTCGGGCCCGCGTAGCCGCGGTCGGGCGCCGGGCCGGTGGCGGGCCCTCCCTGGTAGTCCACGTAGGCCCGCCGGTTGAACATGTGCACCTCGGCCGCGCCGCCCTCGAGCGCCACCGCCGCGGCGTCGAACGCGTTGGAGCCGGCGCCGATCACGCCGACGACCTTGCCGGCGAGGTTGACCGGGATGCTGCCGGTCGAGTGCGTCCAGACGCTCGACGGCAGGGCCTGCAGGAAGTCCGGGATCGCGGGCCCGCCGGCCCCTGCGTAGCCGGTCGCCAGGATCAGCTTGCGCGTCGTTTCGACGCGGGGCTGGCCGTCCACCTCGAGGTGCAGCCGCAACGTGTCGTCGGCGGCCGGTTCGATCGACACGAGCCGCGTGCCGTAGCGGACCGTCGTGCCAGTCGTCTGCCGGTACCAGTCGAGGTAGTCGGCCCAGGCGAGGCGCGGAATGCGGTCGAGCGCATCGAACGCGGCCGGGCCGTTGAGCGACTCGAACCACGCGCGGAAGCCGAGCGCGGGATTGTCGGGCTCGAGGCCCGCGAGTGTCTTCGGCGTGCGCAGCTGCTGCATCCGCGCGATCCGCCGCCAGATGCCCGCCTGCCCGGGTGCGGCCTGGTCGATCAGCGATACGCGGCCGATGCCGCGGCGCTTCAGGCCGTACGCGAGCGACAGGCCGCTCTGGCCCGCGCCGACGATCACCACGTTGTGCTCGACGCCCGCCTTCGGCCGCACCCAGTCGGCTGGCTCGCGCCCGGCCCAGCGCAGGGCGAGGCGCGTCTGCGTCTCGAGGTGCTGGGGCGATCCGGGCGGCAGTGCCGCTCCGCCGGCCTGACCGGCGTCGGCGATCGCGGCCGCGCCGATCGAGCCTCCGAGGGCCGCGCCGGCGGCCCGGCGCATGAACCCGCGCCGGTCGATGGGGGCTGTCGCGGGGGAATCGACGTGTGCGGTTGAGGGGGAGCGGGAAGGAACGTCTGCGCCGCCGCCTTCGGCGGCGCGATCCTCGTGGTCGGTCACACAGCACCTCGCTGCGTCTCACGGACGCGTGTTGTCGACCGTAGGATACGACAGCGCGCACGAGGGGTGGCGCCCGATGTCGCTCGGGCGCCACCCCAATGCCGTGCAGTCGGCGCGTCAGGAAGCCCTGGCGACTACGGAGCGACTGCGCCCAAGGCCTGCAGCAGGGAGTCGTACACCGTCTTCTGCGCCTGGCACGTCGTGATCCAGTCGCGCCCCGGGCCATTTCCGTCAGGGGTTCCGCGGAGGGCACACCCGTCGGTCCGCTGAATCGCCTGACGAAGTTGATGGGCGGCCTCGGTGAGGTTCTCGCCCTGCAAGGCGAGCACGGCGTTGCTGAAGAACTGCGTCAGCGCGTTCTGGTTCCCTCGGGTGCTCACGACGGTCGAGGGCAGCGCGTTCACCACCATGCTGGCGGCCTGCACCTGGATGGCCGCGTAGTCCCATGTCGTGGTGGCGGTGATCTGAACGGTATCAGGAGCGCCCGCGCCGAGGGCGTCACTCGCCGTCAGCGTGGCGACGTAGACGCCGGGAACGTCCGCCGTGAACGTCGCGTTGGGGACGGTCGGACTCGCAATGCTCGCCACGCTGCCGGCGGGCACGGTGGTCAGCGCCCATCCATAGCTCACGGTCTCTCCGTTGGGGTCCACCGCGGAGCCATGCAACTGCACCGTGCTCCCGACAATCACCAGCTGATCGAGGCCGGCGTCGGCCGTCGGCGGCGGGTTGTCCGATATCGTGACCTGCGACGGCGCGCTGGACAGGCCTTCCAGATCGGTTGCGACCAGCTGCACCACGTACGTGCCTGGAAGGTCCGGCACGAAGCTGGGCGTCATCGTCGTGGCACCGGCGAGCGCGACCTGGCTGCCGCTCGGCATCGACACGAAGCTCCACGCGTACCGCAGCTGGTTCGTCGCGGTGTTGTCGTCGGACGAGCCGCTCCCGTCGAGGCGCACCGTGGCACCGAGGCGGACCGTCTGGTTGGCACCAGCATTGGCAGTCGGCGCCGCGTTTGGCGTGCCGGCCGACGGCGCGATGAACGTGAAGTCGTCCATCAGGAACCCCGAGGCCCAGCCGAATCCAGTGTCCCTGCGCGGACGGAGCCTGAGCTCGTCGATGTTCACGAAGTCGGCTTGTACCCAGACGTACCCGGGCCCCAGTGGCTGGTCGATCGATCGCACCAGCACGCCGGCCCTGTAACCATCGAGCGTAATGGCGTTCGCGCTGTTCTCGGTCAGTGCGTCTCTGGTCGTTGCCGAGGAGAACCACGCCCCGACGAAGTCGAATGCCTGCCGCACGCAGCAGGAACCGGGGGCCGATTCGACGTATCTGATGAGGGTCAACGTGTTGTAGCCATTGGAGGCGGCGTACTCGCCAGACGGCGACCCGTAGGAGTTGCCGGCGCCGTTCCAGTACGTGTAACTCCAGTCGTCCTGCAGGTTCCAGCCCGAGCCGAAGTCCCACCCGAAGCTGCCGTAGCCGGAACCGATGAGGGCGTTGTTCGGCACGTCGTCGAAGGTGAGGACCACGGGACGCGGGGCGAGGGGCCCGACGACCGTCATGCGCGTGGGGTAGTAGAGAAGGCCGCCAGCACTGACCGGCGACTGTGCCCCCGTTGCCGGGTCGACGCGAACCACGGTGTTGCCCAGGTAGTTCGCGACGAACAGACTGCCGCTGGCATCGCGGCCGATCCCCGAGGGATAGTCGAATGTGCCGCCGGAGCTGACGACGGTCTGGCTGCCCGTGGCCGGGTCGATGCGGAGGATGTTGTTGGCGCCGGCGTTGCCGACGAGGAGGTGTCCGGCTGCGTCGATCACGATCGCCGCCGGGTTCACGAGGCTGCCCCCGGCACTGACCAGCGACTGCGCTCCGCTCGAGGGATCGATCCGGAGGATCGTGTTGGCAATCTGGCTCGTCACGAAGATGTCGCCGCCGGATCCGACAACCAGGTCGGTGGGGTAGTCGAGCTGCCCGCCCGCGCTGACCACCGTCTGCGCGCCCGTCGAGGCATCGACGCGGACGATCGTGTTCCCCGTGTAGTTCGCGACGATGATGTTGCCGTTCGCCTCGATGCCGAGGCCCACCGGGTAGCTCAGGCTGCCGCCTGAACTGATTACCGACTGAGTGCCCGTCGAAGGATCGATGCTGAGGATCTCGTTGCTGCAGGCGCTGGCCACCACGATGCGTCCGCCGGAATCGACGGCGAGCCCCTCTGGCGTGCAGAGGGTCCCGCCGGAGCTCACGATGGTCTGTGCCCCGGTCGAGGGGTCGATGCTGACGATGGTGTTGGCGACGTTGTTGCCAACGAGGATGTCTCCGGGCTTGACGGCTGGCGTTGTCTGCGCGGTTCCGCCTTGCGAGGCGATGACGACCATCACCGCCGAGAGACAGAACAGCCATCGCTTCGCCTGCATGCTGACAGTCATGACGACCCCATCGGCTCACGCCCCATCCGCAAATGGCTGGAGGCGTGCCAGCGTTAGGCAAGAAGCGGGCCCTGAGTCCTGAAGGACCCAACCTCAGCCTTTTCGAACAGAGGCAAGGCGAGCCGCACCGAAGCGCTCCGCTGGGGCGGCTTATGTCTGCCCTGGGCGGAACAACCGGGATTCCTTCGGCGACCACCCTCTCGGGCGAGGGTGCGCGATCATGCGCAGTCGAAATCCCACGGGTGGCGGCCGCCACCCGGAGGGCCCGCCACGACACCGGGCGGCGTGGCCGCCTACGAGTAGCCGCCGGTCGCCGGGTGCGGCACGTACAGCTCCTCGAGCCGCGCGACCTCGTCGGACGACAGCGTCAGGTCGAGCGCCGCGACGGCGTCGTCCAGGTGGTGGGCCTTGGTGGCGCCGACGATCGGCGACGTCACGACGGGCTTGCTCAGGATCCACGCCATCGCCACCTGCGCCGGTGACACGCCGCGCTCGCGCGCCACGTCGTTCGTGCGGTCGATGACCGCCTTGTCGACGTCCACGGTCTTGCCGTAGAGCAGCGACGCAATCGCATCCGTCCTGCCCCGATCCGTCGTGGCGTCCGGCGTCCAGGGCCGCGCCAGTCGCCCGCGGGCGAGCGGCGACCATGGCGTGACGCCGATGCCCTCGGACGCGCAGAGCCGGAGCATCTCGCGCTCGTCCTCGCGGTAGAGCAGGTTGTAGTAGTTCTGCATCGAGATGAACGGCGCCCAGCCGTTCGCGCGCTGCAGGCCGAGGGCCTTCATGAACTGCCAGGCGTGCATCGACGACGCGCCCAGGTACCGCGCCTTGCCAGCCCGGACCACCGCGTCGAGGGCCTCGAGGGTCTCCTCGAGCGGCGTGTCGTAGTCGTAGCGGTGAGTGATGTAGAGGTCGACGTAGTCCATGCCCAGGCGGCGCAGGCTCTTGTCGATCTCCGCGAGGATGGCCTTTCGCGACAGGCCGCGGCCGTTCGGCCCCGTCGACACGGGCCCCCACACCTTCGTCGCGACGACGACCTCGTCGCGCCGGGCGAAGTCGCGGAGTGCGCGGCCCGTCACCTCTTCACTGGCGCCGTTGGAGTAGATGTTGGCCGTGTCGAAGAAGTTGATGCCGGCGTCGACGGCGCGTCTGATGTGGCGGCGGCTCTCGTCCTCGTCGAGGGTCCAGTGCCACTGCATGACGCCCGGCGTCGCGGCCTGGCCGTAGCTCATGCAGCCCAGGCACACCCGTGACACCTGGAGTCCCGTCCGGCCCAATCGTACGTATTCCATCGGCGTCGACCGCGGCTACCGCTTGTCCAGCCCGTTGTCGGCCAGGAACTTCGACAGCAGGTCGGCCACTGCCACGTTGTTCATGTCCGCGAAGGGGATATGCGTGTTGCCCTTGAGACCGGCGTCGGGCAGCATCAGCACCTGGGCCTTGCCGCCGTACTTGTTGACCTTCTCCGCGAAGAGCCGCGACAGCCTGAGGCTGTTCGAGTAGCTCGCGGACTTGTCGACGTTGTCGCCCCAGACCATCTGCATCGGGACCTTCGCCAGCTTCTTGAACTCCTCGAGCGGCACTTCGATGGGCCCGAACCCGTTGACCGGGCCGCCGGGGCCCTCACCCTGCGGATAGACGTAGCCGACGTTCTCGTACATCACGATGGCGGCCAGGTTGTTCGTCTTGAGCGCCGTCAGGATGGCGCGCATGCCGCCAGCGGAGTTCGTCAGGGCCACGCTCGGACCGATCCGGTCCATCAACTTCGCCGCGGCGTCCGACTGCACCTGCGCGTTCTCGATCGTGTCGAACTCCAGGTAGCGCGCGCGCGAGGCCTGGTTCCAGGCCTCGGGGTCCTTCGTCGGGAACTGCACGCCCTCGAACCAGTTCGGGTACTGGGCGCCGAAGCGCCACGCGGTGAAGTTGCCCTGGTCGCGGCCGGCGCCCGGCTCGTAGGTGTGAGCCTCGCAGCCCCAGTTGGCGCGGCCCACGCGCGGGCCGTCCCAGATGTAGACGGGGAAGCCGCGGCGCAGGAAGATGCTCTGGTAGCCCTCGCCGCCGTCCCAGCGATTCAGCCAGGCCGTCGCCGCGGCGCTGTGCCACATCACCAGGTTGACCCGGCGCGGGTTCACCGGGATCTGGTAGTCGACGTACCCGTGGTCGCAGTGCAGCGATCGGCTGTTGGGGTCGCCCAGGACCTTGCCGCCCACGGCGAAGGAGCCCTGCTTCTGGATCGTGATTGGCGTGCCGGCGCGTGACGGCCGGCCCTGCGCTCCCGCGAGGCTGCCCGCCATCACGGCGATCGCACCCGCGGCCAGCAGTCCCACGCGCACACGAGAGCGGCACCGGCCGGCTGACGTGCTCTGGGACGCGGGCTGCTCGAATCGGTCCTGCCATTCACTCATGTTCTGCCCCCAACTGCCCACGCCAGACGTCGTCGGGCGCGTGTGCCGGCATGGCACTCGACCCGTCCGCGCGGGCCGAACGGACCTTCTGCGGTCCTTCACGCGTCGTTTACACGTGGGCCTTGATTCTCAGCGCACTGCGGGCGCGGAATCGATGCCCCGATCGAGTTAGGTTGGTGGCGTCGGACGCGCCTCACTGCACGGGCAGGCCGACCAGGCGGGCGGGTGTCTCCTTGAACATCCGGTTCAGGTCCCGCTCACTGAAGCCGGCGGCGCGCAGCGCCTTGATCGCCATCGCCAGGGCGTCGGGATGGTTGGGAGTGCCAACCAGCCCGCTGTCGCTGCCGACGAAGACGTGCTCCGTGCCCAGGGCCCTGATCACCTCGATCGCGCGCGTCTTGGCCGCGCCGTCCCGGCTGAGAGCGCCCGCGGTGATCTCGATGGCGCCTCCGAGCGTGACCGCCTCCTGCATCTGCGCCAGGGTGAGCTCCGTGAACTGGGGGCCGAGCAGCGGGTGCGTCACGATGATCCGGGTGATGCCGCGCTTCTTGGCCTCGGCCATGATCGCCAGCGCCTCCCAGGGCTCCACGTGACCCGTTGCCAGCGTCAGATTGCGCTCCTTGATCAGGTCGAGGACCTCGAACACCTCGGGAATCAGCTTTCCGTTGCGCGAGACGATCGCCTGGGCCCGCGTCTCCTTGTTGTAGGTGACCTCGTGCTCGGAGTCGTGGGTCGGCATCCAGACGATCCGTCCCCAGGTGCCCTCCACGTCGGCCATGTAGCGGACGGCCATCGGGTTCACGCCGCCGACGGGTGTGTCCAGCGTCACGCTGCCGAAGACCTCGATACCCTGCGTGCCGTACTTACGAATCAGCTGGGCCAAGCCGGCCGTCTCCGTCCAGTGGTTCTTGAGGACGACGCCGCGCATGCCGCGCTCCTTCGCGAGCTTCACCACCTCGAAGGCGTCCCACTGCCGGTCGTACGCGTCCGGCCCGTGGTGCGCATGCAGGTCGATGGCTCCGGTCAGCACGGGATCCGTCAGCTTCTGGTCGACCGAAGGCTTTGGCGTGCGGGCCTTGTAGGGTTCCCAGTGCGCCTTGGGCGAGGCCTGCGCCAGCAGGGCGCCCCAGGCGCCGTGGATGCCCGCCGCCACGGCCACGAGGGCCGCACACGACACCACGATGATCACTCGTTTGGTCATTCGTCCCGTCCAGCTGGCCGGCCCGTTCGCCAGCCGAGCGCATCTTCTTCCATTCCGCCCCCGGTCCTCCCAGCGATGCGGATGCGGCGGCACTCTATATCAAAGCCCTCCGCCAGGGGCGCGCATACCTCGACTTAGGCATATGCGCCTCCGCCGCGATGGTCCACCCGGCGAGGAGGATCGGCGTATGATGCGGGCTCGTCGCGGACGGTCGTGCCGCGGGTGCACCCTTCCCGCAAGTCATGGAGTGGCGAAAATGAGACGTGCGTGGAGAAGTCGTCGCGCGCCCGTGGTGCGTCCGGCCCACACTGCCTGACACGAGGAGCCATGAGCACACTGACTTCACTCACGTCGCGCGGTTCGCGCCTGCTCCGCGGCGCCCGCGCCACGGGCCTGATGGTGGCCGTCGCGGCGCTGGGCGCCCAGCGCCCGGCCGACGCGCAGGGCGGCAGGCCGCCGCAGCTGGCGACCGACATCACGGCCGCCGAGATCCGGACCGTGCTGGATTCGCCGTCGGACATCGCGGACCGGCTGGTGACGGCCGTCGACATGGGCACCTACAACGTGGGCGTCGGCGCGTTGCGTCGAGGCCCCACCAAGCCGGGTGCGCCGGTGAGCGCGATCAACCACGCCAACATCACCGAGGTCTACTACATCGTGTCGGGCAGCGGCACGCTGCTGACGGGCGGTGAGGTGGTCGATGCCAAGCCCACACCGGCCGACAACCCGATCGTCCACACGATCGTGGGGCCCAGCATGCAGGGCACCTTCAGGAAGGCGGCGCAGCGGCGCCGCGTCGGGCCCGGCGACATCGTGATCATTCCGCCCGGCGTGTACCACGGTTTCGACGAGGTCACGACCGGCATCGACTACATCGCGGTGCGGCCCGATCCCTCCAAGGTGCTCCCGGCTGGGTACGTCCATCCGTCCATCAGGGCGAATCGGAAGTGAGCGGGATGACGAGGGCGGCCAGGGCGCGCCGCGTGGCGCCGGCTCGAGTGAGGAGGCGGAGATGAGCGTGCGTGCGCCGGCGGCGGCGCGTGGACCGGCGCTGCCGGCAGGGAGCCAGCAGGCCCTGCCGTACAGCTACGGCGGCAGCGGCGAGCTGTACTTCTCGAAGGAACAGCTCGACCAGATCATGGCCGGCATGCGCCTGAAGAAGTCGGGCAACACGCGCCTGATCGAGGGCGGACGGTACCACGTGAATCTGCGGTGGAACGGGACGCCGTCGGTCGAACTCCACGGGCAGACCATCGACACCTGGGTGGTGCTGGCGGGTGGGGCGACGGTCAACACCGGGTACCAGGTGAAGGACGGCGAGCGCGTGCCGAACACCGGCGTCTCGGTCGCGACCAAGCCGGGCGACGTGTTCTTTCACCCGTCGGCCTTCTATCACGGCTTCAGCGAGGTGTCGCCCGACATCTTCTGGCTGAACATCCGGTGGGACGACAACTACGCAGCCAAGTGAGCGCCCGGCCGGCCATGTTCGTGCTGGCCGCCGTGATCGGCGCCGGCCTGGTCACCGGTGCACAGCGGAACGTACCGCAGGCCCCGTGGCAGGCGCCGCGCCTGCCGTGGGGTGATCCCGACCTCGAAGGCGTCTGGACGAGCGACAACAACTTCTCGATTCCGCTCGAGCGGCCGGCAGAAGTGTCGGGCAAGGAGTTTCTCGACGGGCGCGACCTCGAGGAGGCGCTCGCGCGCCGCGCCCGGACGATCGCGGCCGTGCGCGACGGGGGGGAAGTGGGGGCAGGGCCCCCGCACTGGTACGAGAACCTCACGGCGCGCTCGCGGCGCAGTTCGCTGGTGATCGACCCGCCCGACGGCCGGCTGCCTGCCCTGACGGCGGAGGCACGCGCCCGCGCGCGAGCCGAGAGCGCCGCCCGCGGCGGCCGTGGACCCTCCGATTCGTGGGAAGACCGCAGCCTCTGGGACCGCTGCATCACCGTCGGCCTGCCCGCGGTGATGTTCCCGACCGGCTACAACAACAACGTCGCCATCCTCCAGGGGCCCGGCTACGTGACCGTCACGCACGAGATGATGCACGACACGCGCGTCATCCCCCTCGATGGCCGGCCGCACGTGCCGCCGGCGATCCGCGGCTACATGGGCGACTCGCGCGGGCGGTGGGAGGGGACGACGCTGGTGATCGACGTCACGAACTTCCACCCCGCCACGAACTATCGCGGCTCGCGCGAGACGCTGCACATCGTCGAGCGATACACACGGACCGGATCCGACGCGATGCGGTACACGGTGACGATCGACGATCCCCACACGTACGAGCGGCCGTGGACGGCGGTGCTCGATCTGGCACCCCAGCAGCCGATCTACGAGTACGCGTGTCACGAGGGCAATCGCGGCCTGGAGAACATCCTCCGTTCGGCGCGACTCGACGAGCGCGCGCCCGGGGCCCGTTGAGACCGCTCGCCCGCAGCCGGTTCGCCGCCCATAACTCCTGTTGGGTAGTGTCAGCATCGCGCACGCCTCGCTAGACTCTGCCCGCCAGATCGCAGCCTCGAACCGGGCCCGCCTGCTGGCAGGAGATGGTGCAGATGAAGAGTGCAGTCAAACGCGTCCTTGCGTGCGCGCTGGCCACGGCGTGGCTTCCGGCGCTGGCGGCGGCGCAGGGCCTCGGCGCGGCGAGCATCGTCGGTGTCGTCAAGGACTCCTCTGGTGCGGTGCTGCCCGGGGTCACGGTCGAAGCCTCGAGCCCGGTGCTCATCGAGAAGGTCCGCTCGACGGTCACCGACTCGGAGGGCCGCTATCAGGTCGTCGAACTCCGGCCCGGGCCCTACGCGGTGTCGTTCTCACTGCCTGGGTTCAGCACCTACAAGCGCGACGGCCTGACGCTGACGGCCAACTTCGTCGCGACGGTCAACGCGGACCTGCGGGTGGGCGGGCTCGAGGAGACGATCACGGTCACCGGTGAGTCGCCGCTCGTCGACACGCGCAGCGTCTCCAAGGCACAGGTCATCAGCCAGGATCAGCTGGCCGCGCTGCCGACGGCCAAGAGCGTCGGCTCGATGCTGGCGTTCGTGCCCGGCGCCGTGTCTCCCGCCAACGGCGTGGACAGCGGCGGGACGAAGGGAGAGCAGTCGGTCCGCATCTCGGTGTTCGGCGCCAGGCCCAACGACATGCGCCAGATGACGAACGGCCTGCAGTACACGAACCTGAACGGCGACGGCGGCGGCCGCCTGTACTTCGTCAACCCGATCACCATCCAGGAAAACGTGATCGACCTCGGCGCGGCCGGGTCGGCCCTGTACCAGACGAGCGGTGCGGTGGTGAACACGATTCCGCGCGAGGGCGGCAACCGCCTGTCGGGGTCGGGCTTCGGCGCCTACACCGATCACAACTTCCAGTCGAACAACCTGAGCCAGAGCCTGAAGAACCAGGGCCTGACGGCCGTCAACGGCATCCGGAACATCTTCGACGCCAGCGGGCTCGTCGGCGGACCGCTCGTCCGCGACAAGTGGTGGTTCGTCGTGTCAGGCCGCCGCAGCGGCAACACGCTGCGGGCGGCCAACCTGTTCCACGACTCGAACCTCAACGACTGGATCTACACGCCCGATACCAGCCGCCCCGTCGATCCGGTCGAGTACAACCGCAACGTGCAGTTCCGCACCACGTTCCAGCCGAGCACGAAGGACAAGGTCAGCGCGGCCACCGACATCCAGCGCCACTACCGCGATCAGGCGTTCGGCCAACTCGACCAGGGCATCGCGCGCATCGAGGCCAACGCCGCGATGTGTCACAACACGTCGCTGACCCAGTTCACGTGGAGCCGGCCGCAGTCCAACAGTCTGCTCTTCGAGGGCGGCGCGGGCGTGAGCCTCAACACCTACGGCACGGGCAGCTTCGGCACCGAACTCGACGGCTCGGACTACGAGGAGTGCGGTCAGGCCCAGATGTTCCGCGTCAACATCGCCGATGCGGCGCGCGGCGCCAACTACCACGGCGCGGGACAGATCACCATCGGCGTGTCGAACCTGTTCACCGGCCGCATGGCCACGTCGTACGTGACCGGCGCCCACAACGTCAAGGTCGGCATGAACCTCAACCGCGGCAACGTCACGTTCAACGCCAACAACCGCGCCGACGACGTGAACGGCCTGCCCATCGCCTACACCTTCACGAACGGCGTGCCGACGCAGATGACGCTGTTTGCCTCGCGCCTCAGCGACGCGCACATGGATCACGATCTGGCGTTCTACGCGCAGGACGCGTGGACGATGGGGCGGCTCACCCTCAACATGGGCCTGCGCTTCGACTGGATCGCCCAGTCGCTCGGCGAGGTCGTCCAGGCGCCGAACGCGCTGTTCGGCTCCTACACGTCGCCGGCCCTGGACCGCGTGATCAGCTGGAAGGACCTGAGCCCGCGCATCGGCGCGGCCTACGACCTGTTCGGCAACGGCAAGACGGCCATCAAGGGCGGCATCAACCGGTACGTGGCGGGGGCGTCGACCAGTGCCGCGTCACTGTTCGGGCCGGCCGCCTCTGGCTCGACGACGCGCAACTGGACCGACGCCAACGGCAACTTCTTCCCGGACTGTGACCTGCGGAACCCGGCCAACCAGGACCTGCGCGGCAGCGGCGGCGACCTGTGCGGGCCCTACAACACGCCGAGCGTCGCCACCTACGTGCCCAGCACGGCCGTCATCGACGAGAACTTCACGCAGGGCTGGTTCAAGCGCGGCTACAACTGGCGCGCGACCGCGTCGATCGAGCAGCAACTGGCGCCCGGGCTGGCCGTGGCCGCCACCTACGCCCGCGCGATCTATGGCAACTTCCAGGTGACCGACAACCTGAACCTGACGCCGGCCGACTTCGACCCGTACTGCGTGACGTTGCCGGTGGACGCGCGCCTGCCGAAGAGCGGTCAGCAGGTGTGCGGCTTCTGGGATCAGCGCACGAACGTGCCCGTCAGCAACCTGTACGGCTTCGCCGACTCCTACGTGGGCAAGTACAACATCGGCAACCGGGCGCAGAGCCGTCAGACGGAGCATTTCAACGGGTTCGACCTGCAGCTGCAGGCGCGCTACAGGGGCGGCTCCATCGGCGGCGGCTGGAGCACCGGCAACACGATCCAGAACACGGCCGTGTCGGCCAACGGCGGCCAGATCAACAACTCGTCGACCAACTGCTTCGTGGTGGACAACCCCGAGCAGCTGACGAGCGAGCTGTCGCCGTGCCAGGTCAACACGCCGTATCAGCACCGGTTCCGGTTCAACGGGTCGTACGAGCTGCCGTGGGGCGGCGTGCAACTGGCCGCGGTCTATCAGGACCTGCCCGGGCCGCTCATCGTCGCCAACCGCGTGTTCACGAGCGCGGAGATCAATGCGCAGGCAACCGGCGCCCTGGGGCGGCCGCTGCGCCTGGCCAACCGGACGATCGACATGCTGGCGCCGTTCTCGCTGTTCGGCGATCGCATTCGGCAGCTGGACCTCCGGGTCAGCAAGCTGTTCCGTGTCGGCGCCCAGCGAATCCAGGCGAATCTGGACGTCTATAATCTGGCCAACGCCAGCACGGCGACATTCCTCCGGAACACCTATACTGCTCCCGGCGCGGTCACGGCGACGCCGTGGATGCAGCCGACGCAGGTGATGGACGGACGGTTCGTGAAGTTCAGCGCGCAGTACGACTTCTGACGAGGGCGCGCTCCTCGCGCGAGAGGGGCTCGGCCGTGACGGGCACGGGCGCGAGCCCAGGCACCGGACGCACGTCGTCGGGTGTCCGGGGCCGTGCCCTTTTCGAGGAGTGTGCATGGGGACCTTCCGATTCTCGGCGGCCCTGGTCGTGTCAGGACTGGCCTTTGCCCTCGCGGTGCAGGCGGACCGCCGCGTGTCGGCGCAGGGCGCCACCGGCACGACGCCGAACTATCCGCCGCCCGGGCAGGCCCGCCTCGGATACCCGGGCTGGACGAGCACGATGGCCGCGCCGTACCGGGTGACGCCGAACTGGCCCCGCCTCGGCGACATCAAGCCCGGCGCGGCGATCGGCATCATCCCGGACGGCAAGGGCGGCACCTGGTTGCACCACCGCTCCGAGCCGCCCATCCTGCACATCACGGCGGCGGGCACGGTGGACCGCCGCTTCGGCGACGGGATGTTCGTGCAGGCGCACGGCTTCTGCCAGGACCGCGACGGCAACTTCTGGGCGGGCGACAGCGGGCCGTTCGCGGACAGCCCGGCCACCAAGGGCCGCGGGTTCCAGTTGTTCAAGTTCAGCCCCGAGGGCAAGGTGCTGCTGACGCTCGGCAAGGCCGGCGTGTCGAAGGCGGGCACCGACACGTTCATCGGCCCGACGGCCTGCGCCATCGCGCCGAACGGCGACATCATCGTCGCCGACGGGCACTGGCCGCGGCCGACCGACGCCCAGCAGGACGGCGACCGGCTGGTGCGCCTCAAGACCGACGGGACGTTCGTCGCCGCCTACGGGAAGATGGGCACCGGCCCCGGCGAGTTCATGGGCCCGCACGCGCTGGCGTACGACTCGCAGGGCCGCCTCTTCGTGGCGGACCGGTCGAACAACCGCGTGCAGATCTTCGACCGCAACATGCAGTTCGTCGACGAGTGGCGGCACTTCGGCCGCCCGAGCGGCATCGCCATCCTGAAGGACGACACGCTGATCGTCGCCGACTCGGAGTCGAGCCAGTTCATCGGCGGGCCGCCCGAGGCGCCGGAGGGTGGCGGCAACAAGATCCGCAACCCCGGGTGGGGCAACGGCTTCCGCGTCGGGAGCGCGAAGGACGGGTCGCTCCGGTCCTACGTGCAGGGCACGCGTCCCGAGGGGATGGGGGCGGACAACGACGGCAACGTGTTCGCCGGGCTGACTGGGAATTGCGATCAGAGCCCGTCGGGCGGCTGCCTGCAGAAATGGGTGAAACGCTAGGCGGGGACTCGCCGGGGCGCGCGCGCCGTGTTCCCTCCCTCGCGTTGACTCGCGTCGTCGAAGAAGCCAGGATGCCGGTGTGCTGAAGCGCGTGCTCGCGGTCGTGACGGCCGGGCTGTGCCTGGCGGCTCCGGCTCGCGCCGAGTCGCCAGGCGCCGGGCTCGATCCGTACTTCGTCACGACCTGGACGGAGACCGACGGGTTGCCGGCCGCCAGCATTCGAGCGATCGAGCAAGGTGCCGACGGCGATCTCTGGCTCGGCACCGACACCGGCCTCGTCCGGTTCGACGGCCAGCGCTTCGTCCCCTTCGAGCAGCTTCGCCACGGCCGTCTGCCCCCGGGCGCCGTCGGCGCGGTGATGCGCGCGCACGATGGTGACCTGTGGGTGGGGCTCATCGGCCCTAACCCCGTCGCCCGCGTGCACAAGGGCACGATCACCGTGTTCGGCGAGCAGGAGGGCCTGCCCGACGCGCAGGTGACGAGTATCTTCCAGGACGCCGACGACACGGTCTGGGTCGGCACGCTGGCGGGCCTCTACCGGTACGACGGCCGCCGGTGGACGCGGGTACCGTTGCCCGATCCGGATCGGGATTCGGTGACCGCGATCAACGCCGACACGCAGGGGCGTCTCTGGGCGCTCGGTCCCGGCGCTGTGTTCCGCCGTCAGAAGGACGACGCGCCGTTCGACGTGGTCGATCGCTTCGCCGTGGCCAGCAACGTCTGGCAGGGCCTCAGCCAGGATCCGCAGGGGCGCATGTGGGTGACCGACTTCGAACGGGGCGTGCGCCTGGCGGGCGGCCGCTTCTCGACGCCGGCCCTGGACAGGCTCCGCGGCTGGGGCGTCAAGATCATGCACGACTCCCGCGGCGCGATGTGGGTGGCGACGCGGGGCCAGGGGCTCTGGCGCCTCGATGAGGGCGCGACGCGAGCCACGGCGATGACCACCCGCGACGGCCTCGTCAGCGATGCCGTGCAGTCGGTGCTCGAGGACCGCGACGGCAACATCTGGGTGGGGACGCCCGCGGGGCTGCAGCGGCTGTCTCCACTGCGGGTGAAGCCGGTCCGCGACCTGGGCATCGTGCGTTTGCTCGAGACGACGCCCGACGGATCGGTGTGGGTTGGGACGTCCGACGGGTTGTCGCGCGTGTCGGCATCGGGCCGGCGCCGGCTGACGTCGGCGGACGGGCTGCCCGGCTCCGTCGTGCTGGCCTTGCACACCGACCGCGGGGGCGGGCTCTGGGTGGCCACCGAGCGGGCCGTCGCGCGGTATGCCCGGGGCCGCTTCACCGTGCTCGATCCCGGGTCGACGGGGATGCAGCGCGTCTTCGCGATGGCCACCACCCGGCCAGGCGACCTCTGGCTGCGCGACTTCACGCTGCGCCTGTTCCACTGGCAGGACGGGCGCATGGTGCCGGTCACCGACGTGCCCGCGGCGTTCCAGCGCAACGTCCTCTCGCTCTACGCCGACCGCGCCGGCAACGTGTGGATTGGCGGCTCGTCCGGCACCCTCGGGCTGCGGCGGCCCGACGGGTCGTTCTCGTCCTACCGGCTCCCCATCGGGGCCGTGATGCGCCTGGCCGAGGACCGCGACGGCGCCGTGTGGGCCGGCGGCAACGAGGGCCTGAGTCGCGTGTTCGACGGGCGCATCGAGAGCCTCACGCTCGCGCAGGGCTTCGCGGGCAGCGTCAAGTCGATCGTCGAGGACCGGGCCGGCGACATGTGGGTGGGTGTCGGCTCGGGGCTGATTCGCGTCGAGAAGGCGGAGTTCGCGCGTGCCGCGTCGACCGGCGGCCGCGGCTTCCACTACCGGTTCCTGAACGTCGCGGACGGCCTGGCCGGAATGCCGATTGCGGAGGGCGTCAATGCCGGCGTGCGGGCCGCCGACGGCACGCTGTGGTTCGCCACCAACGGCGGCGCCACGCTCGTGGATCCGGCGCGTGTGGGCGCGGCGCCACCCATGCCGCCGGTACGCATCGAGTCGCTGTCGGCCGACGGGCAGCGGTTCGATCCGGCGACGCGCGCCTTCGAGCCGTCGAAGGCGTCGCACGTCCACGTCGTGTTCAACGCGCTGACGCTGACCGACCCGACGCGCGTGCGGTTCCGCTACCGGCTCGACGGCTTCGATCACGACTGGGTCGAGGCCGGCTCGTCGCGCGAGGCGTCCTACATCAACCTGCCCCCGGGGAGCTACCGCTTCCTCGTGGAGGCGACCAACGGCGACGGCGTCTGGCGGTCGGGCGCGACGACCGACTTCTCGATCCCGCCCATGTTCTATCAGACCACCTGGTTCATGGTGCTGTGCGTGGGGCTGGTGGGGGCGGCGGTGGCCGGCGCGTGGCGGCTGCGCGTCAACCAGGTGCGGCAGCAGTTCGCGCTGGTGCTCGGCGAGCGCATCCGCATGAGCCGCGAGATTCACGACACGCTGCTGCAGGGCCTGGCCGGCCTGGCGCTCGAAGTCGACGACCTGTCGCACCGGCTCGACGGGGCGGAGCCCGGTGCGCGCGAACGGGTGCTCGCGATGCGCCGGCGCGTCGAGACGTACTTGCGCGAAGCCCGACTGTCGATCCAGGACCTGCGGTCGCCCGATCTGGCGGCGAGAGACCTGCCGCAGGCGCTGCGCGAGGTCGGCGAACGCGTGATCGGCGACCGGCCGGTGCGCCTGGACATCGTCGTGCACGGCAGCCCTGGGCGGTGCCCGCCGCGCGTCAAGGAGCAACTGCTGCTCATCGGGCAGGAGGCGGTCAACAACGCGGTCCGCCATGGGAGTCCCACTCGTGTCAGCCTCGAGCTCACGTGCGAGGCGGAGCGGACGTGCCTGCGGGTCAGTGACGACGGACGCGGCTTCGACCCGAGCGAAACGGCGGCCGCCGTCGGTCACTACGGGCTGCGCGGCATGCGCGAGCGGGCCGAGCAGGTTCGCGGCACCATCGCGATTCACTCGGTGCCCGGCGCGGGGACGCGCGTCGAGGCCATCGTGCCGACGGCGTAGGAGGGGGCGTGACGAGTCCGACCAAGATCCGCGTCATGTGCGTGGACGACCACCGCGTGATGCTGGATGGGCTGGCGTTGCTGATCGGCAGGCAGCCGGACATGGAGGTGGTGGCGTCGGCCACCAACGGCGACCAGGCCGTCGCGCAGTACGTGAGCGCGCGGCCCGACGTCACGCTGATGGACCTGCAGTTGCCGGGCACCAACGGCCTGGAGGCCATCCGGCGGATTCGCGCCGTGGACCCCGGGGCCCGCATCGTGGTGCTGACGATGTACCAGGGTGACGAGGACATCCACCTGGCGCTGCAGGCGGGCGCCGCGACCTACCTGTTGAAGGATGCCCTGTCGGACGAGTTGGTCGACGTGATCCGGCAGGTGCACGGCGGCGCGCGGCCGCTCGGGCCGGAAGTGGAGGCGCAACTCGAGAGCCGGCGCAACCAGCCCGGGCTGACGCCGCGGGAGGTGCAGGTGGTGCGCCTCATCGCCGACGGCCTGCGCAACAAGGAGATTGCGGTGGCGCTCGGCATCAGCGAGCAGACCGCCAAGGTCCACGTGAAGAACATCCTGGCGAAGCTGCGCGTGAACGATCGTGCGGCGGTGGTCGCGGTCGCGGCCCGCCGCGGGTTCTTCCATCTCTGACGACCTCCGGTTCCCCGACCCTGTCCAACCCCTGTTCGCCGCGGCGCTCGGCGCCGTGGCCCGACCAAGCCGGGCGCGCCGGGCACGCTCCTGACCGGCGGCACGGTGGACAACGTCCGGCCGGCCGCGGCCGACAGCGAGCCGACGGGCCGACGCCCGGCGGCTACTTCGGCAGCGCGAACGCGACGTAGGCGCCGGGCGGGGGCGGGGGCAGCGCGCCGAACCGCGCCGGATTCCAGCCGTGTGCGGCCGCCACCGGCAGCACGATGAACTGGCGGCCGCCGGCGTCGTACGTGGTCGGCACGCCGTCCGACGCCGCCGGCAGCGCCTGCGTCCAGACGAGCGCGCCCGTGCGCCGGTCGTAGGCCCTGAACGTGCGGTCGGAGCCCGAGGCGGCAAACAGCAGGCCGCCGGCCGTCGCGAGCAGGCCCCCGCGCGGCCAGTGCGCGCCGCTGTCGGCCGGAATGCCGACGGCGGCCGGCGCCGCCACGGTGCCGTGCGGCACGCGCCACGCGATCTCGCCCGTGTTCAGGTCGTAGGCGACGAGCTCGGACCACGGCGGGCCGATCGGCGACAGGTACGTGCTCGTGAACATGAAGTCGTACGGCGACGTGAACCGGACCGGCCCCCGGGCGAGCAGTGCGCCCGTCTCCGCCTTCAACCGATCGACCTCGGCCGGTGTGACGACGGTGGCCGGACCCGTGCGCGACGCCCCGGGGACGCTGCCGCCGGGCGGCAGGATCCGGATGAGCGTCGGCAGGGCCTTCGACAGGACGTAGAGCTGGCCGCGTGACGGGTCGACGGCCGCGCCGCCCCAGTTCGCGCCGCCGCTGTGGCCGGGGATCTGGATGGAGCCCTGGAAGCTCGGCGGCGTGAACAGCCCGTCGTTGCGGTAGCTGCGGAGCCGCGCACGGATGGCCTCGCGCTCCTCGGCTGGCAGATACGGGTTGATGTCGGCCTCGGTGAACGACTGCCGCGCGAAGGGCGCCGGGCGCGTCGGAAACGGCTGCGTCGGGGACGTCCGTTCACCGGGGACGTCGGACTGCGGGACCGGCCGCTCCTCGATCGGCCAGATCGGTCGTCCCGTGACGCGATCGAACACGAACAGGAACCCCTGCTTGGTCGGCTGGGCGACGACGTCCACCATGCGGCCCTCGTGACGGATGGTCAGCAGGCGCGGGGCCGTGGGAAGGTCGTAGTCCCAGACGTCGTGATGCACGAGCTGGTAGTGCCACAGGCGACGGCCGGTGCGCGCGTCGAGCGCGACCAGGCTGTTGGCGAACAGGTTGTTGCCCGGGCGGTCGCCGCCGTAGAAGTCGAAGCGGCCCGTGCCGAACGGCACGTAGGCGATGCCGCGGGCCTCGTCGATCGTCAGCTCGCTCCAGTTGTGAACGCCGCCGTGCGTCTTCCAGGCGTCCTTCGGCCACGTCTCGGCCCCCGGCTCGCCCTCGTGCGGCAGCGAATGGAACACCCACCGCAGCGTCCCGCTGCGGACGTCGTAGGCGTGGACGTCGCCCGGGTTCGAGTCGTATCCCGAGCCCTGGGCGGGCAGGGGCATGATCACCAGGTCCTCGAAGATCCGGCCCGGGTTGCTGGTCTGCAGCGGCGTGACGTCCTTCAGGTCGTGCCCGTCGGCGGCGAGCGCCGTGCGCAGGTCCACACGGCCGTTCTCGCCGAACGACGGAATCGGCGCGCCGGTGCGCGCGTCGATCGCCGTCAGGTACCCGCCGGCCATGTAGATCAGCCGGCGGTCGCGGCCGTCGGGGCTGCGCCAGTAGTTCACGCCGCGCGTGCCGACCGCCCCGGGATGCGGCCGGCTCCACACCGGCGTGCCGGTGGCGGCGTCGAGCGCGACGAGGTCGTTGGCGCCGGCCAGCACGATGACCAGGCCGTCGACGACCAGGGGATTGAAGAGGAAGGTGCGGTTGCCGGCCGGAAACGTCCAGGCCACCGTCAGGCGCGAGACGTTCGACCGGTTGATCTGATCGAGCGCGGAGTACTGGGCGGAGTCGGACGAACCCAGGTACTGGTCCCACGTGGTGTGGGGCCGGGGCCGTCCGGCGCGGGTCTGGGCTTCGGGCGTGACGAGCGAGGCGGCGGTGAGGGCGAGCGCCAGTGTAGCGACGGCGACGGAAGCGCGCATGCGGGCCTCGACAACGGAAAGAGCTCGGCAGCGGACGGGACGACGTGCATCCTATCGCACGCCCGTCGGCGGCCGGCGGCGCCGCCGGCCGACTACCTCTCCCTCGGTAGCACGCGTCGCGTGGCGCGGCGCCGAAGGAGCAGGATGCGGCGGAGGCGTGGAGCAGTTGTGACACGATTGTGAAGCCCGCACGGGACAGGGAGCAGACGAGGATGGAATTTCGCGCACTGGGACGGACCGGCATGCAGGTGAGCCTGATCGGGCTCGGCACCATGACCTGGGGCGAGCAGAACACCGAGGCCGAAGGGCACGCACAGCTCGACTACGCCGTGGACCACGGCGTCAACCTGATCGACACGTCCGAGATGTACGCCGTGCCGCCCCGCGCGGAGACCTACGGATCCACCGAGCGCATCATCGGCACCTGGCTTCGGCGCAGCGGCAGGCGTCAGCAGGTGGTGCTGTGCACCAAGGTGGCCGGACCCGGCGCCGCGCTCGGCGTCACGCACGTGCGCGGAGGCGACAACAGGCTCGACCGCCGGAACGTCGTCGAGGCGCTCGACGACAGCCTCCGGCGCCTGCAGACCGACTACGTGGACCTGTATCAGGTCCACTGGCCGGCCCGCAGCACGAACTTCTTCGGCCGGCTGGGCTACCAGCACGCGGAACGGGACGACTCGACGCCCATCGAGGAGACGCTCGAGGTGCTGAGCGATCTGGTGCGGGCGGGCAAGGTGCGCCACGTCGGCCTCTCGAACGAGACCCCCTGGGGCGTGCACCGCTACCTGCAGCTCGCCGACGCGCGGGGGCTGGCGCGCGTGGCCAGCATCCAGAACCCGTACAACCTGCTGAACCGCAGCTTCGAGGTGGGCCTGGCGGAGATCGCCATCCGGGAGGACCTGGGTCTGCTGGCGTACTCACCCCTGGCGTTCGGCATGCTGACGGGGAAGTTCCTGAACGGGGCCCGCCCGCCGGCCGCGCGCCTCGTCCGGTGGAGCCGCTTCGCGCGCTACAGCGGTGAGCTTGCGGAGCGGACGACCGCGGCCTACGTGGCGATTGCCCGCGACCACGGCCTGGATCCCGCGCAGATGGCGCTGGCGTTCGTCAATCGCCAGCGCTTCGTCACGAGCACCTTGATCGGCGCCACGACGATGGAGCAGCTGGCCACGAACGTGGCGAGCGTCGACGTCCGCCTGTCGGACGAGGTGATCCAGGCGATCGAGCAGGTGCACAAGGCGCAGCCCAATCCCTGCCCGTAACGGCCGGGGGACGGCCCGGGCTCACGCCCGCCCGAAGCGCGGGGACGCGACGATCTTGCCGTGCCTGGCGTAGGCCTCGTGGTTCCGCTCGACGTCCGCCCGCCGGTAGACGTAGTTCACCATGAGGCCGAGGGACCGGCGGATGCCCGCGCCCGACGGGTCGCCCATCCAGTTCAGGCGCTCGAGGCGCGCGCCGTTGGCCAGGTGGAATCGCGCCACGGCGTCAGCGGGGGCACCGTTGTGGCGCGCCCGCAGCAGGTAGTCGACGCAGTGCGCGATGATCTCGGCGCGCAGCGGCGGCAGGACCGCGCCGACATCGGACGCCGTGCCGTTCTCCGTGCCGGCCAGCAGCGCTTCGAGCTCGGGCGAGCGGCGCCGGTCCCGTCCCTTCTGCTGCAGCCATTGACGGAATCCCGGGATCGGGGACAGCGTGGCGAACGTCTTG
>CAWULT010000049.1:0-30589 GCA_963923455.1 uncultured bacterium
CGGCGGGGGCGGAGGCGGCGCGTTCAGGATGTTGTCGAGCACCCACTTGCCGCGCTTGACCGGCGACGTCCGGTCGGCGTTCGACGTCACCGTGAGAATGGCGCCCTTGCCCAGCAGCCCCCGCCGGGCCTCGTCGGTCAGCGTCACGCGCCGCCAGCGGCTGCCGTACACGTTCGGGATGCCGTAGTGCCGGGCCAACCGCTCGTTGACGAACGTGTAGTCGGCGGTCATCAGGTTCAGGACGTTGCGATTCTCGGTCCGGATGCTGTCGAAGAACATCCAGGCTTCCCGCTCGAGCGCACCGCGCAGGTCGTCGTCGAAGTCGGGGAACTCCATCGAGTTCGGCTGCTGCGTGCGGAGGTTGCGCAGGTGCAGCCACTGCCCCGCGAAGTTCGTCGTCAGGCGCTCGGCCTTCGGGTCGGCCAGCATGCGCTGCACCTGTCGGTCGAGTACGCCGGGCGCACGCAGCCGGCCCTCGGCGGCCACCTGCAGCAGTTCGTCGTCGGGCATGCTGCTCCAGATGAAGAACGACAGCCGGGAGGCCAGCTCGAGGTCGGTGAGCTGATACGCCGCCCCGACCGGCACGCTGGCCGGGTCGCGTTCGACGCGGAAGATGAACTTGGGGCTCGCGAGGACCCGCTGCAGGCCGGCCTCGATGCCGCCCTCGAAGCCTCCTTGCCCACGGGCCTGCCGGTAGAACGCCAGGAGGCGCTGGGTATCGGCGTCGGTCGCCTGGCCGCGGTAGGCCCGGCGGGCCAGCGCGGACAGGATGCGCGTGGCGCACGCCTCTTCGGCCTGCGGTGTCGCGTTGGCTGGCGGCCGGCACAGGAAGACGCGCCGGCGGCTGGGGGTGTCGCCGCTCCCGCCAGGCTTGTACGGGCCGGTCACCGTGAAGGTCAGCAGGTGCGGAATCCCGAGCGGGTCGCGCGGGTCGTGCGAGCTGCGCACCGGCGGCAGCACGCGATACGGGTCCGGCGCGGAGCCCTTGTCGATCCAGGCGGCCGTGATCTCGTGTGGCCCGGGCGTCAGGCGGACCGACACCCGCGACCGCTCGTCGATCTGGTCGCCGATGAGCGTGTTGTTGGCCAGGCTGGCCGCCCAGTCGTCAGGCCCGCCCACCTTGAACAGGTGGACGCGCTTGCCGTCCACCGCGTACTCCATCCAATGCTCGTACTCGAGCCCGCGCATCACGCCCAGGTTGGTGCGGAAGAACTTGGACGAGAGCGTGTAGTCACCCTCGACCTGGATGACCGGCCGCGCCAGCAGCCCGCCCACGGTTCCGAACGGGAGCCCCTCGATGTGCTTGTCCTGTGACGCGTCCTGCCGGATGTTGAACACCTGCGCGCCGGGGCTGACGTCCGGGCTGCCGACGGCGAGCGAACTGACCCGGCCGGCCGCACTGACGTACTGCTCCATCAACGTGGACGACACGCTCAGCACGTCGGCGACGTTGTCGAAGCCGTAGGCCGAATCGTCGGGCGGCAGCAGCGACGTCGCGTCCACGTCGATGTCGAGGAGATCGCGAATCACGTTCGCGTACTCCGTCCGATTGAGCCGGTACAGGGCCGGACGTCCCGGGTTCGGCCTGGCCGCCGAGGCCCGATCCAGCGTGCCGGCCAGCGTCGAGACGAAGGTGGCGCGGGTCTGCGGGTCCGGGTGCCGGACACCGATGGGCGGCATCATGCCGGTGCGGACCTTGCGAATGACCTTCTCCCACACCTCTGCGTCGGCGGGGACGTTCGTCGGGTCGAGGGTGGCCAGCGACAGCCCGCCGCTCTTGGTGCGGTCGTTGTGGCAGCTGGTGCAGTACTGGGTGACCACGGTGCCGACGACGGCCGGCGACTGGGCCGCCGCTGCGGGTGCGGGTGCAGCCGCACGCCGCACCGGACCCCCCGGTGCCGATGTCGGAGCCGGTGGAGCGGTCGGGACCGAGGCTGCCGGCGCGCGCTGCGGCTCGGCCGCGCGCGGCACGGCCATGCCGACGGAACCCAGCCAGGCCGCGCCCCCGGCGACGCACGCCAGGCGAAACCACGTCAGAAGCCTGCCTCCGCGCACCACATCGCCCTTGCACGTGTATCGGATCACGGTCACGCCCCACCAGTGAGTGAAACCCACGTAGCGGGAGGGCCATGGGCCGGCCCGCCCCGGGCGAGACTTTACCTGAATTTCCGCCCACGGTTGTTAAGAAATTCCGCGAGGAAGAACCGGGCATCCGGGAGCATCACCCGGCCGCCCGGCATCGACGCCTGGGCTAGAATCCCGCGCAACCTATGTGCGGTATCGCGGCGATTCTCTCCCTGGGTGGCCGGGTCGATCCGGACGCGCTCGGGCGCGCCGTCCGGACGCTGCACCACCGCGGGCCAGACGGCCACCGTTCCTGGATCGCCCCGCACGGCCAGGTCGCCCTGGGCCACGCGCGGCTCAGCATCATCGACCTCGCCACGGGCGATCAGCCCATCGCCAACGAGGACGGCTCGGCCTGGATCATCGCCAACGGCGAGTTCTACGACTACGAACGGATCCAGCGCGAGCTCGAACAGGGCGGGCACCGCCTGCGCACGCGCTCGGACAGCGAGATCGCGCTGCACCTCTACGAGGACCTCGGCACGCAGTGCGTGCACCGCCTCCGGGGCGAGTACGGCTTCGTCATCTGGGACGACCGCGCGCGCAAGCTCCACGCCGTCCGCGACCGGTTCGGCGTCAAGCCGCTGTTCTACGCCGTTCACGACGGCGCGCTCTTCGTCGCGTCGGAGATGAAGGCGCTGTTCGCGGCCGGCGTGCCGGCGCGTTGGGACGCCGAGGCCATGCACTTCTCGGTGGGGTTCCTGCCGCCGAGCCGCACGCTGTTCGAGGGCGTGTACAACGTTCCGCCCGGCTGCTGCCTGACGGCGGACGCCAAGGGACTCTCGGTGGCGCCCTACTGGGACATCACCTATCCGCCGCGCGACCACGGCGCGCCCGCCCGGCCCGACGCGGAGTACATCGAGGGCTTCCGCGCGGTGCTCGACGATGCCGTCCGCGTGCGGCTGCGGGCTGACGTGCCGGTGGCCTGCTACCTGAGCGGCGGCATCGATTCCTGCGCGGTGCTCGGGCTGGCCGCACGGCACCGGACCGACCCCGTCCGCGCGTTCACGCTGCGCTTCGGTCACGAAGACTACGACGAGGGAGCGATCGCCCGGGAGATGGCCGCCAAGGCCGGCGCGGACTGGGTGCCGATCCCGATCGACCAGGACGCGCTCGCCGACAACTTCGCCGATGCGATCTATTTCGGCGAGGCGCCGTGCGTCAACGCGCACTTCGTCGCGAAGTACCTGCTGAGCCGGGCGGTCCGTGACGCCGGCTTCAAGGTGGTGCTGACCGGCGAGGGGTCCGACGAGATGCTCGGCGGCTACGCGCACTTCCGCGAGGACATGCTGCGGCACGACAGCGCGGGCCAGGATCCTGCCGAGATCCAGCGCCTCGTGCAGCAGCTCGAAGCGTCGAACACGGTCTCGCAGGGCCTCCTGCTCTCGAGCGAGCGGACGGACGGCTCGGCGCGGATGGCGCGGCTGCTCGGCTTCACGCCGGCGATGTACCAGCCGTTCTTCGCCCGGTCGAAGCGGATCGAACCCCTGTTCAACCCCGACTACGTCGCCCCCTTCGCGTCGCTCGATCGCGCCAGCCTGCTGCTCGACAACATCGACGTCAGGAATCGCCTGAACGGTCGCGCGCCCGTGCACCAGTCGCTCTACCTGTGGAGCAAGACGATCCTGCCGTCCTACATCCTGGTGCTGCTCGGCGACCGCATGGAGATGGCGCACTCGATCGAGGGCCGCGTGCCGTTCCTCGACCACCTGGTCGGCGAGTTCCTCTTCGCGACGCCGGTGAGCCTGAAGATCCGGGGCCTGACCGAGAAATACATCCTGCGCGAGGCGGCACGGGACGTGCTGACCGACACGGTCTACCGGCGACAGAAGCACCCGTTCCTGAGCCCACCGGACGCCGCGGGCACGCCGAGCCGGATGGCTGCGTTGATCCAGGACACGCTGCGCGGCGCGGTGGTCGACTCGATCCCGTTCCTCCGGGGATCGGCCGTCCGCGCGCTCGCCGATCGGCTCCCGGCCATGGCACCGGCGGAGCGCGGGATGATCGACGCCGACCTGATGATGCTGCTCAGCCTGATCTTCATGCACGAGCGCCTCGTGCAGCGCGCGCCTGCCGTGGCCTGAGAGCACCCGATGGCGCCGGCCTTGGCTCGACCGGCGGCTCCCAGGGGAATCCACGAGACCGCGGTCGCCCCCCGCCGCGCGGCCTCACGCCGCGGCAGCGCGGGCGGCCGGGTCTACACCCCGCCGCGACGGCTGGCGGGCGGAACGATGCCGTTCAGCCGCAGATAGACGACCATCTGGCCGTAGATGTCCTGCGTGTGCTGCATCGACCCGTAGATCAGCCGCAGCCGGCTGGCCGACGAGCCCATGAACGGCGGCGGCGCCACCCGCTCGTTCAACTGCTGGTCCGAGAACTCCTTCAGGACGGCTTCGCCGTAGTCGAAGGACTGGCGCAGGGCCGTCATGACCTCGGCCTTCGTGGCCGCCTTCATGTTGATCGCCGGTGCCGGCGTCTTGCCCCCGAGCGCACCGAAGAGGAACCCGTTGGCCTGCACGACGTGCATGATCTGCTCACCGTAGCTCCGCTGCGCGGGCGTCGACTTGTAGTCCCACTTGTCGGCGGGCATCGCGTCGGCGGCGTTCGTCATCTGTTCCTTCTGGGCCGCCCAGTCAGCCTGGACATCGCCGGCCAGCGTAGTGATCGTGGGCGGGGGTGAGGGTGGACCGCCGCGCCCCTGGCGCCCCTGAGCCAACGCCGGCTCGGCTGCCGCCGCCACCAGCAGTGCCACCGCCGCGACGATCGCGATGCGTCTCATGCCGCCTCCTCTCGCGCGCGCGCCGCCGTCGGCGCGCCGCCTTTTGAACGCCCGTGAGATTACCGGGTCCGGCCGTCCAGGGAAAGCCCTGCGCCCTGGGGTGCCGGCGGCGCCGGCGGCGCCGACCGCGCGGGCACGCGCGCCATTCGATGCCTTCCCCACTCCCAGAGACCTGGCGCCAGGGGGGCGGGAACCGTCAGCCACCGCTGCTCAGGCTGTCCGGGTGTCCAGTCAATCGCCAACCCATGGAAACCGGGGGATACTGAACGGAGGACTGGGACCACCAGTCGCCGGAGGCACCCATGACCCGACGGACGCGCCTGGCAGGAAGGCTGTCGTGGATGTTCGCGGGACTGATTGCCGCGACGGGAGTCGCGCAAGGCCAGATCTGGCGAGGGGGCTTCGGATTCTACGCCGCGCCACGGCACCCGACCGCCGCGACGTTCACCGGCGCGTTCAACCACTGCCGGCTGACCTTCTCGAGCGACCATCGGGAAAAGCGGGGCTGGAGCACCGACTACCCCGGCGCCGACATCAACTTCAGCGTCCGTCTGGGCGAAGTGACGAAGACGCGTATCGCGCGGGACAAGACGGGCGACCCCGACTACCTCACCGTCTCGGCGACCGATCCGGCCCTGTTCCAATGCCCGTATCTGCTCGTCGAAGACGGCGGCTCGGCCCGCTTCTCGAACGAGGAAGTGGCGCGCCTGCGCGAGTATCTGGAGAAGGGCGGGTTCATCTTCGCCTCCGACTACTGGGGCACGCGCGCCGGTCTGCAGTGGGACGAGGAGATCGGGCGCGTGCTGCCTCGCGACCGCTACCCGATCATCGACCTCCCGCCCGAACACCCCGTCTGGCGCACGCTCTTCGTCGTGCGGGCCGTGCCACAAATGGCCTCGTTCCAGTACTGGCGGCGCAGCGGCGGCGGCGTCTCGGAACGCGGCAGCGACAGCGCCAAGGTCGACGCGCGGGGCATCGCCGATGCGCACGGCCGGCTGATGGTCGTGATGATCCACAACAGCGACATCCCCGACGCGTGGGAGCGTGAGGCCGAGGACGCGCAGTACTTCTACCGGTTCTCGCCCGGGGCCTATTCGGTGGGGCTCGACATCATCCTCTACGCGATGACGCACTGACCGCTGCCGCCGCCGGGGGGCCGACCGGCGACGGTTGCGTGGCGACCGCGGCTCCGGCTTCGGCTGCCGCCAGCGCGTCGGCTCCGAGGAAGACGTAGGTCACCCAGGCGACGTCGGCCAGCAGCAGATGTGCGAGCTGTAGCCAGACCGGCGCGAGCAGCGCCACGTTGATGGCTCCTGCCAGGAGCTGAAGCCCCAGCAGCCACGTCAGCGCACGCGACAGCGCAGTTGCGCGGGGGCCGCTCCCGGCCAGGCGTCTGCCGCCGAGGATGAGCGGCACGGCCACGAACACCGCGAGTACCGGGTGGATGGTGCGGAGCCGAATCAGGAAGTGCGACGCCGCAGAGAGGTCCGCCTGCAGCCCCTCGGCCAGCGACCCGGCCGGAAACAGGGTGTCGCCGAGCGCGGTGACGGCCCCGGCGACGCTCACGGCGAGCAGCGCCGCCGCCCCCAGCGCGAGGCGCCAGGTGCCGGCCTGCCCGCCGGCCTGGAGCCGACGGCCTCCGGACGCCCAGTGGACGGTCAGCGTCAGCGCCGCCAGCAGCAGGAACGTGTTGAGCAGGTGCGCCGCCACCGCGAACGCCCGCGCGGCACTGGCGTCGCGGGCGACGAGTCCGAACAGCACGAGCCCGGCACCGAGCGCGGCCTCGGCGAGCATGAAGGCCAGCGACAGGGCGGCGCCCAGCCTGACCGGCGCGCCGGGCACCGAGACCCGCCGCGCCCACACGAACATCACCACGACGGACACCAGCGCCAGCCCGCTCGTGGCACGGTGCGAGAACTCCACGAGCGTCTCGACGCTCTGCGGGCGCAGCACCACCTCGCCGTTGCACAGGGGCCAGTGCGCGCCGCAGCCGGCCCCAGACCCGGTGGCGCGCACATACGCTCCCCAGGCGATCACGGCCAGGTTGTAGACGAGCACGCCCCACGCGTATCGGGCCAGATTGGCCATCGCCTCGATCGTAGACCATCTGCTTCCCGCCCGTCGGTGAGGCGTGGTCGCAGTCGCCACGGGCGCCGCCGCTCGCCAGGCCGGTCGGCGGGGCCGATGGCCCGCCCCGCTCTACTTGCAGCGGGTCGCGGCCGGACGCCGGTCGCGCCACTTGCGATGGCAGCCGGCGCACGCCGTGCTCAGCGTCTCGGCGACGGCCGCCATCCGGTCCTGATCCTTGGTCTTGGCCGCCGCATAGGCTTGCAGGCTGGCGTCCCGGACCTCCTGCACGAAGGCCGTCCAGGCAGGATCCCGCGTCGGTGCCGGTATGCCGTTCGAGCAGACGCGGCCAGGCATCGACATCAGGGTGGCCGACTCGGCCAGCGCCAGCGCCGCGTTCTCGGTCGCCTGCCATCCGCCGAAGGTACTGGCGAGCGGATCGGTCGCCATCGATGGGTCGGGCGCCGGCTTCACCGCAGCGGGGTCATCGGCCTGCGCGAAGAAGACCACGTTGGCGGCCGGGTACAGCACGCCGCGCATCAGCTGGTTGAGATCGGCGTGAACCTGCGGAACCGCCCCCGCCGTGGACGCCCGTCCCCTCGGCGCCTGTGCCCACAGCGCCAGGCTGGTCGCCGCGAGCATCGAGATCAGTGCGAACGCCGTCTTGTGCATGCGCGTAGCGTAGGGCCTGCGCTCGGGCGGGCGCAACCCACAGCGCGGCCCTCAGGCGCCCTCCCGGGCACGCGCCATCAGCGTCTCGCACTTCACGCGAATCTCGCTCGCGACCGCGAACGGATCGCCGTCTCGAAATCGTGGCAGGAACAGTTCCACCGACACGGGGCCCGCGTAGCCCTTCTCCGCCAGCGTCCGGAGGGTCGGCACGATTGGCGCCACGCCGTCACCGGGAATCACGCGGGTCTGGCTGTCCAGCAGTTCCCGGGGACCGTCCGGCACGTCCTGGAAGTGCACGTGCGCGATCTCGCCCGCCTGGATGGCGTCGAGGTCCTCGAACCGGTTGAGCCCCGACCAGAAGTGGTAGAAGTCGAAGAGCACGCCGACGTTCGGGTGCGCGGCGTCGCGCGTGACCCGGAGCGCCGTCAACAAGGTCGACAGGTATGGCGACGAGCGGGCGAACTCGACGCTGCACGACATGTCGAACGCGCGGGCCGCGTCGCCGACCGCCCGCAGCTGCGCCGCCACGACCGTGTAATCCTCGAGGGCAATGCGCCGATCGCCCAGGGCGGTGGCGTAGACCTTGCGCACGCCGAGGTGCGCGAACATCTCGAGGCGCGCCTTGAAACGGTCGATCGCCTCGGCATGGCGCGGGTTCGGCGCGACCAGGCCACCGACGCCCACCGCGCCGTGCACCGCGGTGAGGCCGTTGTCCGCCAACACGCCACGCGCGCCCTCGATCGTGTCCGTCGCGAGAAACGCGTCGACCAGCGCCGCGTCGAGCTCGACGAGGGAGATCCCGGCCCTGGCCCATCCCTCGAGCGCCCGCCGGTAACCAGCGCCCGCCGACGTGTTCGTGTGCAGGCACAGCGTCATGCGGCCGGCTGGCGAAGACCCGTTCATGGGGCCTAGATTAGGCGGGCGCCCGCATCGGCGCAACGACGCGGGTGCCGCCCGTGCGATCCCCGGTGTCTTCTGCTACCCTCCCAGCGTTCGAGACGGGCTGCCCGGACGGATCGGAAGGACAAGCGCATGCGTGCACTGATGGCGGGAGTGATGGTGATCGTCGGACTGGCGGGCGCGGACGCTCCCGCCTGGGCACAGGCGAAGGGCTCGGCCGAGGCGTCGGCTGCGGCGGTCGCCAGGCCCGGGTGGGCGCCGCCGAAGACGCCGTGGGGCCACCCCGACCTCGAAGGTGTCTGGACCAGCGACGACATGCGCGGCGTGCCCATGTCCCGCCCGGCCCAGTTCGGGACGCGGCGCTCCCTCACCGACGAGGAGTTCGCCGCGCGCGACCGGGAACGGCGCGACGCCCGCGACGTCAACGACGCCCGGACGGGCACGTTCCGGAACGAGGAAGGCACACGCGCCTTCGGATACACGTCGCTCGTCATCGAGCCGCCGGACGGCCGGGTGCCGGCGCTGACCGCGGAGGCCCGCGCGCGCAGGATGGTGCCCGGCACCAACGGCGTCGGGCCCTTCGACTCCGTCGAGGACTTCAACCAGTACGACCGGTGCATCACGCGCGGCCTGGCGGGGTCATGGCTGCCGGTGGTCTACGGCAACGGCGCGCGCATCCTCCAGACGCCCGACTCGGTGATCATCGCCTACGAGATGGTGCACGACACCCGCGTGATCCCGCTCGACGGCCGCCCGCACATCGGCAGCGGCATCCGGCAGCTGATGGGCGACTCGCGCGGCCGCTGGGAGGGCAATACGCTGGTCATCGAGACCACCAACTTCACCGACCGCACCGCCATCGGCCCCAACGGCAACGGTCCCCGGCACAGCGAAGCCGCCAGGATGACGGAGCGGCTGACGCGCATCGACCCGGAGATGCTCGACTACCAGTTGCGGATCGAGGACCCGAAGACCTATGCGGCGCCCTGGACGCTGCGCATGACGCTGACCACGCAGCCCGGCTACGTCATCTACGAGTACGGCTGTCACGAGGGCAACGGTGCGGTGAAGAACTCGCTCAGCGGTGAGCGCATCTACGAACAGCAGGCCGCCGAGAACGCCCGCAAGGGGCTGCCGCCGCCGGAGCGGGTGTTCGAGAAGGTGAACGGCGACGATCGCGGCCGCTAGGAGGGGCCCGGGGGGCGTGGGCGGCCTGTGTCAGCGGTCCCAGCCCGACCAATCGAGCTTGTACTTCCGCCGGAGGTCCCGGGTCGTGCCCGGATAGACGCCTGCCTGGCGAGCCGCCGCGTTTGCCCGGCGGACCTCGCCGTCGATGGACTGGGCGTCCTCCGCGATGTTGCTCAACCACGCATGACAGTCACCCGTCGCCCGGTCGGCGAGGCCGCGGTCGGCCAGCAGGCCGAACCAGGCCCGGCTTCCCGCCGCGGCGCGCGTGTCGGGACCGCAGTCGGAGCGCGACCGCTGCCAGGTGGCGTCCAGCCGGTCGGCGTGCCGGGCCAGCGTCTGCATGACCCCCTCGAACTCCCGCGCACCGCGGTCACGCACGTCGTCGCTGTCGTTCCGGCGTGGCGACCCGTCGACCGCGGCCAGGTCCAGGCCTCGACCGGGCGTCGCGGGGCCCCAGGCCACCGATGGGCCTCGCCCTTCGACGAGCCGCACGCCATGGTCGATGCCGAGCGCGAGCCCGAGTGATTCGCCGGCCTTGAACTTCGCCGTGGTGATCCCGATGACGTAGCCGCGGTCGTCGACGAGTGGGCCGCCGCTGTTGCCCGGGTTGATCGCCGCGTCGGTCTGGACGTAGGTGAGCCCGCCGATCGTCCGGACCGCGCTGACGATGCCGCGCGTCACGGTGCTGCGGAGGACACCGAGCGGCGAGCCCACGGCGAGCACTTCCCCGCCGACGCGCAGGTCGACGGCGCTGCCCAGCGCCAGGAGCGGCTGGCCGGGCGTCGGACGGTCGACGTGGACGATCGCGACGTCGGCGTCGGTGGCCGTCTGCCTCACGCTGCCCGTCGTCGTCTCACCGCTGGCCAGGCGGATCTTCAGCAGGCCGCCGCCCTCGACGACGTGGCGGTTGGTCAGGACGACACCCTGGTCGACGAAGAATCCGCTGCCGACGCCCGCACTCGACTCGATCGTGACGACCGCGGGCATCACCGCGCGGACGATGTCCTCGCGCGTCGGCGGACCGCCGTTGGCACCCGCCGGCGGCCGGGCACCATTGCTGAACCGCGACGGCGTGCGCCCGTCGAGCCGGGCGCCGGACTCGTCCTTCAGGTCGCCGGTCGAGAAACTGCGCGAAGGGACCTGCGTGGATTGGCGCTGTTCCGCCGCCCGCTGCGCGGCCTCGCCGAGGGACTGGGCCATCGGCCCGGACGGCGCGGCCGCGAGCATCACGCAGACTCCGGCCGCACCGGCCACGGACACCGGGCGACGACGCGCCGGCGATGACGACGATGCGGAGCGGGACATCATCTCCCTGGTCGTCTCGGCTCGGCCCATCGGCTCCAACAGCCTGGCGCGTGAAAGGTGATGAGATCGCCGGCATCCTTGCGTTACATTTGCGGCGTTCCGCTCGCTACCGGACAGGGGGAAAACGATCTATGACGCGACTCACCAGACGGGGATTCGTCAAGGCATCGGCCTCGAGCGTCATCGCCGCGACACCGGCGCTCACGGCGCTGTCGCTTCAGGCGCAGGGGCGTGCGCCCGACACGGGGAACCTCCGCGTCGAGAAGGACATCGTCTTCGGCAAGGGGGGCGACAAGGATCTCACCCTCGACGTCTATCGACCGCCCCAGAACGTGGCGTCGAAGCGCATGGCCATCGTGCACCTCTTCGGAGGCGGCTTCTTCGTCGGCAACAAGAACGCCGGCTACATCATCAACGACGCCAAGGCGCTGGGTGCCAGGGGCTATACGAGCATCTCGGCGAACTACCGGCTCCAGAGCGAGGGCCTGTGGCCGGCCCAGCTCCACGACACCAAGGCCGCGATCCGCTGGACCCGCGCGAACGCCGATCGCCTCGGCGTCGACCCCAACCGCATCGTCGTCGCCGGCTATTCGGCGGGCGGGATGCTGGCCCTCATGGCCGCCGGCACGAACGGACGCAGGGAGTTCGAGGGCACCGGCGGCAACGCAGGCGTGAGCTCCGAGGTGAACGCCTGCATCGGCGTCTATCCCCTGGCCAGTGCGCAGACCGCCACGGGCCTCTTTGCGCAGGGCCAGGCCACGCCCGAGACCATCGCCGCCGCGTCGCCGACGTCCTACATCACCAAGGGATTCGCACCGACGATCTTCATCCACGGCACGAACGACGGGACCATTCCGGCGCAGTCCAGCATCGACTTCTGGACGAAGCTGCACGCCCTCGACGTGCCGTCCGCGCTGACGCTCATCCAGGGCGCCGATCACGCCTTCGACAACACGGCGTTCGACGCGATCGAGGTCATGGCCCAGTCGATCGACCTGTTCCTCGACCGGCTCATCGTCAATCCGACTCCGTACCAGCGGTTCGGGGGCGGGGGCGGCGGCCGCGGGCGCGAGGGACGTGGCGGCCGCGGCGGCCCCGGCCCGGGTGGCCGCCAGTGAGCCGTCCGCCCGGGATCCCGTGACCGCCCCTGCGGAGCCGCGGCAACTGTGACGCCTCGCGCGCGAGGCCCGCGCGGCCTTCCCCTCCCTGTCGGCCGACGCGCTGGCAAAGGCGCGGGTCTGCCTGGCGGACCTCATCGGCTGCGCGTACGAGGCGGCGCACCTGCCATGGAGCCGGCAGGCGGTGGCGCTGGCCCGGCCGACGGCGCCCGGCGCACGCATCCTCGGCACGCACCTCGTCGTGCATCCCGGTGACGCGGCCTTCGCGAACGCGGTGATGGGACACGGGCTCGTCCGCGAGGACATGCACGCCGCCAGCATCTGCCATCACGGCGTGGTCGTGTGGCCGGCGCTGCTGGCGCTGGCCGAAGGACAGGCCGTGAGCGGCGACACCTTGCTCCGATCGGCGGTCGTGGCCTACGAGGCGGGCGCGCGCCTCGGGCGGGCGCTGATGGACGCCGACCTCGCGCGGCTCTTCCGGCCGACGGGCCTGGTGAGCCCCATCGGCGCGGCGCTCGGCGGCGCCCTGATGCTGGGGCTCCCGGAGGACGCCACGGTCGCCGCGATGGCCCTGGCCGCCAACACGAGCAGCGGCCTGAACCAGTGGCCGCACTCGGGCAGCGGCGACATGTACTTCCATCCCGGCTTTGCCGCGCGCAACGCCGTCTCGTGCGTGCTGCTGGCCCGCGAAGGCGCCCAGGCCTCCGAGGATGCCCTGGAGGGTGAGGCGGGGCTCTTCCGGGCCTTCCGCCGCGCCGAGGCGCCCACGATCTCGCTCTTCACGGGCGGCCGGGCGGAGATCCTCGACGTCTACAACAAGCCTGCGCCCGCGTGTAACTTCGCGCAGACCGCGTGTCAGGCCGCGCTGCAGCTCACGCGTGAGGACGGAGTGCGCGCCGAGGAGATCGCCGCCGTCGACGTGCGCGTGTCGCGCGCGGCGTTCGCCTATCCGGGCTGCGACTTCAGCGGTCCGTTCGTACGCCCGCTGCAGGCGAAGATGAGCATTCAGTACGGCGTGGCCGCCGTGCTCGCGAGCGGGGCGCTCGCCGAGTCCAACTACGCACGCCTCGACGTCCCGGCGGTGCAGCGCCTCATCGACGCGATGCGACTCGACGTGGACGCCGGATTCACGCAGAACTTTCCCCGACAGCAGGGCGCCTCCGTGACGGTGCGCCTGGCCGACGGACGCACCGTCACGCGCACGTTGCCCGACGTGGTGCCCGCGACGCCCCACGAGGTGGCGCAGCGCTGCCATGAGGCCGTCGCCGCGCGTCTCGGCACGGCCGGGGCCGAGCGTGTGCGTACCGGTCTCGACCGTCTGCCGGCGCTGGCGGACGTGGACGTCCTGCTGATGGCCTGCGACGGCGGGCCGGACAGAGAGGACGCATGACTCTGCCCACCGCGCTCCGGCTGCCGCTCGTGCTGACCGCTGCCGCCGTGCTCGCGCAGGCCGCCCACGCGCAGACCCGCGACCTCACCCCGCTGGACTACGTCGATATTCAGCGGCTGGCGGCGAAGTACGCCTACGCCATCGACCGCTGCACGAACCGTGGTTACGACTACGCGGACCTGTACACCCCTGACGGCATGTTCGCCACGTCGCGGGGTGGACGCATCCTGAACACCTACGCGGGCCGCGAGCGGCTGGCCGAGGCGGCACGCGGCGGACGCCCCGACTGCTCGGACGTGCCGTGGGCGGGAATCGTCCACGTGATGGCCAACCACGTCGTCGAGCCCTCACGCGAAGGCGCCACAGGCAAGGTGTACCTCATCGCGATCGGCCTCGACGGCGAGCCCGGCAAGGTGGAGGCGCAGGGCCACTACGAGGACGTCTACGTGCGCACGCCCCAGGGTTGGCGGTTCAAGTCGCGCACGCACGTGTTGTCGGCCACGCAGCAGGAAGTGTCGAGCGGTTCCCGGCCCACGGCCCCCGCCGGAACCGGGCAGCGCTGAGCCAGCGCCGGGCTCCGGGCCGAACACCGTCCACGTGCCCGACCCGACATCGTCAGGCCCCTCGACGATGGAACGCGAGCGTCTCTACCGCGAAGTAGGTAGAGGACGGTTGCGCGGTTCTGCCGGACAATCAGGGCCGATGCCCGCCAATCGACCGCCAGCAGGATGGAAGGCGAGACGGATGGGTGGGTTCGCGGCCGTGGCGGCGGTCAGCGCCCTCGTGCTGACCGCGCACACGGTGGCGCAGCAGGCGCCGCGGGCCGGGTACGTGGCGCCGCGGACGCCCTGGGGTGATCCCGACCTGCAGGGCATCTACACGAACAAGGACGAGAACAATACGCCGTTCGAGCGGCCCGCGGAGCTGGCGGGCCGGCGCCTGGCGGACTTCGGCGAGGCGGAGATGGCCGCGCTCCGGAAGGAGCGCCAGGAAACCGCGGCCAGACAGGCCCGCAGCATCGGTGGCACGGCCGAGGAAGACACCGGCGCCGGTCCACCCCACTGGTACGAACACTTCGACGCGGCCAACGCGCAACCCTGGCTCGTCATCGAGCCCGAGGACGGCCTGGTGCCGCCACTCCTGCCTGGCGCGCGGGCCCGGGCCGCCGCGCGGGCCGCCGCACGCGCCGGACGCGGCCCGGCCGACTCGTACGCGGATCGCAGCCTCTACGACCGGTGCATCTCTCGCGGCGTGCCCGACACCATGCGGCCGATCATCTACGGCGCGTCGTACGACATCACGCAGGCGCCGGGCTACGTGGTGATCCGCTACGAGATGATTCACGACGTCCGGGTCGTTCCGCTCGACGGCCGGCCCGCGCTGTCGCCTGCGATCCGGCAGTACATGGGCGACGCACGGGGCTGGTGGGACGGCGATACGCTGGTGGTGCGGACCACCAACGTGCACGACGCCCTGATCTACCGGGGCGCGTCGTCGGGGCTCACCGTGACCGAGCGCTTCACGCCCGTGGATCGCAACACCATCAGCTGGACGGCGCGCATGGAGGATCCCACCACCTGGGAACGCCCGTGGGCCATCCGGATGCCGCTCAAGCGCGACGACTCGCAGGCCATCTTCGAGTTCGCCTGCCACGAAGGCAACCGGGCCCTGGCCAACATCATGAGCGCCGCACGCGCGGAAGAAGCGCGGCGCCCGTGAGGCGAGCCGGCCTCGAGGCCTCGATGTAGACTGGGCGGCGCGCGAGCGCCACCGCGCGAGGGCAACGATGACCATCGAAGACAGGACGACCGCGGTACGGGTCCATCGGCCGCGGCAGGCCGGCTCATGGGGGCGGCACGTCGCCATCCTGGGCCTGGCGCTGTTGGCCGGTGCGCCCGCGGCATTCGCGCAGGCGCCGGCGACGCCGGCGTCCCCGGCCACGGCGCCCGCACAAGCGCCGTCGAGCGCCGTGTCAGCCCAGGCGCCAGGGGGCGAGGCGGCCTACAAGACACACTGCGCCGCGTGCCACGATTCGACCAGCCCACGCGTGCCCACGCGCGCCGCGCTGCGGCAGATGCCCGCGGCCCGCATCCTGCGGGCCCTCGAGGGCGGTTCGATGATGAACGTGGCGCTGACGATGAGCCGCGAGGAACGCCAGGCCGTGGCCGGCTACCTCGGCCTCCCAGGCGCAGTCGAGGGGCCGCCAGCGTCCGCGTTCTGCGCCAGCCGCACCGTTCAGCTCGCGGACCGGCCGGCGGTCACCTGGAACGGCTGGGGCCCGGGCCAGGGCAACACGCGGTTCCAGCCAACCGCCGCGGCCGGCCTCCGGCCCGAGCAGGTCGCCGGCCTGAAACTCAAATGGGCGTTCGGCTTCGACGGCGACGTGTCGGCGTATTCGCAGCCGACGGTCCTCGACGGGCACCTGTTCGTCGGCAGCGCCTCGGGCCTGGTGCACGCCATGCGGGCCGACAGCGGCTGTCTGGAGTGGACCTTCCAGGCCAACGGCCCCGTGCGGGCCGCCGTCGTGGCGGCCGCCGTCGGCGGCCGCCACGTCCTCGTGTTCGGCGACATGACCGGCTGGTTCTACGCGCTACGGGCCGAGACGGGCGCGCTGTTGTGGAAAGTCCAGGTGGAGACCCACGACTCCACCCGTCTGACCGCCGCGGCGACCGTGCACGACGGCGTCGTCTACGTGCCGGTGTCGTCGTGGGAGGAAGCGCGCGCCGCCGATCCGACGTACCCCTGCTGCACGTTCAGGGGCAGCGTCGTGGCCCTCCGGGTCAGCGACGGCCGCCAGCTGTGGAAGACGTACCTGGTCGATCCGCCACGGGAGCGCGGCCGCACGACCGCCGGCGTGGCCGCGTTCGGCCCGTCCGGTGCCGGCGTCTGGGCGACGCCGACGGTGGATGCCAGGCGCGGCTGGCTGTATGCGGTCACCAGCGACAACTACTCGATACCCGCCACGTCGATGAGCGATGCCGTGGTGGCGCTCGACATGAAGTCGGGCCGCATCGTCTGGTCCAGGCAGTTCACCGCCGGGGACGTCTTCAGCGGCGCCTGCCCGACCAAGGCGGCCAGCTGCCCGGACGGCCCAGGGCCGGACTACGACTTCGCTGCGTCGGTCATCCTCACCACCCGCGCCGGCCGCGACGTGCTCCTGGCCGGACAGAAGTCCGGCGTCGTCCACGCCATCGACCCCGACAAACAGGGCGCCATTCTGTGGCAGACGCGCGTCGGTAAGGGCGGCACGAGCGGCGGCATCCAGTGGGGCATGGCAAGCGACGGCCAGCTCGTGTATGCGGCGTCGTCCGACATGGACCGGGTGTTCCAGAACCGGCCCCTCGATCCGCAGCGATTCGTCGTCGACCGCAAGGCCGGCGGCGGCGTCACCGCCTTGCGGATTGCCGATGGCGCGAAGGTATGGGCGGCCGAGCCCGTCCCGTGCGCGGCCAGCGCGCCCCCCGGCTGCAACCCGGCGCACTCGGCGGCGGTGACGGCCATTCCCGGCGTCGCGTTCGCCGGATCCAACGACGGCCACATCCGGGCCTACGCCGCAGCCGACGGCAAGGTGCTCTGGGATTTCGACACGATGCGTGAGTTCACGACCGTCAACGGCGTGAAGGCGCGCGGTGGCTCCATCGACGGCCCGGGTGCGGTCGTCGTCGGCGGCATGGTGTTCGTGAACTCCGGCTATTCGCGCAACGGCGCCGTGCCGGGGAACGTCCTGCTCGCGTTCGCGCCCTAGGCGGCCGGTGACGAGCCGGGAGGGAGGCCGGCAGGGCCGACCCCCTTCCCGGCCTCCTTCAAGACCGGCGTCCGTTCAACGCCCGAAGACGATCCCCACGCCGAACCGGATGACGTTGGTGCCTTCGTCCTCGGTGAAGGCGCGGATGTAGTCGACGCCCAGGCGCAGCCCGACGCCACCGCCCGTCATGAGGTTCACGCCGCCGCCGACCTGCAGGATGCCGTCGTTCTCGGAATCGCTCTCACCGAAGCCCGAGAAACTGGACACGACGGCGCCTCCGAGGACCTGGACGAACGGCACCGCGTTCCGATTGGCGCGACTGCTCAGACGCACGCCACCAGCGAACGTGTGAAGCTTGAGGTCGACATCTTCGATCGTCTTGTAGTTCCCACTGACCTGCCCGACCAGGGCCAGGTTGTCCGTCAAGCCGCCCGAGACGTCGGCATACCACCCAGCCGGGAAGTTCTTCTCGTCCCCGAACTCCTCCTCCTGGACTCTGAGGAAGTTGTAGCCTCCCGACACTTCCACCTTGCCGGCGCTCTGCGCCGCTGCGGACCGTGACGACATCAAGAGCCCGAAGAGGACGAGTAGGACGAAGCCAAGGTGCTTGAAGCCAATACGCATGATCACCTCCAGCGCATGGCCCAAGCCAGGAGCGTACCAGATCGAACCGCCAAGTCAGCCGACCCGGCAGCGCCTGGTCCGCCGTGCCGTCCGGCGAAAAGCCCCGCGCCAGGGGAATTTGCCGCCCGTCGTCCGCGCCGGACTCAGCGCCAGCCGAGTGGCGGGGCCACGTACCGCAGGATCGACTCGATCACGTGGGCGTTGTAGTCCACGCCGAGCTGGTTGGGCACGGTCAGGAGCAGCGTGTCCGCCTCGGCAATGGCCTCGTCGCCGGCCAGCTGCGTCACGAGGACGTCGGGCTCGGCCGCGTAGCTGCGGCCGAAGATCGCCCGGGTGTTCTCGTCGAGCCACCCGATCGAGTCCTCCTCCTTGTTGCCGCGGCCGAAGTACGCCCAGTCGCGTTCGTCGACCAGCGCGAAGATGCTGCGGCTCACCGACACGCGGGGCGCGCGCTCGTGGCCGGCCGCCTGCCAGGCTGCGCGGTAGGCACGGATCTGCTCCGCCTGCTGGACGTGGAACGGCTTGCCGTTCTCGTCGTCCTTGAGCGTCGAGCTCTGCAGGTTCATCCCGAGCGTCGCGGCCCACTCCGCCGTGGCGTTCGAGCTGGCGCCCCACCAGATGCGCTCGCGCAGCCCGTCGGAATGCGGCTCGAGCCGCAGCAGGCCCGGAGGGTTCGGAAACATCGGCCGCGGATTCGGCTGCGCGAAGCCCTCGCCGCGCAGCACCTCGAGCAGGACCTGGGCGTGCCGACGGGCCATGTCCGCCGCGGAACCGCCCTCCTGTGGCTGGTACCCGAAGTACCGCCAGCCGTCGATCACCTGCTCCGGTGAGCCGCGGCTGATGCCGAGCTGCAGGCGGCCACCCGCGATGAGGTCGGCCGCTCCCGCGTCCTCGGCCATGTACAGCGGATTCTCGTACCGCATGTCGATGACGGCGGTGCCGATCTCGATGCGGCTCGTCCGGGCGCCCACCGCCGCCAGCAGCGGAAATGGCGAGCCCAGCTGCCGCGCGAAGTGATGCACGCGGAAGTAAGCGCCGTCGGCACCCAGTTCCTCGGCCGCCACGGCCAGGTCGATGGACTGCAGCAGCGCGTCGGAGGCGGACCGTGTCTGTGAGTGGGGCGAGGGCGTCCAGTGCCCGAACGAGAGGAAACCAATCTTCTTCATGGGTGCGTGGTGGTGAGTGTCCGTCGGCCCAGACAGGAGGGCCTTGCCAGTGTAACGCCTGCCGGCGACCGACCCGCGCCGGGGCCCGGGATCGGGCGTCACTCGCTGCCCCACCGAGGCCACGAACCGTCCGCCGTCACCAACAATGGTGAGCATGCGGCGGGCGCTCCGTGTGCTAAGGTCCCGGCACCATGAGACACGCCCTGCTCGTCCTCGGCCTGGCAGCCACGATCGGCGCGGCGACCGCCGCCGGGCAGACGGCCCCCGTGGCCGGGGAGCCGCCGCACGTGATCGGCCTGGTGCACTTCATCCACGCCACCGACACGCTCGAGACGACCACGGCCTTCTACAGGGACGTCTTCGGCCTCGACGCGCCGCTGCGGCCCTTCACCAACCCCGCCGTGGCCACCCTGAACAACGTGCCGGGCATCGTGCTGCGGGCGTCACGACCGATCTTTCCGGACAAGGCCGGCTTCGAGATCACCGAGTTCACCAACGTCGCGCGCAAGGGCGGACAGGCGGCGCCGAGCGACCCGGGGGCCATCGCGCTGATGATTCCGGTGCGGGACCTCGACGTCGTGGTGGCAGCGCTGAAGAAGCGGGGTGCGCCGATCGTGACCGCCTCCGGTGAACCCCAGACCATCACGACGGCCAGAGGCCCAAGGCGCGCCGTGGTCGTCCGCGATCCGGACGGCTTCCTCGTGTGGGCGATGCAGGTGCCGGCCGCCGAGGCCACCGAGACGGGCCTGATGCAGCCGGGCGTCACGATGGTCGTCACGGTGAACGACCTCGACAGGGCGGCCGCCTTCTACACGGGCCTCGGCTTCGCGTTCACCGGCTCGCGGGCGTTCACGCGCGACACGGCGATGGCGCGCCTGTTCGGCCTGCCGGCGTCGAGTGAGCACCGGACGGTGTCGGCGCCGATCCCCGGCACCGTGGCCTCGCGCGTCTCGTTCATCGAGTGGAAGGGGATGCCGCGGACGCCGTTCCACCTGAACGTCTACGACCCCGGAGCCGGCGGCTTCGTGCTGCGGGTCACGCGGATCGACGACATGGTCGCGAAGATGAAGGCCGACGGCCTCCGCGTGATCTCCGCGGGCGGTGGACCGGTACCGTTCGGCCCCACCTCGCGCAACGTCTTCGTCGTCGACCCGAACGGAATGAACCTGGAGCTGACGGAATCGACTCCGGCGCGGTAGGCCCTACCCCCTGAAGCGCTGGTTCTCGAGGCACACGTACTCGATGAGGTCGTCGCCGAGCATGAGCTCCTGAAAGAGCCTGACGGTGAAGGGGCGCGTGTAGGCCTTGGGGTCGTCCACGGTGATGTCGATCTCCATGACCCCATACGTCGGACGCCTGAAGCGCTCGGTGATCCGGCCCGCGTCGGTCAGCGGACTGCCGATCAGGTCGAGCCAGCCGTCGTCGCGGAAGTGCGTCGTGGTCACGACGAAGTCGTCGCCCTCCCAGCGCCCCACCGAGTAGCCGTTCCACCAGGGCTGCGGGGCGCCGGAGGGAAGCGACCGGCCGTCCGCGAAGATCTGACGGAACTCGGCGCCCGCTTCGTAGAGGATCACGAGCCCCTCGCGCGTCTGGACGAACTTGCGCGGCGCCCCCTGCGTGTGCAGCTGGACGAGGCCCATTGGCAGGCAGTGCGCTTCCGGGTTCCGCGCGCCGCTCGTGGCGAGGCGCCGCGTGAGCACGTCGAGACCGTATGGCGTCAGCGGCAGCCCCTCCGGCAGGTTCTGGCCGATCTCGCGATAGACGGCCAGCGCCGGCCCCGGTGGTGCCGGGGTGGGCCGCCGGCCGGCTGGCGCCGTGATGCCACGCCACACGCCGGAGAAGTCCGGATGGCCGTCGGCCGTGCGCGGGACGGGCGCATTCGGATCGGGCTGGCCGCTGGGGGTCAGCGGGAAGGCGGGGCCCAGGCGGCGCGGCCACTGCGCGGACATCGGCTCCGACGCGATGTACGCAGCGAGTAGGACCCAGATGGCGAGCCCGGCCGTCTTCCTCATCCCCACGGTCCTCGGCGCGCATTATGAGGCTGACCCGGCGGGCGCGGCCTACCGAAGAGGAGGGAGCGCCCGTCGCGTCGCGAGAGCCGACTTCCCAGGGGACGTTCGAGGTATTCCTTGGAGAGCGCGCGGCGGGGGGGGCGAGCCCCGATGGCCGAAACGGCCGCCGGGGCTCGAGTGTTGCGCTGGCTGGCTACGCGCGAGCAACGTTCTCGGCGCGCGGGCCCTTCGGACCCTGGCCGATCGTGAACGTCACCTGCTCGCCTTCGCGCAGCGAGTCGAAGGGCGTGCTGATGCACGCGGACTGGTGAAAGAAGTATTCGGTGCCTTCGGGCGTCGCGATGAAGCCGAAGCCCTTGTCCGTCATGCGCTTGATGGTTCCGTTGGCTGACATGTGTGGATCCTTGGAGAATGGGCCGAGATTGGCCGGCTGACCTGCCGAGTAGTTACTGGTCTCGCCGCACACCAGTCGCGCATCGAGGCAGAGGGCCATGGCCCGGTTCCCCAGCGTGATCGTGTCGTGCCTGAAGTCTTGTCGGAACTGCAGGGTGTCGTTGAGATGGAATAGCCAGTCGCGCGGAGTCACATCCAGTGTAGACGATTCCTCCCGTGGCCGTGAGGATATTGTGGATGCCTCCACGGCGCAGCGGCGGAGGCCCACGGGGAGTGGGCCTCCCGCCGCTGCCCGACGGCTACTTGGCCGGGGCCGGTGCGGGCTCGATGCGCAGCACCGCGCCGGGATTCTCCGACGTCAGGACGTAGAGATACCCGTCGGGCCCCTGCCGGACGTCGCGAATGCGCTGATGCAGTTCACGCAGCATCGGCTCGCGGCGGATCTCCTCCCACTTGTCGTTGAACGTGATGCGCTGCATGTGGCCGGTGCGCGGCGTCTCCCCCTCGCGCAGGCCGCCGACGAAGAAGTTGCGGCGCCAGCCCGGGAACTTGTCGCCGGTGTAGAAGGTGCCGCCGGTCACGGCGATCGAGGGCACCCAGACGACCCACGGCTGCTCGGTTCCCTGCAGTGCCGGCGTCGGGGCGATCTTGACGCCCATGTAGTTGCGGCCCGCGCTCACGAACGGCCACCCGTAGTTGGCGCCCGGCTTGAGGATGTTGATCTCGTCGCCGCCGTTCGGCCCCTGCTCGGTCACCCAGAACTCGCCGGTCTCGGGATTCAACTGCATCGAGTGGCCATTGCGATGGCCCAGCGTATAGATCCCCGGCTTGTAGCGCGGATTGCCGACGAACGGGTTGTCGTCGGGAATGCTCCCGTCGTCATTCAGCCGAACGGTCTTGCCGGCGTAGTCGCCCGGGTCAACCGAGCGCATCACCCCCGGCCCGGTGCCCGGCGCGCTGATCGACATGTACAGCTTGCCGTCGCGGCCCCAGCCGATGCGCGACGACTCGGTTCCCGTGGCGCCCGACAGGAAGATGTCCTTCACGTCGGTCAGCGCCGTTCCATTCCACACCCCGCGCGCGAGCACCGTCTCGCCCTCGACGACCGGATTGCCGCCCGGCGTCGTCTGCCCCGGGACGGGGCGCGGCTTGTGGTACGAGAGGTACACGTACTTGTTCTGCGCGAAGTTCGGATGCAGCACCACGTCCATCAGGCCCTGCAGCCCGAGGGGATGCACCTGCGGCACACCGGCGACCGGCGTGGGGTCGAGCACGCCGTTGCGGATCGCGCGAAGACGCCCGGCGCGCTCGGTGACGAGCGCCGTCCCATCGGGCAGCCAGGCAATCGACCACGGCTGGTTCAGGCCGGTGGCCACCACCACCACCTTGATGTTTCGGTGCTCGGGCACCGCCGTTTCGAGCAGGAACGGTCCTGGACCGAGCGGCGGGTCCGCCCAGCTCAACCCGGCCGCGATCCCGCACTCGGCCGCCGGAATTTCCGGCTTCACGCATTCGGGACGCACCGCGCCGCGCCCTCCGCCGCCGCCCTGCCGCGCGCCCCCGGCCTGGCCGCCGCGCCCGCCAGCCGGCGCGGCCTGTCCCGCGGGCGCCTGCTCCGCCCTCGGCGTCTGCGTCGCCACACCCACGGCGAGGGCCAGCGCGCACCCCCCCACCATCAACACTCGATTCGTCATGCCGTTCCCTCCGGAACCGAGCAAGTATACCGACGCCACCGCTTGCGGACGAGCGGGCGGTCGGCCGCCGTGAGGCGGGTGCTCACCTGATGGGCAGACCTCGCGCGGCGAGCGCCTTGCGAAGGATCTCGGCGGCGGCGGGATTCTCTTTCTTGCCGTTGGCGATGTACAGACCGCCGGCCACCGACAGCGGGGTCCATCCGAGCCGGTTCGTCGCGTTCACCTCGGCGCCCTGCTCGATCAGGTACTCCACGATGGACGGCTGGTTGCAGATCACGGCTCCGTGCAGGGCCGTCATCCGGTCGAACCGCATGTCGCCGACACCGAGCTCGAGCAGGTCCTGGATGTTGTCGGGATACCGCAGCAGCGTGTCCTCGGGCGTACCCGTCATCGGATAGTCGCCGAACGTGGTGCGCGCGTTCACCGGGTTGCCGAGCTGCACGGCGAGCTTGACGGCATCGAGCCGCTCGGCCTCCGAGACCCCGGAAAAAGGCCCGGCCGTTTCCCCCTCGTAGTAGTCGAGGCACGCGGCCGCCATCAGCGGCGTCACGCCGTACTGGTTCGACCGCCTGGGGTCCGCCCCGGCCTCGGCCAGCACGCGCATCATCGGCGCATCGCCGTTGCGCGCGGCCAGGTAGAAGGGTGTGGCGCCCTTGTAGGTCAGGTAGTGCCGACCGATGGCGAGGTTCGGCGGGTTGCGGGCGAGGCCGCCACCCGGCGCGAAGCGGCGTTCGCCCCAGGAGATTGCGGCGTTCGGGTCGGCCCCCTTGGCCAGCAGCTTCCGGGCCATGTCGAGGTGCGACAGCTTGCCGCTCGGCCGCGGCACCGGCTGCGGGTCCTCGCCGTTCATGGCGAAATCGGGCGGCGCGCCCGGCTCGTGCAGCCAGACGACGACGTGCAGTGGGTGGCCGCGCTGATCCGGGGCGTTCGGATCGGCGCCGGCGTCGAGCAGCAGCGCCGCCAGGTCGAAGTCCGCGTTCAGGATCGCCAGGCTGAGCACGGGCGTGCCGTCGGGCAGGCGATCGTTGGCCGTGCCACCGTGCTCGAGCAGGTACTTCGCCGTCTCGTACCGGTTGTTGCGCACGGCGAAGAGCAGCGGGGTGTACCCACCCTTCGACCGGACGGTCACGCTGGCCCCGGCCTCGAGCAGCACCTTCACCGCCTCGGTGTTGCCCGCACCGGCCGCGAACATCAGGGCCGTCTGACCGCGGAACGCCTCGGCCCGGTCGACCGCGGCGCCGCGGCGGAGCAGCGCGAGCACGGCGTCGGGGCGCCCGTTGCGGGCCGCCGTCATCAGCGCGGTCTGCCCTTCTTCCGACACGGTGTTCGGGTCCGCGCCCGCGTCGAGCAGGCGGGTGATGACACTCGTGCTGCCGTTCTGCGCCGCCAGCGTCAGGGGCGCGACGTTGTAACGAGTCGCGGGCGTCGCCTTGGCACCCGTTGCCAGCAGGGCGTTCAGCAGCGCCAGGTCGTCCCGGTGGACGGCCCAGTGCACCGCCGTCGAGCCGTCTGGTGCCGCCGCGTTGGCGTCGGCGCCGCGGGCCAGCAGCGAACGCACCGCTGCAAGGTCCCCGGCCTTGACGGCATCGACGAGTGGTGGACCTTCAGCCGCGAGAATGGCGCAGGCGCCGAGCAGTGCGACGGTGAAGACGGCCAGTCTGCGCATGAGTTCGCTCCCGCCGGGCTCGCCCGGCCAACGCGGGTATATTATGCGGCGCCATGGCACGACGGTGGTCTGCGGCCGGTCTCGCGCTCACCGGGCTCGGTCTGGCCCTGCTCGGCGGAGCCTCGACGGGGTCCGTCCGGGCCCAGGCCCAGGCTCCGGCCGCTTCGGCAGAGGCAACCCTCAGACAGTACTGCGTGACCTGCCACAACGAGCGGCTGAAGACGGCCGGGCTCGTGCTCGACCCGACCGGCGTGGCGCGGCCCGGCGCGCAGGCCGAGACCTGGGAGAAGGTGCTGCGCCAGCTGCGCGCCGGCACCATGCCCCCGCCCGGGAGCCCGCGGCCACCGCAGGCCTTCTATGCCAGCACCACGGCCCAGCTGACCCGCGAGCTCGAGGCGAGCGCCGCCGCGCGGCCGAACCCGGGTCCGCTGCCGCTGGCGCACCGGCTGACCCGCACCGAATACGCCAACGCGATTCGCGACCTCCTGGCGCTGCCCGCGCTGCCCAAGGAGCTCGACTACACGACGCTGCTGCCGGCGGACAACGCCAGCAGCGGCTTCGACAACCTGGCCGACACGCTGTTCGTGTCGCCGGCGGCGATGGAGCGCTATCTCGCCGCCGCGCGCAAGATCAGCCGGGTGGCTGTGGGCGATCCGTCGATGGGGGTGCTGGTGAACACCCACCTGACGCCGGGACGGCGGCCTCAGGACGCCCGCCAGGACGCCCTGCCCTTCGGCACGCGCGGCGGCCTCGCGATCGACGGCTACTTTCCCCTGACGGGCGAGTACGAGTTCGAGGTGCAGACGACCAACGCGACGCGGGAGCCCCACCAGCTCGAACTGAGCATCGACGGCGCCCGCAAGGCCATGGCCCCGCTGCCGCTCGGGTCGGCCCCGGCAGCCGACGAGGACGCGCGGAACCGCGGCCGGTTCCGCCTCGCCGTGCCCGCGGGCGCGCATGGGGTCGGTGTCACGTTCCTGGAGCGCAGCGAGGCGCTCTCGGAAGCCCCGCTGCGCCCGCCGGGCCGCAATCGCGGCGCGCTGCCGGCGGTAATCTCGGTGACCATCACGGGGCCCTTCAACCCGACGGGGCCAGGCGACACGCCCGCGCGGCAGCGCCTGTTCATCTGCCGGCCAGCCAGGGCGGCCGAGGAGTCGGCATGCGCCGACCGCATCCTCAAGACGCTGCTGCGCCGCGCGTACCGACGCGACGTCACGGCCGCCGACCTGCGCCCGATTCGGCGCTTCTACGACGCCGGACGCGCCGAGCGCGATTTCGATCTCGGCATCCAACGGGCCCTCGAACGCGTGCTGGTCAGCCCGCAGTTCCTGTTCAGGATCGAGCAGGAACCGGCCGGCGCGGCGCCCGGCACGGTCGCGCGCATCAGTGACGTCGAGCTGGCCTCGCGCCTCTCGTTCTTCCTGTGGTCCAGCATCCCGGATGACGAACTGCTCGACGCGGCCGCATCCGGCACCCTGCGTCAGCCCGCGGTGCTGCGCCAGCACGTCACCCGGATGCTGGCCGACCCGCGCAGCCGGTCGCTCGTCACCAACTTCGCGGCCCAGTGGCTCTTCCTGCGCGACGTCGAGACCAAGGAGCCGGACATCTACCTGTTCCGCGAGTACGACGAAGGGCTGCGGGCCGCCTTCGTCCGCGAAACGGAGCTCTTTCTCGACAGCATCCTGCGCGAGAACCGCAGCGTGCTCGAGCTGCTGACGGCCAACTACACGTTCGTCAACGAGAGCCTGGCCAGGCACTACGGTATCCCGCACGTCACCGGCAGCCACTTCCGGCGCGTGACGCTGCCCGACGACAGCCCCCGCCGCGGCCTGCTCGGGCACGGCAGCATCCTGTCGATCACCGCCTACTCCACGCGCACCTCGGCCGTGCTGCGCGGCAAGTACGTCCTGGAAAACCTGCTGGCGTCGCCGCCCCCGCCGCCTCCGCCGAACGTGCCGTCGCTGACCACCGAGAAGTCGGGCCAGCCGCTGTCGATGAAGGAGGCGATGCAGCTGCACCGCGCCAACCCGGCGTGCGCCGCCTGCCACGCCAAGATGGACCCGATCGGCTTCGCTCTCGAGAACTTCGACGCCATCGGCCGGTGGCGCGCGGACGAGAACGGTCGTCCCCTCGACGTCGTGAGCGCCCTGCCGGACGGCACGAAGGTCGACGGCGTGGAAGGCGTCCGGCAGCTCGTGCTGCGCGATCCGGCCCTGTTTGTCGAGGCCATGACCGGCAAGCTCCTGATGTACGCACTCGGGCGCAACGTTCAGTATTACGATCAGCCGGCGGTTCGCGCGATCGCCAGGGACGCCGCCCGCCAGAACTACACGTTCGCGGCGCAAGTGCTGGGCGTGGTGGGCAGTACCCCGTTCCAGTACCGGCTGGCCGCGGGGGCGCGGCCAGACGACAGCCAGGGAGCACGGAGAGAGCGATGACATTCCTCACCCGGAAGACGCTGACCCGCCGGACGCTCCTCAGGGGCATGGGGGCGAGCATCGCCCTGCCGCTGCTCGACGCGATGGTGCCGGCCCTGTCGGCGCAGGCCGCGAAGGCGGCGAAGGCCCCGACGCGCCTCGGCTTCGTCTATGCGGCGCACGGCGTCATTCACTCCGAGTGGAATCCACGCCAGACCGGCCGGGGCTACACGCTGTCGCCCAACCTCGAGCCGCTGGCCGGGATGCGCGACCACTTCAACGTCTTCACGAACCTGTCGCACCTCGAAGCCGACTCGAAAGGCGACGGCAGCGGCGACCACAACCGTGCCGCCGCGGCCTGGCTGACCGGCGTGCACGCCTACGACCGCACCCGCCCGGGCGCCGAGATCCGGCTGGCGACCTCGGCCGACCAGATCGCCGCCCGGCACCTCGGCCGCGACACGCGCGTGCCGTCGCTGGAGATGACGCTCGACGCGGCCACACAGGGCGCCTGCGACTCGGGCGACTGCTTCTACGTCAACACCGTGTCGTGGCGCAACGAGACGTCACCGAACGCCCCCGAGATCCACCCGCGTGTCGTCTTCGAGCGCCTGTTCGGCGACGGCGGCAGCGCCGACGAGCGCCGCGCCCGCATGCGCAACGAGGGCAGCATCCTCGACTCGGTGCTCGAGGAGACGAAGGCGCTGACCGCGCGGCTCGGCCGGTCGGACACCTCGAAGCTCGGCGAGTACCTCGACTCGGTTCGCGAGGTCGAGGAGCGGATCCAGGCCGCCGAGGCCAGCGTCGAGGAGTCGATCGAGCTGCCCGACCGCCCCATCGGCATCCCAGCCACGTTCGAGCAACACGCGACGCTGATGTTCGACCTGCAGCTGATGGCGTTCCGCAGCGACATCACGCGCGTGTTCTCGCTCATCATGGCGCGCGAGTTGAGCGGGCGCTCCTACAGCCAGATCGGCGTGCCGGGCAACCACCACCTGATCTCGCACCACCGCGAAGACCCGCAGCTCAAGGCGCAGAAGGCCAAGATCGACACGCACCACATGCGCCTGCTGAACTACTTCCTGGAACGGATGCGCGACACGCCCGACGGCGACGGATCGCTGCTCGACCACAGCGCCATCCTGTTCGGCAGCGGCCTCGGCAACGGCAACCTGCACCGCCACTCGGACCTTCCGGTCCTGGTCGCCGGCAAGCTCCACGGCGCCTTCCAGACGGGCTACCACTTCGGCCACTCGCCGGACACGCCGATGGCCAACCTGCTGGTGACGCTGCTCGACGGCGTGGGCGTGCCGATCACCACGCTGGGCGACAGTACCGGCCGCCTGCGGCTCGACCGCCCGCAGGCCGGCTGACGCGCCGGGGCGTGCGGCGGGACGCCCTGCCCGCCTGGCACGGACGCCGACGCCGGCGGGCCGCGCCTGCCGGCGACATTGAGGCCTCGCCCCTAGACGCCGCGCAGTTCCACGCCGATGCCGTCGCCGTCGCGGAAGCGCAGCAGCTTCTCGTCGCTCGACGGCAGCACGGTGACACCGATCGCCCCGAGCTTCCGGGCCACGGCCTTGCGATCGAACCCGGCCACGCGAACCCCGAAGTGCTCGATGTGCGGCATCTCGCCCGCCGCGGCCTTCTCGAGCCCCAGCCGCGAGCGGGCCACCGTGAACCACAGGCGATCCGGGTTCCGCTCCCGGGCCGTCTCGGGGCCGAAGAACTTCCGGTAGAACGCCGCGGACCGCTCCAGGTCAGGCACGCGCAGCATCACGTGGTCGAGGCCGACGGCCTCGCAGATGGCGTCGTCCTGCGTCACGCGCGTCGACGCGATGATGGTCGGCAGCAGGCCGCCAGGCGTCGCCATGAACTGCATCCGGATGCCATCGGGATCCGTGACGGCGTTGTAGCCGGCCCCGCCGGCCAGTGCGACGCCCTGCGCCTTCAGCTCCGCCCGCATCTCCTCGAGGCGGTAGTCCTCGACGGTGGCGCAGAAATGGTCCATGCGCGCCGGCGCCGCCCCGCTGCTGCCGAAGGCCACGTAGCCGATGCCCAGCCGGCAGTAATAGCGCAGCGGGGGCGCCATCTCCTGGAAGATCTGCGGGTCGAAGATCCGTCCGTAGAAGGCCGCGGACTTCTGCGGATCCGGCACGGTGAACCCCACGTGCTCCAGCCCCGACGCCTTGAGCGGCAGCTGCGAGCCCTGCGCCAGCGCTGACGGCGCCGCCGCGCACGCGAGAAGCGCCCCGAGGGCCTCGCGCCTGGTGAACAGTATCGACACGGCCAACCTCCTGCAGCGCGCATTCTACGGCGAATGGCCGCTGAGGGAACCGGCGCACGCCGTCGCACAGGACATCGCGGGGCTCCAGCAGCGCCGTCTCGCCTCTCTGCCCGCCAGCCGCCCGGCGCGTCCGTTGACACGAAACGCGGGCGGGTCTACAGTCCGCTCGCACCCCGCGGACAATTTCCCTCGGAGACGGTATGGACCCAGTCACCCGACGAACGTTCATCAAGAGCGTGATCGCGGCCGGCGCGGCAGCCTCGTCCGCCGCGTACCTTTTTCGCGGGCCCGGGGCCGCCCTGGGCCAGACGTCGGCGCCTGGGGCCGTCGAACGGCTGATCTCGCTGACGGTGAACGGGCAGACCCGCCGCGTGGACGTCATGAAGCAGGAAACCCTGGCCATGACGCTGCGCTACAAGCTGGGGCTGACCGGCACCAAGCTGGGCTGCGACCGCGCCGAGTGCGGCGCCTGCACGGTGCTCATCGACGACGTGCCGCACTACTCGTGCTCGGTGCTGACGCACACCGTCCGCACGAAAGCCGTCACGACCATCGAGGGACTGGCCGCCGCCGACGGCACGTTGCACCCCCTCCAGCGGGGCGTCGTCGAGGAGCAGGGATTCCAGTGCGCCTTCTGCATGCCCGGCTTCGTGATGTCGGCCGTCGGCTGCCTGAAGGTGAACCCCAACCCGACGCGTGACGAACTGGCGCACGGCGTCTCCGGCAACCTGTGCCGGTGCCAGGACTACGACAAGATCCTGACGGCGCTGCTCAAGGGCGCCGCCTACATGCGGGGGACGGCGTAATGGCGAACCAGACGCTCGTCGGCTCCAACTACGTCCCGCCCGATCACGTCGCCAAGGTCACCGGACGCGCCAAGTACGCCGAGGACTTCCGCGCCGAGGGCATGCTGTTCGCGAAGCTGCTGCTGAGCCCCATGCCGCACGCCCGCGTGCGCAGCGTGGACGCGAGCGCCGCGCTCGCCATGCCGGGCGTCAAGGCCATCCTGCGCGCCAGCGAGGTACCCGACCAGAACGGCGGC
>CAWULT010000050.1:0-30002 GCA_963923455.1 uncultured bacterium
GCCAGGTCCATCTGGAAGAATCGATCCTGGGCGTGGACGAAGCCGGTGGCGCGCGCGACGTCCTCACGGGTGGTCGCCCGGATGCTCGGGACGCCGAGTCCGTCGCGCGCCACGGTCACCGGTGCGCTCAGCCCGTCCATCACGATGCGCCCGTCCAGGCTCGGCAGGCTGCCGTGCAGGCGCGCGCGGATCCACACCGCGCCAGCGGTCCCCGCGACGATGGCGAACACGAGCAGGAGGACGGCCGCGCGGCGGACGCGGTGCATATCCGTGCATCTTACGCCCGGCCCGCTGGCGGGGGCACGGGCGGGATTCACGAGCGAAAGCGAAGTGGTAGAGAATGCATCCTGATCGGCATGCAGACCCGCTATGGCCTCTCGCCCTGGATCGCCGCGTTCCCGGCCTCCAGGCGCCCGAATCACCCCAAGCTGCGCGGTGAGCACGACGTGCCCGTCGCCATCATCGGCGGCGGACTGACCGGGTGCGCCACGGCGGTGGCGCTGGCCGCCGCGGGCGTCCGCGCCGTCGTGATCGAGGCGGACCGGATTGGGCTGGGCACGTCGGGCCGGAGCCCGGGGCTGCTGCTCGCCGAACCCGGGCCCCTGTTCAGGGACGTGGCGGCCGCCCACGGGCTGCGCTCCGCCAGGCGAATCTTCGAGGCGTGGCGGCGCGCGTCCCTCGACGCGGCGGCCCAGCTGCGCCGTCTGTCGATTGCCTGCAACCTGGAGCCGCGCGACAGCCTGCTGGTCGTGCCGCGCGACGAGGAGAAGGCGCTGCTGCGCGAGTACGACGCGCGCGAGGCGGCCGGAATGCCCGTCGCGTGGCTGACTCGGCGGCAGGTCACCGCGGCGGCGCCGATCGACGTGCCGGCGGCCATGCGCGTGCGCGACGCGTTCGCGTTCGATCCCTACCGCGCGTGCGTGGGGCTGGCGGCGGCAGCGGTCGCGCGTGGCGTGCGGGTGTTCGAGCGCACCCGCGTGACGCGCGTGCGCGCCGCCAGGAAGCAGGTCGAGGTGGTGGTCGAGGGTGGCCTCGTCCGGGCCGGCACCGTGATCGTCGCCACCGGCACACCCACCGCGGAGTTCCGTCCGCTGAAACGGCACTTCAAGAGCCGCGAGACCTACCTGGCGCTGTCGGAGCCGATGCCGGCCGCGATGCGCAAGCAGGTGGGCGCGCGCCAGTACTCGGTGTCGAGCACGCAGGGCGAGGGCCGGCGGGTGCTCTGGACCCACGACGGCCGGCTGCTCGCCGTTGGCGGCGAGCAGGACGAGACGCCGCTGCGCCGCCGTCCCGACGTGCTGGTGCAGCGCACCGGCCAGCTGATGTACGAGACGCTGACGATGTACCCGGCCATCTCCGGCCTGCGTCCCGAGTTCGGCTGGGAGGCGTCGTACGGCGCCACGGCCGACGGCCTCGTGTACATCGGTCCACACCGCAACTACCCGCGCCACCTGTTCGCGCTCGGCGGCGCGGCCGAGTCGATGACGGGCGCCTTCCTGGCGGCCCGCGTGCTGACCCGCGCGGTACAGGGGGCCGAGCAGAAGGCGGACCAGGTGTTCGGATGGACCCGATGAGCCCGGCCGGCGTGGCGCCGGTCGACCTGCTGGTGTTCGGCCCGCACCCCGACGACATCGAGATCGGCATGGCCGGCACGGTCGCCAAGCACGCGTCGCTCGGCCACCGGGTGGGACTGTGCGACCTGACCGCCGGGGAGATGGGCAGCAACGGCACCGTTGAGGAGCGCCTGGCCGAGGCGCAGGCGGCGACGGCGGTGCTGGGGGCCGACTGGCGGATCAACCTGCGGCTGCCCGATCGCGCGGTGGGCACGAGCCGCGACCACCTGATGGCCGTGGCGGCGCTGATCCGGCGCGCGCGGCCGCGGACGGTGGCGCTGCCGTACTGGGCGGACCGCCATCCCGATCACGTCGCGTCGAGCGAGCTGCTGACGGAGGCGGTCTTCAGCGCGGGGCTGCGCCGGTTTCCGGCCGAGGGCGAGGCCTGGCGGCCCGAGTGGGCCTGCTACTACTTCATCAACGATCACGCGGCGCCGTCGTTCGTCGTCGACGTCAGCGACCACTACGACGTGAAGCGCCGGGCGCTGGCCTGTCACGTGTCGCAGTTCACGCCCACGCACGACGGCGCGGTCGCGACCCGGCTGACCTCGGTCCGATTCCAGCAGCTCATCGAGAGCCGCGACGCGCAGTTCGGCGCGCAGGTCGGCGTGGCGTTCGCCGAGGGCTTCGTCGTGCGGCAGACGCTCGAGCGCCCGCACCTGCTTCGGGACCAGGGACTCAGATGAACATCGGGATCGTCTGCTACGCCTCGGTGGGCGGCAGCGGCATCGTTGCGACCGAGCTCGGCAAGGCCCTCGCGCACCGCGGGCACCACGTCCACTTCATCAGCACCGAAACCCCGTTCCGGCTGGGCGAGTTCCAGGCGGGGCTGACGTTCCACCAGGTGCTCACGCCGACCTACCCGTTGTTTCGCGAGCCGCAGTACCTGCTGTCGCTGGCGAACAAGATCGTCGAGGTGGCCCGTGAGTTCCGCCTCGACGTGATTCACGCCCATTACGCGGTGCCCCACGCGACGGCCGCCTTCCTGGCCAAGCAGGTGCTGGCGTCGACGCGAGGGGGCTCGGCGCCTGGCGTCGTCACGACGCTCCATGGCACCGACATCACCCTCGTCGGCAACGATCCGTCCTATTCGGAGATCGTGGCGTTCTCGATCGAGCAGTCGGACTCGGTGACGGCCGTCTCCGAGAGCCTGCGCGTGGCGACCGCATCCGAGCTCGGCATCCGCCGGCCGATCGAAGTGATTCCGAACTTCCTCGACTGTTCGATCCACCGCCGGCTCGACGTCGCCGATCTGCGGGCGCGCTTCACCGGGGGTGATCCCGCTACGCAGATCGTCGTCCACGTCTCGAACTTCAGGCCCGTCAAGCGGGTCGACGCGGTGATGGCGGTGTTCGACCGCATCCGCGCCCGCGTGCCGGCGCGTCTGCTGCTCGTCGGCGACGGGCCGGAGCTGGCGGGCGCGCTGCGGCAGGCGCGCGAGGCCGGCATCTCGCACCTGATCCACGCCGTCGGCGCGCAGGAGGAGGTGCTGCCGTTGCTGTCGATCAGCGACGTGTTCCTGCTGCCGTCGGCGCAGGAGAGCTTCGGCCTGGCGGCGCTCGAGGCGATGGCGTGCGAAGTGCCCGTGATCGCCTCGCGCGTCGGGGGGCTGCCCGAGGTGATCGAGCACGGCGTCAGCGGGTTCCTGCACGCACCGGACGCGCTCGACGACATGGCCGTGAGCGCGGTCGCGTTGCTGCGTGACCCGGCGCGGCGCCGCGAGGTCGGCCGGGCCGCGGCCGCGCGGGTCCGTGATCGCTTCTGTGCCGAGAAGATCGTGCCGTTGTACGAGGACTGCTACCGGCGGCTCGTCGAGCCCGCACGGCCGTGACGTCGGATGGCCGGGCGCGTCACCCGGGCGGCGAGAACGGCACGAGCTTCTTGAAGGTCGCCAGTACCCAACGGTAGCCGTCGGGATCGGTCATCACCGCCGCGCGGTCGCCCCAGGGTTTGTCTTCCGCGTCGGCCACCGCCGCGCCGGCGTCCCGGGCCGCGGCGCTGGCGCGGTCGACGTCGTCGACGTACGCGTAGAGCGCCGGCGCGCCGCCGGCCGGCGCCGTCTCGTCGCCCTTGCCGACCAGCATGATCACCGTGTCGCCCCGGCGCACCTCTGCGTAGCGGAGCTGGCCGGAGGGATCGGCGAGCACGACCCCGCGGCTGAAGCCGATGGCGCGCTCGAGGAACTCGACCGAGGCGCGCACGTTGGCGACGGCGAGGAAGGTGTTGACGGCCTGCATGCCCGGCGCGGTGCCGGACGCGGCGTTGGCCGCGCGCCGCGCCGTCGCCGGAACGCTCGCGCGGGCCGGCTGCGTGGCGCGGGCCTGGCGTGCGACGCGTGCCGGCCGTGTCGCCCCGGTGGGACGCGGTGTGACGGCCTTCGTGCGGCGGCGCGGGCGCGCCGGCCGCGTGGACTTGGGTGTGCGTCGCGTGGCCATGATCGAATCGGCCACAAGGATACCGCGGGCAACGGCGCGCAGGTGGGGGCGCGGCCCGCGCACGGGGCCGCGCCGGGGCACGGAATGATCGACGCCGGCCGCGAGGAAGGGCGTATGATCGGCCTTCGTTCCCCGCGGCCCGGACGGGTCGCCCGGCGCGGGCAGACCGCGCGTCGGCGGACGGCCGGCCAGGTGGCCGGCGGCCGCGGCGCCGTGACGAGTGGAGTGCGATGGCGCGAACGCAACTGCATCTGGAGCACGTGCTCCGCCGGGCAGGATTCGGGGCGAGCGCGGAGGAACTCGGGCGTCTCGGCAGCCTGTCGATGTCCGGCGTCGTCTCGCACGTGCTGAACTACGACGACGAGCCCGACGACGTCGACGGGCGGATCGGGTCTGCCGACTTCGTCGGCGTGACCGCCAGGGGCACCGGCGGCTTCACGCCTGCCCTCAACATCGAGGACGCCCGCCAGCGCTGGCTGTTTCGGATGGTGCACACGCGGCGCCCGCTCCAGGAGAAGATGGCGCTCTTCTGGCACAATCACTTCGCCACCGCGTACAGCAAGTTGAACGGCATCGTCGGCAGCGCGATGGCGACGAAGATGCTGGCCCTCAAGCCCGGCGAACTGCCCGGTCCGCAAGGGCAGCTCGAGCTGTTCCGCGCCCGTGGCATGGGCAGCTTCCGCGACCTGCTGATCGAGGTGGCGCGCGACCCCGCGATGCTGTACTGGCTGGACGGGCGCACCAACACGCGGCAGCGCCCCCAGGAGAACTTCGGCCGCGAGATCATGGAACTGTTCACGTTCGGGCTCGGCAACTACACCGAGCAGGACGTCTACGCGGCGGCCCGGGTGTTCACCGGCTGGAACGCGCGGTTCCAGAACAACGGATCGGATGCGGCCAACTACTACGAGTTCCAGTACGTCCCGGCCAACCACGACACCACTGAGAAGATCTTCACCTTCCCGATCTACCGCAACGGGTCGACGACGATTCCCGCGCGCGCGGCGGCCGACGGCATGCAGGACGGCATCGACCTGATCACCGCGCTGGCCACGCATCCGCACACGGCGGAGCGGCTGGCCCGCCGGATCTGGGCCTACTTCGTCAGCGAGGTCCGCGAGCCCGATCCGGACTTCGTCCGGGCGGCGGCCGGCATCTACCTGAGCACGGGCACCAGCATCCGCGCGCTCGTGCAGTTCACGCTGCAGTCGACGTGGTTCCAGAGCCCGGCCAACTGGCACTCCCGCTACGCGTGGCCCGTGGAGTACGTGGTGCGGGCGATCAAGGAGGTGGGCTGGGTCGGCTATTCGGTGGATGCCGTCCGGGCGCCGCTCACGGCGATGGGGCAGACGTTGTTCGAGCCGCCCGACGTCAACGGGTGGGAGCTCGGCAAGGGCTGGTTCTCCACCGGCGCCATGCTGGCACGCATGAACTTCGCGTCGGCGATCGCCGCCAACCAGCGCTTCAACCTGGCCTCGGCGGCGGCCGGTGCCCGTGACAATCCCGAGCAGTTCGCCGACTTCGTGTTCGATCGGCTGTCGCCCGCGCCGTTCGACCGCGACTCGCGCGACGCGCTCGTCGCGTACCTGACGACCGGGGGCGCCTGGACCGGAGCCGACGCGCAGCTGCGCTCGAAGGGCGCCGGCCTCGTGCGGCTCGTCGTCGGCTCGGGCGAGTACCAACTGGTGTAGCGGAGGAGCGCACAACCATGGCCATCACCCGTCGTGCCTTCATCCGTGGCGGCGTCTCGGCGTTCACCGTCGGCTTCGCGGCCCCTGCGTTCCTGACCGACATCGCGCGGGCGCAGGGCCGCGCGCGCAACCTCGTCGTGGTCTACCTCAGCGGCGGCAACGACTCGCTCAGCACGGTCGTGCCCTACCAGGACCCCTTCTATTACAGCCGGCGCCCGAACATCGGCATCCAGCCAGGGCAGTTGCTGCAGGTCGGCACCGACGCGGCCGGCCGCGCGCTGGGCCTGCACCCGCGGCTCACCGGCCTGCGGTCGATCTTCGACGCCGGCCGGCTGGCAATCGTGCAGCGCACGGGCTACCCCAACTCGAGCCGGTCGCACTTTCAGGGGCTGGACATCTGGGGCACCGCGAGCCCGTCGCTGTCGACGTTCGAGGGCTGGCTCGGCCGCTATCTCGAGACCGTGCCGCCCGATCCGCTGGTGGGGTGGGCCGCCACGCAGGAACTGCCGCGCGCTCTCGCGTCGCGGGACGTCAGCGTGCCGGCCATCCCGAGTGCAGCGGCCTACGCGTTCAACAGCCCGAACACCGGCGCCGAGGCGCTGGCCGAGCGGGCCGTCGCGACGGCGCTGGCCGCCAACCTGCCCGACGACCGCCCGCACCTGTCGTTCGTCAACCGGAGCACGCAGGCCGCGTTCGCGACCCTCGACCGGGTGGCGTCGGTCGTCAGCTACGCGGGCAGCGTCACGTACCCGAACAACGGCTTCGCGCAGGCGCTGCGCACCGTGGCTGGCGCGCTCGTGCGGGGCACCGGCACGCGCGTGTTCTGGGTGCAGACCGGCGGCTACGACACGCACTCGGGGCAGGGCAACAACGGCGCCGGCGCCTACGCCACGCTGATGTCGACGCTCGGCGACGGGCTCACCGCCTTCTACGACGACCTGCGCAACCAGGGCCTGCTGAACGACACGCTCGTGCTGCAGTTTTCCGAGTTCGGCCGCCGCATCAGCGAGAACGGCAGCCAGGGCACCGACCATGGCGCGGCGGCCGTCATGATGGCGATGGGGGGCGGGGTGCGCGGCGGCATCTACGGCACGGCGCCGTCGCTCGACCCGAGCGCTGCGAACCCGACGCTCGAGAACAGCGGCGGCGACGTGCGATTCGAAACCGACTTCCGCTCCGTCTACGCGCGCGTGCTGGACACCTGGCTGGGCGCGAACTCGCAGGCCATCCTGGGCGGTGATTTCAGGGCCGGGGCGCCCGCAATCGTCTGACGCGGGGTCAACGCGGGCCGGGCGCGTAGATCGCGCGCAGCGCGTCGTCGACCCGCGTGTGGGTGAAGCGGAAGCCGCCGTCGAGCGCGACGCGCGGCAGCACCCGCTGGCCACCGAGAATCAAGGCATCGGCCATCTCGCCGAGCACGATCCGCAACGCGAACGCGGGGGCTGGCAACCACGACGGGCGGTGGAGGGCCTGGCCGAGCGCGCGCGCGAAGGCGCGGTTGGTCACCGGCTCCGGCGCCGTCGCGTTGAGCGGGCCCGAGACCGGCGCCGTCAAGGCCCACACGGCCATCCCGACCCAGTCCGCCTCGTGAATCCAGGACATGTACTGCTGCCCCGAGCCCGCCGGGCCGCCGCTGAACAGCCGGAACGGCAGCGCGAGTGGTGGCAACGCTCCGCCCTGCTTCGACAACACGATGCCGGTCCGCAGCAGGATCACGCGCGCGCGGTCGCCCGCAGTGCGCGCCTCGTCCTCCCAGGCGCGGCAGACGCCGGCGAGAAAATCCGTTCCCGCCGGTGATCCCTCGTCGAGCGGCGTGTCGTCGGTGCAGCCGTAGTAGCCGATGGCCGAACTGCTCAGGAACGTCACGGGGCGTCCGGTGGCGCGGATGGCCGAGGCCAGCCGGCGCGTGGTGTCGACGCGGCTCGACAGGATCTCCGCCTTGCGTCGGGCCGTCCAGCGCCCGCCGGCGATCGACGAGCCCGCGAGGTTCACGACGGCGTCGGCCTGCTCGATCGCCTGGTTCGCCTCGGGGGACGCCTCCCGGGCAGACCAGCGGGCCTCGCCCGGCCCGGCCGCGCCGCGCGTCAGCACCGTCACCTGATGCGCCTGGGCCCGCAGCGCTGCCGTCAGCGCCGAACCGAGCAAGCCGGTTCCTCCTGCAATCACGATCCGCACGGACCTATTAGACGCCAGAACCGCAAGCCTCTGCCCGCCTGGGCGGTGAACTTGACGCCAACTGCCGAAATCATGTAATTAACTAACAGGTTGGTTAACAAAGAGACGACACCCAAACGGGACTCGAAGACCGCCATCTTCGAGGCAGCCGCCCAGGAGTTCGCCGAGCGCGGATTCGACGCCGCCGGCGTGGACCGAATCGCCGCGGCGGCCGGAGTCAACAAGGCGATGCTCTACTACCACTTCACGAACAAGCGCGCGCTCTACCTGGAGGTACTGCGCGACATGTTCCGTGCGGTGGGCGCCAAGGCACGGGCCATCGCCGACGGAACCGGCACGCCGGACGAGAAGCTCGACGCGTGGATCGCGACGATCATCCAGGAGGCCGCCGGGCGTCCGTGGTTCCCGCCGATCATGCTGCGCGAGCTCGCCTCGGGCGCGCCACGCCTCGACCCCGAGACTTTCGCGATGATGAACGCCGTCTTCGGCGCCGTTCGCGACATCATCCGGCAGGGTCAGGACACGGGACGGTTCGACCCCGCCGCCGACCCGCTGCTGACGCACCTGACCATCCTGCCTCCGGTGCTGATCTTCTTCGCGCGGGAGCGCGCGCTCGCGGCCACCCGGGAGACGCCGCCGATGGCAGAGCCCCGCCTGCTCGCCGAGCCCCGAAACCTCGAACAGTTCGTCCGCCACATGCAGCGCGCCGCCCGGCGCATGCTCGCTCACGGCTGACGCGCGAACCCAGGAAGGTCATCGATGCCCATTCAGCCTCCGTTCCGACCGCTCCTCGCTGCGGCGATCGCCGTCTGCACGGCCGCCACGGCGTGCAGCCAGCCGCCACCGTCCAACACGCTGCGGGTGTCCGGCTACGTCGAAGCCACCGAAGTGCAGGTGGCGCCCGAGACCGCGGGGCGCGTCCTCGAGCTTCGAGTGGCCGAAGGCGACGAGGTGAAGGCCGGCGACCTGATCGCCAGGCTCGACACGCGCGACGTCGAGCTCCAGCTGCAGCGGGCACGCGCCGAGCTGGCCGGGGCCGACGCGCAGCTTCGACTGCTCGAGGCGGGCGCCCGGAGCGAGGACGTGCGTTACGCCGAGGCGCAGGTGACCGCTGCGGAGGCCGAACTGCCGGCGATCGACGTCGAGCTGACCGCGGCCGTCGTCGATCTCGACCGCTTCGAGTCCCTGCTGCGGGCCGACGCCGGCTCGCAGAAGCAGCGTGACGACGCGCGGGTCCGCGTGGACTCGCTGCGGCAGCGGCAGCAGGCGAACCGCGAGCGGGTGCGCGTGGCGCGCGCGGCCCTGGCGCGGGCCCGAGCCGGCGCGCGGCCCGAAGAGCTCGACAGCGCCCGCGCGAGGACCGCGGCCGTGCGTGCCCAGATCGCGGCCCTCGAGAAGAGCCTGGCCGACGCCCAGGTCGTGACGGCAGTCGGCGGTGTCGTCACCCAGAAGCTCGTCGACGCGGGAGAGCTCGTCGCGCCCCGGGTACCGATCGTCGTCGTCACGGATCTCGCGCACGCGTGGGCGAACGTCTTCGTGCCCGAACCGTCGGTGCCGCGCGTCAAGCTGGGACAGGCCGCCACGGTGCTCACCGACGCCGGCGGCGAGGGCCTCAAGGGAACCGTTACCTTCGTCTCCCCAAGGGCGGAATTCACGCCACGCAACGTGCAGACGGCCGACGAGCGATCGAAGCTCGTGTACCGCATCAAGGTGTCGGTGGACAACGCGGCCGGCACGCTGAAGACCGGCATGCCGGTCGACGCGGAGCTGGAGCTGCCATGAGCGCCGACGCCATCCGATTCACGAACGTCGTCAGGCGCTTCGGCGCCACCGAGGCGCTCGCAGGCCTGACCTTCGACGTACGGCGAGGCGAGATGTTCGGGCTGATTGGCCCCGACGGCGCCGGCAAGACGACCGCGATTCGCCTGCTGTGCGGCCTCCTGCACGCCGACGGCGGCGACATCCGCGTGCTCGACAGGCACCCGGTGGCCGACCACGCGGCCCTCACCGCCCGCGTCGGGTACCTCTCGCAGCGCTTCAGTCTCTACGGCGACCTGACCGTCGACGAGAACATCGAGTTCTTCGCCGAGATCCACGGCGTGCGCGACTTCGCCCGGCGCCGCGACCAGCTGCTCGACATGATTCAGCTGACGCCGTTCCGCCGGCGCCTGGCCGACCGGCTGTCGGGGGGCATGAAGCAGAAGCTCGCCCTGGCCTGTACCCTCGTCCACCAGCCCGAGCTGATCGTGCTCGACGAGCCGACGACCGGCGTCGACCCCGTCTCGCGCCGCGAGTTCTGGAAGCTGCTGTCGGAGTTCCTCGCCCAGGGCATCACGATCCTGATGTCGACGCCCTACCTCGACGAGGCCGAGCGGTGCGCGCGCGTGGCGCTGCTGCACCAGGGACGAGTGCTGGCCGCCGACGAGCCGGCGAGCCTCCGGCGGTTGATCCATGGCCGCATGGTCGAGGTGATGGCTGCCGGCGTCGACGGAGCCGCGGACCTGGTTCGCGGCATGCCCGGCGTGGCCGACACGCAGGTCTTCGGCGAACGCCTGCACGTCACGCTCGACGGCGTCGAGGACGGTGACGTCACCCGCTTTGCGGCCGCGCTCGGCACGACGCGGCTCGCCGGCGCACCCCTACGCGGCGTGTCGCCCACCCTCGAGGACGTGTTCATCGCGAAGCTGACCGCGAAGGAGGCCGCGAGTGCGCGCTGAGTCGCTGGCTCGCCGGGCGCGGGCGCTGGCCCTCGTTCTCATCGTGGCGGCGCCCGCCGGGGCGGTCGCCCAGGACCCGCCCGCGTTGCGCCTCACGCTGGCCGACGCCAGGGCACGCGCGCTCGGCGCCAGCCACCGCATCGCGGAAGCGCTGGCGCGCGAGCAGGCCGCGAAGGCCACGGTCGAGGCGCGGCAGGCGCTCGAGCGGCCGGTGGTCTCGGCGGTCGCCGGCTACACCCGCACCAACCACGTGCTCGAGTTCACGGTCCCGACGCCGACCGGGCTCCGCGCGATCTATCCCGACATTCCGGACAACTACCGGTCCCGGATCGACCTGCAGTGGCCGATCTACACCGGCGGACGAGCCGACGCCCTGGAACGGGCGGCCCGTGCAGACGCCGGGGCCGCATCCGCGGACGTCGACACGACGCGGGCCGACCTGCGCCTCGAGGTCGCGCGGGCGTTCTGGGCGGTCGTCACGGCGAAGGCCTCCGTGTCCGTGCTCGAGCGTGGCGTCGCTCGCGCCCAGGCGCACGCCACCGACGCGCGCCAGCGGCTCGCCGCCGGCCTGGTGCCGCCCAACGACGTCGCGTCGGCGCAGGCGCAGGAGGCACGCCAGCGCATGCTCCTGATCGAGGCAGGCAATCAGTACGCCCTCGCGCAGGCCGACCTGGCGCGGCTCACCGGCATCGAGCCCGGCCAGGCGATCGAGCCCGAGGGCACGCTCGAGTCCGAGACCACGCCGGGCCAGCCGCTCGACGCGCTCGTCACCGAGGGCCGCGGCGCGCGGACCGAGCGGCGCGCGCTCGAACTGCGAATCGCGTCGGCCGAGGCGCAGGGCGACGCCGCGCACGCGGCGAGGCGGCCGACGGTCGCGATCGGAGCCGGTGCCGACTATGCCCGCCCGAACCCGCGCATCTTCCCACGGGCCCGGAACTGGGACGACTCGTGGGACGCCGGCGTCAGCGTGAGCTGGGCGCTGTGGGACGGCGGCCGCGCCGCGGCCGACAGAGCGCAGGCATCGCACGTGGCCGAGGCCGGGCGCCAGCGGCTGTCCGAGTTCGACTCGCTGCTGGCACTCGAGGTGCGCCAGCGCACGCTCGACATCGACTCGGGCCGCGCGGCCGTGACGGCGGCCGGCGAGGCGGTGCGCGCGGCCGCGGAGGCGCACCGCGTCGTCACCGAGCGCTACCGCGCCGGCGTGATCGCGCACACCGAGGTGCTCGACGCCGAGGTGGCCCTGCTGCAGGCCGAACTCGACCGGACGCGCGCGCTCGCGGGCGTCCGGCTGGCCGAGGCCAGGCTCGAGCGGGCGGTCGGCCGATGAACGCGATCGAGGTCCGCGAGCTGACACGGCGATTCGGCGCGTTCGTGGCCGTCGATCGCGTCTCGTTCGACGTGCGGCAGGGCGAGATCTTCGGGTTCCTCGGCAGCAACGGCGCCGGCAAGTCGACGACGATCCGGATGCTCTGCGGCCTGCTGCGGCCGACCTCGGGCACGGCCCTCGTCGGCGGCGTGGACGTCAGCCGCGACCCCGAGGCGGTCAAGCGCCGCATCGGCTACATGTCGCAGCGCTTCTCGCTCTACGAGCAGCTGACCGTCGACCAGAACATCCGCTTCTTCGGCGGCATCTACGGGCTCGACCGTGACCGCATGGAGGCGCGCCGGGCGTTCGTCCTCGACATGGCAGGGCTGCGCGGGCGCGAGGACCAGGTCACGGCGTCACTCTCGGGCGGGTGGCGGCAGCGTCTCGCGCTCGGTTGCGCGATCCTCCACGAACCGCCGATCGTGTTCCTCGACGAGCCCACCGGCGGCGTCGACCCGCTCTCGCGCCGGCAGTTCTGGGACCTGATTCACGCGCTGGCGCGGCAGGGTGTCTCGGTGCTGGTGACCACGCATTACCTCGACGAGGCCGAGCACTGCGAGCGGATCGCCATCATCCAGGCGGGCCGCCTGGCGGCGTTCGGCACCGTCAAGGAACTGAAGGCGGCCTTCGCCGACCGGCCGATCGTCGAGGTGCGCGCGGCCCACCCGGTCGAGGCCATGCGGGCCCTCGACGCGATGCCGGAGGTGGAGAAGACCAGCATCTTCGGCACGGCCGTGCACGCCGTACTGCGGTCCGCCGGCACGTCCGAGGCCGACATCGCGGCCCGGCTGGCCTCCGCCGGCCTGGGGGTGTCGTCGTGCGGCATGGTCGAGCCGTCGCTCGAGGACGTGTTCCTCGACGTGGCCGAGCGGGGCGCCGCATGACCGGCATCCGGGCGGTGACGATCAAGGAGTTGCGGCAGATCGGCCGCGATCGCCGCACGTTGCTGATCCTGCTGTTCGTGCCGGCCTTCTTCCTGCTGGTCTACGGCTACGCCCTGAACTTCGACATCCGGCACATCCGGCTGGCCGTGCAGGACCTCGATCACAGCGCCGAGAGCCGCGCGCTCGTCTCGGCCTTCGTCAACTCCGGCTACTTCGACCTGACGGGTGTCATCGATCGCGACGCCGGAATCGCCGAGGTGCTGAACCGGGGCGGCGCGCGGGCCGTGCTCGTGATCCCGGGCCGATTCGGGGCGGACGCGCGGCGCGGCCGGCACACGACCGTGCAGGTGCTGATCGACGGCGACAACGCCAACACCGCCACCACGGTGATGGGCTACGCGGCCGGCCTGGTCGGCGCGACCTCCAGCCGGTACGAGCTCGAGGCCCGGGTCGGCTCGCCGTCGGGGCCGTTGCTGACGCTGGAGCCTCGCATCTGGTACAACCCGGCGCTTCGCAGCACCCTGTTCCTCGTGCCGGGCCTCATCGCCTACATCGCGATGCTGACGGCGGTCGTGTCGACGGCGCTGTCCGTCGTCCGCGAAAAGGAGGCCGGCACGATGGAGCAGGTGCGGATGTCACCCATCGGTCCCGTCGCGTACGTGCTCGGCAAGACGGCGCCCTACTTCCTGCTGTCGCTGCTCTCCTCGATGCTGATCGTCGCCGTGTCGATGGCGCTGTTCGACTTGCCGATGCGCGGGTCGTGGCTGGTGCTGCTGGCCTCGGTGTCGCTGTTCCTGGTCGGCGCGCTGGCGTTCGGCCTGCTGATCTCGACGCTGGCCGAGACCCAGCAGGTGGCGTTCCAGGTGGCGCTGCTGACGTCGTACCTGCCGACCCTGATGCTCTCCGGCTTCATCTTTCCGATCGCGAGCATGCCGGCGTTCCTGCAGGCGGTCACGCGGATCGTGCCGGCGCGCTACTTCCTGGTGATCCTGCGCGGCATCCTGCTGAAGGGCACCGGGCCATCGGTGTTCTGGCCCGAGCTCGCCGCGCTCGCGGTGTACGCGGTGGTGGTGCTGGCGCTGGCGTCGGCCCGGCTTCGGCGGGAGTGGGCCTGAGATGTCGCGGCTGCTGCACCTCGTCCGCAAGGAGTTCATCGAGCTTCGGCGCGACCCACGCCTCTTCAGCATCGTGATCCTGGCGCCCATCGTCCAGCTGACGATGCTCGGCTACGCGGCCACGACCGACGTCCGCGACGTCCCGGTGGTCGTGCTCGACCGGGATCACTCGTCGGAGAGCCGCGAGCTCGTGAGCCGGTTCGACGCGTCCCAGAACTTCGTCGTCCGCGAGGCCGTGACCTCGCCTCGTGAGATCGAGGCCGCGCTCGACACCGGCCGTGCGTGGATGGCCCTGACCGTGCCCCCCGACTACGGCGAGCGCGTCCGCCAGGGCCTGCCCGCCGTCGTGCAGGTGGTGGCCGACGGCAGCGACGCCAACTCGACGAACGTTGCCCTCGGCTACGCGGGGAACCTCGTCACGGCGTACGCCCGCGAGCTGGCCGCCCGTTCGGGCCGTGGCGGCGGCACGCCGCTCGTCTCGGCCGAGATCCGCGTCTGGTTCAACCCGCAGCTCGAGAGCAAGGACTTCATGATCCCGGGCATCCTGGCGCTGCTGCTGCTCGTCGTGACGACGAACCTGTCGTCGATGGCGATCGTGCGCGAGAAGGAGATCGGCACGCTCGAGCAGCTGAACGTCACGCCGCTCGCCCGCTGGGAGCTCATCGTGGGCAAGCTCCTGCCCTACGCGCTGATCGGGGTGCTCGACGTCGTCCTGGTGCTGGCCGTGGCCGTGGGCTGGTTCCAGGTGCCGGTCAGGGGCAGCGTGCTGCTGCTGTTCGTGCTGAGCGGCGTCTACCTGCTCTCGACGCTCGGACTGGGCCTGTTCATCTCGACGATTTCACAGACGCAGCAGCAGGCGATGATGTCGGCCTCGTTCTTCTTCCTGATGCCGATGGTGTTCCTCTCGGGGTTCGTGTTCCCGATCGAGAACATGCCGACCGTGGTGCAGCCGTTCACCTACCTGATCCCGCTGCGCTACTTCCTGGTGATCCTGCGCGGCATCTTCCTCAAGGGCGTCGGCCTCGAGACGCTCTGGCCGGATGCGCTGGCGCTGCTCGCGTGGGGCGTCGGGATCCTGGTGCTCGCGACGCTCCGCTCGAGCAAGCGCCTGGCCTGAGCCGGGCGCCCGCCCCCTGCCCATTCCGTCAGCCGAGCTTCTTCAGGATCGCCTTCTGGTTGGCCAGGATCTGCTTCTGGTTGGCGGCGCTGGCGTCGCTCGGCATCGGTCATCTCCTCCTTCGGGTCTGGTCACGTCCCGTCCGCATCGGTACCCGCGATGTGCTCGAGCCGTCGCTCGCGCGTCTCCTCGCCGAGGAACAGCAGCGAGACGCCGGCCAGCCCGATCGGAATGGCCGCGACGATGGCCGGCAGGAACACGCCGCCCGCGCCCGCCAGCAGCGAGCCGATCACGGGCGGCCCGACCATGCCACCGAGCTTGCTGCTCGCGGCGGCCAGGCCGCTGCCGGTGCCGCGCAGTTCCGTGGGATACACCTCGGCCGCATACGGTGACAGCATCGAGACGACCGCGGTGCTCGACAGCATCAGCACTCCGATCAGCGCAACGGTCGCCGTGGTGCCGACGCGTGCGAGGTCGGCGCCGACGACGGCGAAGACGCTGAGGCTCGCCGACGTCAGCAGCGCGAAGCCCACCATCGACTTGCGGCTGCTCCACCGCCCGTACAGCCAGGCGACGAGGACGCTGCCGGGAATGCTGGCGAGCGCCGCCCAGAAGAGGAGCACACTGCCGCTCGTCGGCAGGCCGGCGTCGCGCAGGATGATGGGCAGGAAGGTCACGAAGCCCCAGTTCACGAGGCCCCATCCGAGCCCGTACAGGACCACCGCCGCCGAGTGCCGCCCGAGTCCGCCCGTGAAGAGCTCGCGAACCCCTCGCGACGCGGGCGGGCGCTCCGGTGCGCCTGGCGCGGCATCGGCGCGCGGGTGCAGGGCCACTTCGACGCCGAACCGGTGCATCACGTCCCGGGCGGCCTCCTCCTGGCCGTGCTCGAGCAGGAAGCGGGGCGACTCGGGGATCCAGCGGTTCAGCACGACGATCACGAGGCCCGTCGGCAGCCCGAAGAACCAGAGAATCCGCCAGCCGTAGAGGGGCTCGAACACCGTGGCGAGCCCGCTCGCCACCAGGTACCCGCACGCCGTCCCGAGGCCGCCGTGCAGGATCACCAGCCACCCGCGGACGCGGGCGGGCACCGTCTCGGCCATCAGCGCGTAGACGATCGGCAGCATGCCGCCCGCCGACAGGCCCATCAGGAAGCACATGAACAGGTTCCACGCGAACGACGGCATGAACCCGCAGATCGACGTGCCCAGGAAGAACATCGCTGCCAGCAGAATCGACGCCCGGCGCCCGACACGGTCCGCGAGGACGCCCCAGAGCAGCGACCCGATCGTCGTCCCGGTCAGCGCCACCAGCGGCAGCATCGCCGCGCTGGCGGTCGAAATGCCGTACTCCGCGCGGACGCCGGGCAGGATGAAGCCGAGCGTGGCCGGCTTCATCACGTCGATCACGAGCGCGACGCCCAGCACGAACAGCAGCCACCAGTGGGCGCCGGTCACGCGCGCCCCGTCCATCGCGCGCGTGTAGTAGCGCGTCGCCGAACTGGTCCGGGGCGCGCGAAGGACGGCGAGCGGCGGCAGCAGGCCCCAGGTGGCCAGCGCCAGGCCGGCCACGATCGCCGCCATGCCCCACAGCATCAGCGGCGACATCGGCATGCCGGCCATCTGGTAGCCCATGCCCTGCATCGACAGGAACTCGGGCAGGTGCGCCAGCACGCCGCCGGTGAGCAGCATCACGCCGAGCACGAAGCCGATGGGGTGGTGGAAGCGGACGCCCGTCATCGCGCCACCGCCCGGCTGGCGTCGCCGGCCGCGGCCTCGCCGGCCTCGACGTCGACACGGCTCAGCACGAGCGCGCCGGTGACGAAGAACAGGATCACCGACAGGACCGCGGCCCGGCTCGAGTGGAACAGGCCCACCGAGAGCGCGAAGACGGCCGGGCCGGCGATGCCGGCGAACTTCTCGAACACCGCGAAGAAGCCGAAGTACTCTGAGGACTTGTCGCGCGGGATCATCCGCGCGAAGAGCGAGCGGCTGAGCGCCTGGCTGCCCCCCTGCACCGTGCCGACGAGGAACGCGAGCGCGAAGAACTGCCACGTGGACGTCATGAAGTACCCGAGCACGCTGATGCCGGTGTAGACCGCCAGCGAGACGAACAGTGCGGGCTTCGCGCCCACCCGGGACGCGGCGGCGCCGAACAGGAAGGAGCAGGGAACGCCCACGAACTGCACGATCACGAACGCGGCGATCTGTGCGTTGCGGTCGATTCCGATCTCCGCCCCGTAGATCGACGACATCCGGATGATGGTCTGGATGCCGTCGTTGTACAGGAGGAACGCCACGAGCATCAATAGCGCGTTCCGATTACGGCGCAGCTCCCCGAACGTGTGCCAGGCGGCCGCGAACGGGGCGCGCCAGGCCGGCCCGCCGTGTCCGTCGAGGGCGCCCAGGCGGATGCGTGGCTCGGGGACGTGCCGGAACAGCGGGATCGAGAACAGCAGCCACCACACACCCACGCTGGCGAGCGACAGCTTGATGGCCGCCACCGTGCCCGACAGGCCGAAGGTGGCGGGGCTCAGGATCCAGGCGAGGTTGACCAGCAGCAGGACGCCGCCGCCGATGAACCCGACGGCGAAGCCCGCCGTCGACACGCGGTCGACCTCGCCCGGCGGGGCGATGTGCGGCAGCAGCGAGTCGTAGAAGACCAGGCTCGCCGCGACGCCGACGTTGGCGACCATGAAGAGGAACAGCGCGTAGCGCCACTGCCCCTGGCCGATCGTCGCCATCAGCAGCGTCGCCACGACGCCGACGGCGACGCAGGCGCCGAGCAGCGTCTTCTTGAGGGGCCGGTGGTCGGCGACGGCGCCGAGGACCGGCGCCAGCAGCGCGACGATCGTCACCGCGATCGTCGTGCCCCACGCGAAGCGCTCCGTGGCGTCGACGGCGGCCAGCCCGTGCGCGGCGTACTCGCCGAAGAAGGGCGGGAACACGGCCACGACCACCGTGGTCCAGAAGGCCGAGTTGGCCCAGTCGTACATGGCCCAGGCGCGCAGCTCGCGCGTGCCGAGGCCGATGCGGGAGAGCAGCGCGGGTTGCGTCATCTCAGAACGTCTTCCGCGCCACCCATTCGCGCAGCAGGGAGTCCACGACCACGTAGCGGGCGCCCTCCTTGAGCAGGAGGTCCTGCCGGACGAGGGCGCTGAGCGACGTCTGCACCGTGGACGGGACGCCCAGCCGGTGCCGGGCCCGCGTGTCGGCCGACAGCAGCTCGCGGCCATCCTGCAGCACCGCGGCGCGCAGCGCCGCCCGCTGCGGCAGCGTCAGCCGCTGCCAGATCGCCTCGAAGACGATCTCCTGCTCCGAGAGCAGGCGGGCCAGCGTGGCGTGGAGCTGGTCGAACGTCGCGCGCCGGCCGCCGACGCCGCGGACGTCGTCCCACGTCTCGTGCGCCAGGCGCTGGACGTCGTAGGGCAGGTTGCCAGCCAGGTCGACGATGGCGGCGCCGATGCCGGGCTCTGGCCTGATGCCGCTCTTCGTGAAGCGCCGCTCGATGAAGGCGGCGAAGACGTCCGCCGGGATCTTCTCGAGCCGCATGACGGGCCCCGCCTTGTAGAAGGGGCGCCGCGGCCCGATCATCTTCTCCATCAGGCTCGGCTCCGAACCCGCGAAGACGTAGCCCACCTGGCGCTGATGCTGTGCGGCGGCCCGCAGCGCATGCTCGACGCTGCCGCCGTCGAAGCCGTCGACCGCCTGGAACTCGTCGAGCGCGACCACCACGGGGCGCTTCCGCTCGGCGGCGAGCACGCCCGGCAGCGCGAAGATCTCGTTGGCGAGCTTGTTGACGTCGCGCTCGGTCCGCACGAGCGGGAAGCCCACCGAGAAGCGGCCGGCGCCCGCGCCCGGCTCGTAGCGGATCTCGGCCTGCGTGGACCGGATGGCGCCGCTCAGCCAGCTCCTCGTGCGCTCCCACCGCGTTTCGATCGCGGCGATCGCCCGCGCGTAGCCCTCGAGGAACGCCAGGTACGAGCTGTAGCTGCTGACCGTGACCTCGACGGTCAGGGTGCCGCGGCGGCCGAGCGCGGTCAGGGCCTGCCGGACCAGGGACGACTTGCCGTACCGGCGCGGCGAGATCAGGAAGACCTTCTGGCCGGCGGTGAGGTCCCCGATCAGCCGGTCGAGTTCGACCTCCCGGCCGACGAAGGCCTCGCCCGGAACGACCTCGCCGTAGACGAAGGGATTGACCACGTAATTACGTCTGTTGGCGTAACGGTTACGCCAGACAACGTAACAGACGGGGCGTGACGGCGCAACCTGCCGTCAGTCGGCGACGACCTCGACGCGCTCGTCCGGCAGGCGCGTGTTGACGACGTGCTGCAGGTAGAAGATGCCGAAGAAGAAGACGGCGAGCGACGACAGCGAGGCCGTCCATGTGTCGTCCGGCGTCCGCGGCTCGCCCGGGCGCGGCAGCCGGCCGAGGTGCGACTCGAGCATGCGCCGCACCTTGAACGACTGGACGAGCATCGTGACGCCGAACGCCAGCTCGAGCACGGCCTGCAGCGGCGAGGCCGCCGCCGGCTCGGCCGGCACGGAGCCGGACGTGGCGTCGACCGCCATGATCGTCATGGCCGCGTTCATCGCCAGCAGCGCAATCGCGACGGCGAACGGCAGCACGCCGACCTTCTCGTCCGACCGCAGCAGGTTCAGCAGCGGCCGGCGCGAGAGGAACCAGTACGGGTAGTACAGGCCACCGGTCACGATCGTCAGCGCGATCATCAGGGCCACGTGCGTGCGGCCCACCAGGGGCCCCCGGGGAGCCGTGCCACGTGGCCGCGCAGGAGGGGTCCCCGCCAGCGGCTCGCCGCAGCTGGCGCAGTACCGGTCGTCGGGCCCGGTGTCGTGGCCGCAGGCCGCGCAGCCGGTCCGCGGAACGGGCGGCGGCAGTTCGGCGGCGGGGCCCTCGGGCACCGGCAGTCCGCGCCGGCGGAGTTCCGCGACGACGATCGCCTGGCCTTCGTCGGTGTACTCGTGCAGGCGGCGGCCGGCGTCGACGACGTCGGCGTCGGGGCGCTGCCGCCATCGGCTCTCGGCCGTCATCAGGCCTCCGGCAGCATCGCCAGCACCTTGCCGAGCAGGTCGGCCGGCCGGAAGGGCTTGTGCAGGAACCCGTTCGCGCCGAGCTCGGCGGCCCGGCTGGCCGACGGGGTCTCCGAGTAGCCGCTCATCAGCAGCACCGGGACGATCGACGCGGCGCGTATCTGTGCCAGCACCTCGAACCCGTTGAGCCGCGGCATCGTCAGGTCGACGACGGCGCCCCGAAGCTCGTGGCGGTGCCGCTCGAACAGGGCAAGGGCCTTCTGGCCGTCGCTGGCCTCGAGCACCTCGAAGCCGGCGTGCTCCAGCACGCGGCGGGCGAACAGGCGCAGCGTGTCGTCGTCCTCGACCAGCAGCAGCAGGCCCGTGCCCCTCCACGTCGTCCAGTCGGAGCGGTCGCCGTCGTGCGCGGCGGGCGCCGCGGGCAGGAAGACGCGGAACAGCGAGCCGCGTCCCAGTTCGCTCGAGGCGGTCACCGACCCCCGGTGCGTGCGGACGATCCCGAGCACGGCCGCGAGGCCGAGGCCTCGGCCCGTGAACTTGGTGGTGAAGAACGGATCGAAGATCCGCACCAGCATCTCCGGGCTCATGCCGCAGCCGGTGTCCTGCACTTCCAGGAAGACGTACGTGCCGCCGGGCAGCTCGCCGGGCAGGTAGGGCGTGGCCAGCGCGGTCGCGTCCATCGTCCGCACGCCCGTGCGGACCGTGATGGTGCCGGACAGGCTGCCGAGCGCGTCCGACGCGTTCGAGATCAGGTTCATCACGACCTGTCGCAGCTGCGTACGGTCGCCCGCGAGGGGCGCCGGGTCGAGCTCGAGCACGATGTCGGCCTTGCGCGACACGGTTGGCGTCAGCAGGCGCGCCAGATCGCGGATGACCTCGTCGAGGCGCAGCGTCTCGAACACCGTGCGCGTCTTGCCCGCGTAGTCGAGCATCCGCTGCGCGAGGTCGGCGGCCCGGCGGCCCGCCTTGTCGATCTCGACGAGCAGCGGCTGCGCCTCGGAGTCCTCGGGCAGCAGGCGCGCGGTCAGCGACGCATTGCCGACCATCACCGTGAGCAGGTTGTTGAAGTCGTGCGCGATGCCGCCGGCCATCACGCCGAGGCTCTCGAGCTTCTGCGTATGCAGCGCCTTGGCTTCGAGCCGCCGGCGTTCCTCGTCGGCCCGCCGCCGGGCCGAGATGTCGCGGCAGATGGCCTGCACGCCGTCGACGCGGCCCTCGGTCTGCAGCAGCTGTACCTGCTGGCCGAACCACACCTCGTAGCCGGTGCGGCTGATCGCCGGGAACTCGTAGTACGTGGTCGGAATCCTGCGTGTGACCTGGTCGACGTAGAACGCCTCGGTGGCGTGGCGGTGGTCGGGGTGGATCAGCTCCAGGTAACTGCGGCCGACGAGCTCCGGCGGCGCGTAGCCGAGGACGGCCTCGACCGCGGGGTTGCAGAACGTGAAGCGGCCCACGGCGTCCGTGCGGTAGATGATGTCGCGCGCGTGCTCGACGAGGTGGCGGTAGCGCGCCTCCGAGGCGCGCAGGTCCACCTCGACCGTCCGGCGCGCGGTGACGTCGCGCGTGACGTAGAGGCCCGTGCGGACGCGGTCCACGCCCCAGTCGAACGGCACCCCGCGCGACTCCACCCACCGCCGGGTGCCTCGCAGCCCGACGATCTCGAACTCGAACGCCAGCGACTCGCCCGCGAGGACACGCGCGTGGGCCGCCGCGAACCTCTCGCCGTACTCGGGCGCCAGGAACCGCGCCGCGTGCTCGCCGATCACGGCGTCCGGTGCCTCGGCGTCGAGCAGGGCGGCGCCGGCGGGGTTGATGTCGAGGAGCCGGCCGTCGGCCGACAGGACCTTCAGGCAGGTCGCCTCGGCGTCGAGGATCGTGCGCAGGCGGGAGTCGAGCGCCGCCTGCGAGGACGTCAGCGCGTCGCCTTCCGCCGAGAAGATCGAAAAGCCCGGCGCGGACTCCCGGCGTGCTGCCGCCGGCGGCGCCAGGCCTCGCACCAGGCCTCCTCCCGCCAAGTCGCGATCGGCCACGTCAGGGATGCTCGAGCGGCAGCTGTCCCGTGTAGATCGCCATCCCGACGACGGCGTCGACGCCGGCCGCGTCGAGCGCGTCGATTTCGGACCAGGAGGTGATGCCGCCGGCCGCGGTCACGCGGTTCCGGGTCGCGCCGCGAACGGCCAGGATGGCGGACATGTTCGTCCCCTGCATCATGCCCTCGGTGTCGACGTGTGTATAGAGGAACTCGCCGCAGTAGGGCTCCAGCGAGCGCACCGCCTCGACCGCCGTGATCGGGAGCGCCGTCTTCCAGCCGTGGATCACCACCTGGCCGCCCTTGCTGTCGACGGCCGCGATCACCCGCTCGGGCCCGACGGCGCCGGCCAGCGCCTCGGCGAACGCGAGGTCCACCGCGCCGTCGCGGAAGAGGGCCGAACTGGCGATGACCGCGTGCGCCCCGGAGTCGAGCACGGCCTTCGCGCGCTCGACGCTGCGGATGCCGCCGCCGACGCGGCACGGGAGCCGTCTGCAGATCGCCGCGGCGATGCCGGCGTTGTCGCCACGGCCCATCGCCGCGTCGAGGTCGATGAGCTGGACGCGCGGGAACGGCGAGAACTTCTGGATCCAGGGCTCGGCGTCGGGGGCGGTGATGGCGAGCTTCTCGCCCTGCACCAGCTGGACGACGTGGCCGTTCTGCAGATCGATCGATGGAATCAGCATGGGTCAGAGGCGCATCGGGATGCCATGCGCCCGGAGGTGCAGCTTCAGATCGCGCACGCTCGACTCGGCGTAGTGGAAGATCGACGCCGCCAGCGCCGCGTCGGCGTGCCCGCGGGTGAAGACGTCGGTGAAGTGATCGAACGTGCCCGCGCCGCCCGAGGCGATCACCGGGATGTTGACGGCATCCGCCACGGCGGCGGTCATCTCGCAGTCGAAGCCCGAGCGCGTGCCGTCGCGATCCATCGACGTGAGGAGGATCTCGCCGGCGCCGCGCGCCTCGGCCTCGCGCGCCCACTCGACCGCGTCGCGGGCCGCGTCGGCCGTGCCGCTGCGCACGAACACTGCGAAGTGGTCGTCGCGGCGCCTCGCGTCGATCGCCACGATCACTGCTTGGCTGCCATAGCGCTGCGCGAGGCGGGTGATGAGCGCGGGCTCCTTCAGCGCGGCGGTGTTCAGGCTGACCTTGTCCGCGCCGGCCTCGACGGCCGCGTCGGCGTCCTCGTCCGACCGGATGCCGCCGCCGACCGTCAGCGGCAGGAAGATCTCCCTGGCGACGGCGGCGATCGTCCGGGCCATCGCCTGGCGCTTTTCGAGCGTCGCCGTGATGTCGAGGATGACCACTTCGTCGATGCCCTCGACGTTGTAGCGCCGCGCGAGCGCTCCCGGATCCCCGGCGTGCCGCAGGTCCTGGAACTGGACGCCCTTGACGACCTGCCCGTCGCGCACGTCGAGGCAGGCGATGATCCGTTTGGTCAGCATGCGCGGTCGCTCACGATCGTCAGGTAGTTCCTGAGGATCCGCAACCCGGCGTCGCTCGACTTCTCCGGGTGGAACTGTACGCCGAACACGTTGTCGTGCTCGACGACCGACGCGAACGTGTTGGCGTGGGTCGTCGCCGCGGCGCACGCTGGCGTCACCGGCGCCGCATAGGAGTGGGTGAAGTACACCTGCACGCCCGAGGCCAGGCCGTCGAGGATGCGGGCCGGCCGCCGGAAGTCGAGCGCGTTCCAGCCCACGTGCGGCACCTTCAGCCGCTCGACGGCGTCGCCGTCGAGCCGCAGGATCCGGCCGTCGAGGAGGCCGAGGCCGGGCACCCCCGGCGCCTCGTCGCTGCCCTCGAACAGCCACTGCATGCCCACGCAGATGCCGAGCAGAGGCGTGCCCCGCCGGACCTCGGCCAGGATCGCGTCACGCCACGCGGCGTCGAGCCGGGCCGTCGCGCTGAAGTGGCCGACGCCGGGCACGATCAGTCCGGCCACGCCCGCGCACTCGACCGGAGCCTGCGGGACGTGGAACCGCGCGCCGAGCGTGGTCAGGGCCTTCTTGACCGACGTCAGGTTGCCGGCGCCGTAGTCGACGAGCGCGATCACGGCCGTGCCCTCACAGCGCCGTCCTCACAACAGCCCCTTGGTGCTGGGCAGCATCTTCGCGAGCCGCGCGTCCCTGGCGCAGGCCACGCGGAGCGCCCGCGCGAACGCCTTGAACACGGCCTCGACGTGGTGGTGGCTCGAGCGGCCGTACAGGACCTTCGCGTGCACGTTGGCGCGCGCGCCCATCGCGAAGCCGTCGAAGAAGTCGTGGACCAGTTCGCTCTGCAGGTCGCCGACCATCCGGACCTTCACCTTCAGGTCGACCGCCGCGTGCGGGCGGCCGCCGAGGTCGATGGCGACCACGGCGAGCGTCTCGTCCATCGGCATCACGAAATAGCCGGCGCGGTTGATGCCCTTGCGGTCGCCGAGCGCCTTCAGCACCGCCTCACCCAGCACGATCCCGACGTCCTCGACCGTGTGGTGCTGGTCCACGTCGAGGTCGCCCGTGGCCGTCAGCGCGAGGTCGAAGCCGCCGTGCCGCGTGAACAGCTCCAGCATGTGGTCGAAGAACCGGATGCCGGTCGACACCTGGTACCGGCCCTCGCCGTCGATCGTCAGCCGGCCGCGGATCTGGGTTTCGGCGGTCTGACGGTCGAAGTCCGCCGCCCGGGCGGTGGCCCTGGCGGGCCGCCGCGTCGTCGTGGTCATGATTGCTGCTGCCTTTCCGAAACGGCGGCGTCGAGCGCCTGGATTGCGGCGTCGGTGTGCTCCAGCACGCCGGCGGTCACCCGGATGCAGCCGGCCGTGACCGGATCCTTCGAGCGGTCTCGGACGTGCACCCCTCGTGCGGCCATCGCCTGAACGAACCGTGGCACGTCGTCGCCGACGTGCACCAGCACGAAGTTGGCGGCGCTCGGCCAGTACCGCAGGCCGAGCCGCCGGCACGCCGCGTAGAGCCGCTCACGCGACTCGGCCACCTGCGCCGCGTAGCGCGGCAGGAACGCCGTGTCGGCCAGGGCCGCGCGCGTCGCGGCCATCGCGACGGCGTTGATGTTGAACGGCAGCGTGACGGCCCGGATGGGGTCGAGCACGCCGGCCTGGCCGATCAGCACGCCGACCCGCATGCCGGCGAGGCCGTAGGCCTTGGAGAACGTGCGTCCGACGAGCACGTTGGGGTGGCCGGCCAGCACCGGCAGGAACGACTCGCCGCCGAACTCGATGTACGCCTCGTCGACGAGCACCACGGCATCGGGTGCCGCCCGGGCGATGCGGACGAGATCCGCCCGCGCGATCAGCTGCCCGGTGGGGTTGTTCGGCGTGTTCAGGAAGATGATCCGCGTGCGGGGCGTGAGGGCGCGCAGCACGGCTTCGGCCGGAAACGCGAAGTCGGGCCCCGGCGGCACCCGCACGACGGTCGCGCCCACGGCGGTCGTGGCGTTGGGATAGGGATCGAACGCCGGCAGCGGCACGATCGTCTCGGCGTCGAACCGGCGCGCCCGCGCGATGTGCGCCACCGTGGTCATCAACAGGCCTTCGTCCAGCCCGTTGGTCAGCAGCACCCACTCCGGATCCACGCCGAAGTGTCGCGCGCAGTCGAGCACCAGGTCCGTGTAGGCGGGATAGGCCGACACGTCGGTCGCGTCGAGGCGGCGGATGGCCTCGAGCACGCGCGGCGAGCACCCGCCGGTGTTCTCGTTCAGGTGCAGCCGCAGGCCCTTGCCCGGGTCCGGATAGCCCTGGATCCGCGTCACTGGCGTGCCCTGCCGCGCGCGCGCCCCGCCGGCGAGGCCTGGCGGAGCCGCAGCGCCACCGAGGCGGCGTGCGCGCCGAGCCCCTCGGCCTCGGCCAGCGTGACCACGGTGGGGCCGATGGCGGCCAGGCCGCGCTCGGTCAGCCGCTGCACCGTGATCTGGCGCACGAAGTCGGCGGCCGACAGCCCGCCGCGGACGCGCGCGGCGCCCGCCGTCGGCAGGACGTGGTTCGATCCGATGGCGTAGTCGCCTGCGACCTGCGCGGACCAGGCCCCGACGAAGAGCGACCCGGCGCAGCGCACGCGGGAGGCCGCCCGGTCGTCGTCGACCACCAGATGCTCGGCGGCGGACTCGTTGGCCAGCGCAATCGCCTCGTCCATCGACGCGGTGACGATGATGCCGCCGTGCGCGGCGAGCGCCGCCCGCGCCGGACCCTCGCCCGGCATCTGGCGGGCCACTTCGGCGGCCACCCGCGCGGCGAGCGCGCCGTTGGGCGTGATCAGCACGGCCCGCGCGTCGGGGTCGTGCTCGGCCTGCGCGATGAGGTCGGCGGCGAGCCACGATGCCCGGCCCTTCGCGGCCACGACGACGATCTCGGACGGGCCGGCGAAGAAGTCGATGCCGCAGTCGGCCGACACGAGCTCCTTGGCCGCGGCGACGTACCGGTTGCCGGGGCCGACGATCTTGTCGACGCGCGGCACCGACTCGGTGCCGTAGGCGAGCGCCGCCACCGCGTGCGCGCCGCCCAGGCGGAACAGGCGCGAGACGCCGGCCTCGAGCGCCGCGGCCAGCACCACGGGCTCCGGCCTCGGGCAGACGGCGACGACGTCGCCGACACCGGCTGCCGCGGCCGGGATGGCCGTCATCAGCAGCGACGACGGCAGGGGATAGCGGCCGCCGGGCACGTAGCAGCCGACGCGGTCGAGCGGCGTGACCCGCTGCTCGACCGTGATGCCGCGGGCGACGGTGACACGCCAGCCGCGCGGTACCTGCCGGCGGGCGACGGCGCGGATGTTCCGGGCCGCGGTCCGGATGGCGGCCCGCACCTGGCGCGGCACCGTGGCCGCGGCGCGGCGCATCTCGTCCGTGCCGATTTCGACGGGGCCGTCGAGCCGGTCGAGCGCCCGGGCGTAACGCAGCAGCGCCCGGTCGCCGTCCCGCCGGACGTCGGCCACGATCTTCGCGACGCGCCGGGCGGTGGCGGCGTCGCGGACCCGTTCCGGCGCCAGCAGGCTCGCGACGGCGCGGCGGTTCTTCGACTCGACGATGCGCAGCATGGGCCTAGACGACGATCTTGTTGAGCGGATACTCGACGATGCCGTGGCCGCCGGCCGCCTTGACCCGCGGGATGAGGTCCCGCACGGTGCGCTCCTCGATGATCGTGTTCACCGCCACCCACTCCTCGTCGCTGAGCGCCGAAATCGTGGGCCGCTGCAGGGCCGGCAGCAGCGACAGCACCTTCGGCAGGTCCGAGCGCTTCACGTTCAGCATGATGCCCACGCGACCCTGCGCCTCGATGGCCGCCTTCAGCAGCAGCGACAGGTTGTCGATCTTCGTCTGCTTCCACGGGTCGGCCAGCGCGGTTCCGTTCGCAATCAGCTGCGTGTTCGACTCCATCACCGTGTCGAGCACCCGCAGCCGGTTGGCGCGCAGCGACGAACCGGTCTCCGTGACCTCCACGATCGCGTCGGCCAGCGTCGGTGGCTTCACCTCGGTGGCGCCCCAGGAGAACTCGACCCGCTTCACCTTGATCCCGCGCTGGTCGAAGTAGTGCTTCGTCAGGTGCACGAACTCGGTGGCGATGACCGCGCCGGCCAGATCCTCGGGCGCCTTGAACGGGGAGTCCTCGGGTGCGGCCAGCACCCACTTCACCTTGCCGAAGCTCTGCTTGGAATACACGAGGTCGGCGATCGACGAGACGCAGGTGTGCGCTTCGCGGCCGTAGCGGTGTTCCGCCACGCAGTCGAGGCCGGTGATGCCCGCGTCGAGCACGCCCTCGCAGACGTAGCGCGCCATCTCCTGCGCCCGGATCAGCATGCACTCGATCTCGGGGTCGTCGATCGACGGGAAGTACGAGCGCGAGTTGACGTAGATGTTGAAGCCCGCGCGCGCGAACAACTGGATCGTCGCGTCCTGCAGCGAGCCCTTCGGCAGCCCCAGCCTGAGCTTCATGGAATCGTGATCCCCTCTGCGCGGGTGAAGAAGCAGGTGCGCGCGCCCGTGTGGCACGCCACGCCGTCGCCGAGCAGTTCGGCCTTCACCAGCACCGTGTCGTTGTCGCAGTCGATGAAGATGTCGCGGACGGCCATCCGGTTGCCGGACGTCTCGCCCTTGGTCCAGAGCGTGTTGCGCGTGCGGCTGAAGAAGGTCACGTAGCCGGTGCGCTTCGTGATGTCCCAGGCCTCCTGGTTCATGAAGCCCACCATCAGCACGTCGCCGTTCTTGTGGTCCTGGACCACCGCGGGAATCAGTCCGTCGAGTTTCGTGAAATCCATGATTCAGTCCGGGGACCGCCGCTCCGGCCGGTCCGTCGCCGTACAACAAAAAACCCCGCCACTACTGCCGGCGGGGCCTGCGTCCATCTCGAGCGCTTCACCTCAGGGGTCTAGTCCTCCTGCGCACGCAGTCCCGCCAGCCGGCACATATGGCCGCGATGATGGTGCCGCGCGTGATGGAGAACCGAACCCATGAGGCCTTCAGCGTACCCGAAACGCGGGGTCCGGCGCAAGGGCTCCTCGGCCCGGGTCGTGCGCCGTTTGACAGAATCACGGCGTCTCGGGCACGCTGAGCGGTCATGACCTCTCGAATCGCGCTCGCGCTGGCGCTGGCCGGCGCGCTCTGCCTGGGCGGCTGCCGGATGGCGGACGGCCCGATGCCGCCCTCCGAGGGCGACGTGCCCAACCGCCTCCGCGACCTGTCGGCGGACCTCCGGAACCTGCTCGGCGGGGACGCGGATGCCCCGAACGACATGGCGGACGACCTTCTGGTCTTCGTGGACGTGGCCAAGAAGCCGGACTCGGTGCCGGCGGTCCGGGAACTGGTCAACCGCGTCGCGGCCGGCCTGAAGGGGCTCGACGTCGACGACGCGGGACGCGAGCGCGTGGTGCGGCAGCTGTGGCTGGTCGTTGCCGGCCGTCAGTTGAGCGACAAGCAGATCGAGCGCGTGCAGGAGGACCTGCACTCGGCGATGCTGAGCGTCAAGGCCACCGAGCAGCACGCGCAGGCCGTGGCGTCGCAGGCGGTCGAGGTGCAGCGGCGCGTGACCGACCGGTCGCGGCGCTGGTACGAACTGTTCTGACGGAAGCCCGGCGCGGGACCGCCGCGGTGTGGGCGAGGCGCCCGTGGGGCACCCGGAGCGCGAGCGAGGAACCTCACGGGGGTGGCGGTGCGGGCCGTCACCCCCGTCGTGCGTTCTGGCCCTCGTCAGCGCTTGTGGGCCGTGATGTACCTGTTCGCGAACTCGATGAGCTGCGGGCTCGTCAGGCCGATGGCCGTGGCCTCGGTCTGCGCCTGCGCCACGGGCCAGCCGTCCTGCAGCACCCGCTTGATCATCCAGACGCCGCCCACGCGGTTCGCCGAGCCGCAGTGGACGTAGACCGGCTGGTTCTGCTTGTCGGCGACGGTCGCCAGGAACTTCTCGACGACCGCGTCGTCGGGGGCGGCCGCGTTGAACGGCAGGTGGATGTACTTCAGGCCCGCAGCCTGCGCGGCGGCGCGGCCCGCGTCGACGTCGGCGCCGGGCTCGTTGGCGAGCCGCAGGTTGATCACGGAGGCGTAGCCTTCGGCCTTCAGCGCCTTCATCGCCGCCGGGTCGGTCGCGCCACCGCAGCCGACGCTGGCGTCCACGCGCGAGTAGTTGCGGATGCCGGGGAGCTCCTTCTTCTGGACCTGCGCCGCCAGGGGCAGGGAGAGCAGGAGCAGGCAGAGCGTGACGACGCGGACGCGGGTGTGCTGGAACATTCGGTCCTCCCAGCGAGCCATTCTACGCGCGTCAGCGCTCGACCGTGACGTAGGCCGGTCCCTCGATGCGGATCGTGATCGGCGATCCGGACCTGTCTCTTATAC
>CAWULT010000051.1:0-29852 GCA_963923455.1 uncultured bacterium
GAACTGGCCGCACGCCCAGGGGTGAACGCCTCAAGCGAGCCCGCCGCCGGCGGCGACGGCCAGCCCGGATGCGAGGACCTGAATGTCTGAAGTGCGGTTCCCCCAGGCGGCCATGGCCACAGTCGGCCGCGTGCTGCTCGTCGACGATGAACCGATCGTGCTCGAAGTGTGCGCGCGCCTGCTGCGCCAGGCCGGCTTCACCGTGACGGCCCTCGACAACCCGCTCGACGTGCCGGGCGCACTCGAGCGGCACGCCTTCGATGTGGTCATCACGGACCTGGCCATGACGTCGATGAGCGGAATCGACGTCCTGCGCCACGTGCACGAGCAGGATCCCGACGTACAGGTCGTGCTGATGACCGGCTACGGCGACATGGGCTCGGCGGTGCAGGCCGTCGAGTACGGAGCCCTGCGGTACCTGACCAAACCGATGGCGGCGGCGACGCTCGTCTCGGTCACCGCCAACGCCGTCGCGCTGCACCACCTGGCCTCGGCCAAGCGCCGTGCCCTCGCCCACTACGAGCAGGCACAGCGGGACGAGCAAACGCGCGCGGAACTCGACGCGCGCTTCACGCGGGCCATGGCAACTCTGCACATGGTGTATCAGCCGATCATCCGCTGGTCCGACCGGAGCGTCTTCGCCTACGAGGCTCTGCTGCGCACCAAGGAGCGGCTGCTGCGCTCCCCCCACGAACTCTTCGCGGCGGCGACGACGCTCGGCCGGGTGCCTGAGATCGGGCGGGCGGTCCGGGAACGCGTGGCCCGGACGCTCGCGTCGCACCCCTCGCCGATTCCGGTGTTCGTCAACATCCACCCGGGCGACCTCGACGACGAAGACCTCCTCGCGGCTGGCTCGCCGCTGAGCGCCGTCGCCCGCCGGATCGTGCTGGAGGTCACCGAGCACGCGTCACTCGAGACCGCCGACGCGGTCCACACGCACCTGTCGGCCCTGCGCAAGCTCGGCTTCGGCCTCGCCGTCGACGACCTCGGCGCCGGCCACGCGGGCTTTGCATCGCTCGCCACGCTGCAGCCGGACGTGGTCAAGATCGACATGTCGCTGATCCGGGGCATCGACGAGGAACCGACCAAGCAGAAGCTCGTCGCCACGCTGACCGCGATGTGCCGTGACCTCGGCTACCTGACCGTCGCCGAGGGCGTCGAAACCGTCGCCGAACGCGACACGCTGGTCGGTCTCGGCTGCGACCTGATGCAAGGCTACCTGTTCGCCCTGCCGGCCGAGGGCTTTCCGACCGTCAACTGGGACACGCCAGGACGGCCACGGGCCCACTGGCGGCGCGAGCGCGACAGGCCGGCGAACCCGCCGGCCACGCCGACGTCCGCCACGTGGCGCCGCCGGCCGCCAGAGCGCGACGACGCCCCCGAGCGCAAGGCCGTCTGACGGCGGGCCCCTCGACGCTCGCGCTTGAGGCGGCGAGGTCGCCCCCGTTACGATGCGGTCATCCACGCATGGCCGCCACGGCTCCGCCCCTCGTGCACGGCGTGATCGGCAACGGCCGGGTTCTGGCGCTCGTTTCGCCGGGCACCCACGTCGAATGGCTGTGCCTGCCGCGATTCGACAGCCCGTCCATCTTCGGGCGGCTGCTCGATGCCGACATCGGCGGTTCGTTCGGCTTCGTGCCCACGGGCCCGTACACCACGGCCATGCAGTACGTGCCCAACACGAACGTCCTGCAGACACACGTGACGGCCGCCGACGGCACCTTCGACATATACGACTACGCGCCGCGCATCCCCGCTGGGCTGGGAGTCGACGCGCCGCCGGAGATTCACCGTCTGCTCGTCGCGCGCGACGGCCACCCCCGCGTCCGCGTCCACTTCGACCCACGGCCCGACTACGCGCGGGCGGCCCCCGACGTCGTCGAGGTGCCACACGGGCTCGACGTCCGCGGCGGCCCGTGTCCCGTCTACCTCCGGAGCAACGTGCCGGCCCCGTACCTGAAGAACGGACTGGAGATCAGGCTCGACCAGCCGCGGTACCTCCTGCTGGGCACCGCCAACGGCGATCGCGTCGACACGCCGGCGTCGGTGCAGCAGGCCCTGGATCAGACGATTGCCGGCTGGAGGGCCTAGGCGAAGACGTGCAGCATCCCGTCGTTTGCGGGCGCCGAGGTGCTACGGTCGGCGCTGTGCCTGAAGCTCCACGCATACGCCGAGACGGGCGCGGTCATCGCCGCCGCCACGACCAGCATCCCCGAAGCCCTTGGAACGGAGCGCACGTGGGACTACCGCTTCTGCTGGCTCCGTGATGCCGCGTTCGTGGTCGAGGCGCTCCGGCGGCTCAGCCATCTGGCCGAGGGCGAGGCGTTCGTCGGCTTCCTGCGCGACGTCGCCGAGCAGGGGCCGCTGCAGCCGCTGTACGGGATCGGCGGCGAACGCGAACTGCCCGAGCAGCTGCTCGATCATCTGTCCGGTTTCGCCGGCACCCGGCCCGTCCGGATCGGCAACGCGGCGTACCGGCAGACGCAGCACGATCTGATGGGCGAGATGGTCCTCTGCCTGGAGACGCTGCTCGACGACCCGCGCGTCGTGCTCGACGACCCAACCGACGTGCTGCGGCTCGTCGAGCGCCTCGTCGAGGACGCCATCGCCGTCGCGCCGCTCGACGACACGGGCCTGTGGGAGTTCCGGAAGCGTCTGCGCCCGTACACCTTCTCGAAGGTGCTCTGCTGGGTGGCGGCGCACCGCGGCGCGCGCATCGCTCGCCGCTTCGGGCGGACCGTCCAGGCCGAGCGGTGGGAGGAGTGGGCGCGCGCCCAGCACGCGATGCTGCTCGACGCCGCGTACAACCCGCGTCTCGGCTACTTCACACAGGCCCTGCACGGGGAGCACGCCGACGCCTCCCTGCTGCTGCTGCCGACGCTCGGCTTCATCGACGCCAGGGACCCGCGCTTCGTGTCGACGGTGCACGCCTACGAGCGGCTGCTCGTCCGCGACGGCCTGATGCTGCGCTACGAACACCCCGACGACTTCGGGGACACGACGAGCGCCTTCTCGATCTGCTCGTTCTGGTGGGTGGAGGCACTGGCGATGATGGGCGCGCTCGACCGGGCCGTCGCGGTCTTCGAGCGGCTCCTGACCTTCGCCAACCCGGTCGGACTCTTCTCGGAGGACATCGAGCCGGCGACCGGCCGTCTGCTGGGCAACTTTCCGCAGGCATACACCCACGTGGGCCTGGTGCACGCCGCGATCACGATCGGCGAACTGCTCGAGGCCCGCACCGGCCACTTCCGCGCCTGGACCTAGCCGCGCGAGGCCCCGCCTCCCGGGCCGTCCGCCCGCGGTTCCGAACGCAGCACCAGCAACCGTTGCAGCAGCGCGTCGATGTCGCGCTGGCGCGCCAGTCTGTACTGCGCGGCGCTCGCACCCCCGCCGACGCGGACCGCGAGCAGCCGATCCGGCGGAGCGGACGCGAAGGCATCCTCGTCGGTGCCGTCGTCGCCGACGTAGATCGCCCGCTCGCAGCTGAATCGCCGGCACGCCGTCTGCAGCGCCACGCCCTTGTCGGGCCCCGACGCCGGCAGCAGGCTCATCGCCAGCGTGCCCGAGAGCATGCGCGCCCCGGGAAGCGCGGCCGCCGCGCGGCGAATCCGCCGCCGCGCGCGGCCGCGATCGGGCGCGTGCCGGTAGTGCACCGCGACGGAGTACCGCTTGTCTTCGATTCGAACGCCCGCCTCACCCGCGAGGCTGTCGGTCAGGGCGGCCACCCAGTGCCGCACGACCGCGGGCGGCCGCCGGCCCGACCGGCCCATCTCGTGACCGAAGTTGCCGGCCACGAGGCGCAGGGGCACGCCGCGCAGGCGCGGCGCGAGGTCGTCGAAGGCACGTCCCGAGACGACGATGCAGGGGTACCGGGCGGCAACGGCCGCCAGCAGCCGGAGCGTCCGGGCGCGGGCGTGGGCGCCTTCCGGCGCGCGGGCGATCGGGGCGAGAACGCCGTCGAAGTCGAATCCGAGGAGAACACGGGTCTGCGCGAAGGACGCGAGCGCGTGCGCCGACCGCGGCGCGAGGATGTCGGGACGGGTGTTCACACCGAGGTCTCCTCCCAGCCGCGAACCGAGTACAGCAGCGGCTTCGTCCACAGGCTCTCGAGGCCTTCCAGGATGTCGGACGCCCAGCTGAAGACGTTCCGGCCGGCCACGATCTTGCGCATCGCGCGCATGCGCCGTGCCTGTTCGTCGAGCGGCATCGCCAGCGCGTCGCCGATCGCGCAGGCGAAGCCGTCCACGTCGTACGGGTTGATGATCAGCGCGTCGTCGAGTTCCTGCGCCGCCCCGGCGAGCGCGCTGAGCACCAGCACGCCGCGTTCGTCGTCACGGGCCGCCACGAACTCCTTCGCCACCAGGTTCATGCCGTCGTGGAGCGAGCTGACGATGCAGAAGTCCGCCAGCCTGTACAACGCCGCCAGGCTGAACGCCCCGAGCGCCGTGGTCGAGTGCACCACGGCTGGCGCGCCGCCGGGCACCGCGTGACGCGCGTTGATCTCCTCCACGCGCCGCGCGATCTCGGCCTCCACCGCCGCGTAACTCTCGAGCGAGGAGCGCGACGGCACGCCCACCTGCACGAACGTCAGGCGCCCGCGCAGGTCAGGTCGCTGCCGCAGCAGCGCGTCGAGCGCGGACAGGCGTTCGGGGATGCCCTTCGTGTAGTCCATCCGGTCGACGCCGAGCCCGACGTACTGCGTTCCGAGTCCGAACAGCGCCCGGAGCCTCGCCTGCTCCGCGGGCAGGCCCGGATCCGCCGCGAGCGCCTGCATCCGGTCGAAGTCGACGCCGATCGGCACCGACACGACCGTGCTGGTTCGCCCCGCGTGGTGAACGCTCGAGGCCTCCATGTCGACGTCGGCGTCGAGCTCCTCCTCCACCGCCATCAGGAAGTTGCGCCGATCGCGTTCCACCTGGAACGCGATCAGGTCGTTGGCCAGCAGCCCCTCGAGAATCTCGCGGCGCCACGGGCAGATGCGCAGCCGATCGGGATACGGCCACGGAATGTGCCAGAACAGCGCGGTCCGCGCGTGCGGGCGCAGGCTCCGGAGCGCCGGCGCCACACGCGTCAGGTGGTAGTCCTGGATGAACACCGGTCCGTCGGACGCGCCAAGCTCCTGGTCGATCGCCCGGGCGAAGCGGCCGTTGACGTCCTCGTACGCCCGCCAGTCGTCGGTGCGGAACTTCGGCCGCACGTCCACGGCATGGCAGAGCGGCCAGAGCCCCTCGTTGGCGAAGCCGCCGTAGTACGCGGAGAAGGTCGGGTCCTCCAGCCAGAGACGCCGCAGCGCGTAGGCCGGCTTCTCGGGCGGCACCATCAGCTTGTCGGACGCGTCGACGACGAGGTGGTCCGCGCTCCCCGCGCCGTGGGCGATCCAGACGCCGCCTCGCTCGCGCATCAGGGCGTCGAGCGCCACCGCCACGCCGCCGGTCGCGGCCGTCGCCGCAATCGAACCGTCCGGCCGCTGCTGGTGCAGGTACGGCTCACGGTTCGAGACGACGATCATGGGGCGAGCCGCCGGAGCGCCCAGGTCGCCCGCGCGTGCCAGCGCGTGCCGGAACACGATTGGTCCGACCATCTCGTGAATCGCGATCGAGGCGACGAGCAGCAGCTGCACCGGCTCGCCCCACGAGGGGAACTCGGCGGCGACGACCGACGCGAAGCCGAGCGTGATCCCCGCCTGCGAGATCAGACCGGTCCATGCCAGGCCGCTCGCCGGTTCGTCGAGCCTCGCCGCGCGCAGGCCGGCGGCGACGCCGAGGCGAATGCTGCCGAGCCGCACGGCCGAGAGCGCGACCGCGGCCAGGCCGATGGCGGCCACCGCGTCGAAGCGCAGGGACGCACCCACCGAGACGAAGAACACGACCAGCACGGGCGGCGCGCCCTGCCGGACGGCCTGCCTCAAGGTCTCGCCGTGGCGCGTCGCCAGGTTCTCGATCACGAGCCCCGCCACGACGGCTGCGAGCAGGGGCTCGAACTGCTGAGCCGACCCGGCCTGGCTGAGGAGCGCGCAGACCCCGAGCAGCACCAGTGGCACCTCGCGCCCGACGTAGCGCATGTAGAGCGCGAAGGCCGCGCCGACCAGCGCGCCGAACGCCGCGGCCCCGCCCACCTCCCAGGCGAGGCGGCCGAGCATCGGCGCTGCCGATGCGAGGGGATCGATCGTCGCCCGTGCGAACTGCATCGCGGCGGCGAACAGCACGAGCAGGATCAGGTCGGCCAGCACGACCATCGCCAGCACGAAGTCACTGAGGCGCCCGCGGGCTCCGGTGTCCGCGATCACGGCGGCGGTCATCGTCGGAGAGAAGCTGACGACGATGACGACGACCAGGGCCACCATCGCGAGCCGCGTCAGTCCCTGTGCCTCGGGCGCGAACGGCAGCCACGGCCACGCGAGCCAGCCCACCGCCAGCAGCAGCGCCATCGGGACGGCCAGCGTCACGGCCGTGGTGGTGGCAATCGGCGCCAGCCGCGATCCGAGGCGGTCCAGGTTCAAGGTCAGGCCGGCGATGAGCGCGATGAGGGTGGTGGCGATGCCGGTGATGACCTGGAGCTGGCCGGCCATCGACGCCGTGATCACGTTGCCGAGATACGGCCCGACGAGCACCCCGAACAGCAGGTACCCGGTCAGGCGCGGTACCTGGAACCGACGCAGCACGTCGCCGGTGAGCCACGCGACGACGAGCGTGAACCCGAGCGCCATGGCGGTGCCGGCCGAGGCCGGCGCCGACGCCGGACCGAGTGCGCGCGCCCACAGCACCGCGGCGATCGTCAGCAGCAGCGCGGCCGCTCGCATCACCCCTCCACCCCCTCGCCGTCGCGGCGCCGCGCCAGCAGACGCGCCAGCACATCGCCAGCCACCGATCCGAACACGATCGCCGAGAGCGGCACGGACAGGTCGGCACCGACGGCGCGGTACGCGTTGAGCGCGAACGCCACCCCGAACACGCCCGGGGCCACCACGCGTGTCGCCGTGCCCGGCTCGAGTCGCGTTCCCCCGCGGCGGGCGGTCCGCCACCCCCCGAGCCGCGCGGCGGTGCGCAGCGCCAGGTACACCGCCGCGAGTGCCACGCCCGGCGCCGTGACCTCCGCGCGCGCGCCGGCCACGACCAGCACGAGGGCGACGAGGGGATGCCGCGCATAGCGCACGTCTCGCTCGAGGCCCTCACGCGCCTCGCCGCCGAGCCGGTGCCACAGCAGCCCCGCCACGAGGCCGGCGAGCAGCGCCGACGACGCGAGCTGATCCGCGGCCCCGCCGACCAGCAGCACCGCGGCCACCGCGAAGATCCGCTGCTCGACCGGCGACGACGCACCCTGCACCAGCAGCCACGCCGCCAGCGCCAGCACCAGCGCGATCGCACCACCCTGCACGACCAGCCACAGGGCACCCGTCAGGAACGGCTGGTGCAGCCACGCCAGCGCGAGGCCACCCGCGACCACGGGCCACACGGTCTCGACGGTCAGGTACGTGCGCACGCGCGACCCGGTGTCCTCCCCCGCGGCGATCGGCCAGGTCAGCGAGGACGCGGCCGCGATTCCACCGACGAGCGCCAGGGCCCACACGGCGGCGCCGGTATCGGGAAACGGCCGCGCCAGCGCGAACAACGCCGCGGCGACCAACACGGCCGGGACCGCCCCCCCGACCACCGACCGCGCCCACTCGCCGCGATCGCCCATCGCCCGCGGCAGGCCGAGACCGAGCAGCGTGCCGAGCACGGCGAGCGCGACGGGGATGGCCGGATCGATCGCGGCGAGCGCTCCCGCCGGCAGCAGGCCAAGTCCCTGCGGCCCGAGCGCAACGCCGACGATGAGCAGCGGCGCCACGGGACTCACCGGTGCAGCACCAGCAGTTGATCGGCGCCGGCGCGCCGGACGCCGACAAGCACCGGCCGCCCGCGGACCGCGGGCTCCGCCCCGGCTCGTACCTGCGCGGCATCGGGGGCTGGCAGGTCGCCGATCCGCGTGATCACGTCTCCAGCCAGCAACCCGGCGCCGGCCGCGATCGATCCAGGTTCGACCCGGACGACGTCCGCGCCCACGCCTGGACGCGTGCGCAGGCCGAGTCCGAGGGCGGGCTACGGCGGCGGAACGGACCGTTCGGCGGCTCGCGGCCCCGGCACCAGGCGGACACGACGGACGTCGCCGCCGCGCCGCACGCTGAGCGTCGCGGGAACGCCGGCATCCGCCTGTGACGCCCAGCGCGCCCAGTGGCCGATCGTCGGCAGCCGCACGCCGTCGGCTGCCTCGATGACGTCCCCCACGCGCAGGACATCGCGCGCCGGCCCGTCGGGACCGACCGCGGCGACGACCACGCCGGCGGCCGCCCCGGTGAACTCCGCGAGGGCGGGCGTCAGCGCCTGAACGCGCACACCCGGGTCGCCGGAGGCCCGCGCGCCGCGCGCCGCGAGCCGCTCGCCCTCCTGCAGCAGCACGTCGCCGGGCACCACGGCCACGCCGTCGCCGTGCGCGATCGCCAGGCCGACCAGCTCCGCGTCGCTCGTGAAGATCAGGTCGCCGGCGTCGAGCTCGGCGCGCGGCGGCACTCGCCACACGACCGCGGCCCAGCGTGGGGCGTCGTCGGGCGACAGGGCCCCGACGAACACCGGCCGCAGCGTGACACCGGACGCGGCCACGTCGCTCGCGAGCACGTAGCGCGGCCGCTGCGGCTGGCGTGGCACGCGCAGCGTCGTCGCGGTGGCCGGCCCCTCGGTCGGCACGCGGGCGACCGCGAGCCCGGTCGCCTCGTCTCGCGTGATCACGCTCGCGCCCGAGGCGGGGGCGAGCGCATCCGTCGCGCGAAGCCACGTCAGGGCGAGGTCGTCGCGCAGCCGGATGCCGGCCGCCGCCCGTCGGCGCGGCGGGGACGCCGCGGGGGCCAGGTCGAGGGCGACCAGTCCGGCGCCGAGGCGTGCCCGCACCTGGCCGAGCTGTGATGCCAGGACGTCGTAGCCGACGGTGGGGCCCAGGGTCGTCAGGATCGGTTGCACGGGGCTGGTCTCCGCCGGCAGGCCCGGCACGCGCAGGCGCGCCAGCACCCACAGCGCCACGACGGCGGCCAGCGCCGTCGTGAGGAGCAACCGTGTCTCGCGGGACACACGCGGCCGCGATCGGCGTGTGGACTCCATGCGACACCTCCGGATGCGGCGCGGCGCCGGGGGTACCGGCGGCTGCGACCCGTGATCGAACGGCGGATGCTCTCGGAGGGGCGAGGGCAGGCCGCGGGACCGCGCGGGCGCGGCGACGTCTACGAGACGATGCCGCGGCGGGCGGCGTACAGCACGACGCTGGCCGTGTTCTTGAGCGCCAGCTTCTGCAGCACGTGCGCGCGGTGCGTCTCGACAGTGGCCGGGCTGATCGAGAGGATTTCGGCGATCTCCTTCGTGCTGCGGCCCTCCGCGACCAGCTGCAACACTTCCCGCTCCCGTTCCGACAGCGCGTCGTACCGGTCCAGGATGCCCTTCTGCGTCAGATTGCGGACGTAGTCGTCGAGCATCACCTCGGCGACCGCCGGGCTGAAGAACGACTTGCCCGCCGCCAGCGCCACCACCGCCTCGATGAGGTCGGCCCCCGCCGACTCCTTGAGGAGATAGCCCTTCGCGCCGGCCGTGACGGCCTGTGTCACGTAGGCCTGATCGCTGTGCATGCTCAGGATCAGCACCTTCGTCTCCGGCGCACGGCGCACGATCTGCCGCGTCGCCTCGATGCCATTGAGCAGCGGCATCGCAATGTCGAGCACCGCGACGTCGGGCTGCAGGGTCAGGATCTCGGCGACGGCGTCTCGGCCGTTCGCGGCCTCGCCGATCACGCGGATATCCGGGTGGTCTTCGAGAATCTTCCTGAGCCCCTGGCGCAGGACCGCGTGGTCGTCGGCCAGCAGCACCTTGATGTCAGCCATGCGTTACCTCCTGGGCGGCACACAACGGTGCCCCCGCTTCCTCTGCGGGCGGGTCGATCGCCGAGCGGGTCGGCACGGGAAGGTCGACCGCGACGCGCGTGCCCCGCCCCTCCACGCTGTCCACGACGAGCGCGCCGCCGAACTGCGACGCGCGCTCGCGAATACCGAGCAGGCCGAGCCCCTTGCGGCTTCCGGGCCGTTGCGCAGCCGCCGCGTCGAACCCGACCCCATCGTCCTCCACCTCGACGGTGAATCCGCCCGCGCGCCCCCGCAGGCGCACGGTCACCGACGTCGCGCGGGCGTGCTTCGCGACGTTGGTCAACGCTTCCTGCACGATTCGATAGACGGCGCGCTCGGCCTCCGGGTCTGCCGGCACGACGTCCCCGTCGGCGTCGATGCGCACGGCGAGCCCGGCCCGTCTCCGGAACGCGTTCGTGTGCGACATCAGCGCCGCGATCAGCCCGAGGTCGTCGAGCGCCGACGGGTGCAGCACCTGCGACAGATCCCGGACGCCTCGCAGCACGGTGTCGGCGAGCGTGCGCGCCCCGTGCAGCAGGTCGTCCCCGAGGCCGGCGCGTTGGAGCCGTTGTTGCGCCAGCGCCAGCTCGACGCCGATCGCGCTCAAGGCCTGCCCGACCTCGTCGTGCAGTTCCCGGGCGATCCGCCGCCGCTCCTCCTCCTGCACGCTGACCAGGCGCGCCGACAGCCGCTGCAGATCCTGCGAAATCCGCTCTTCGCGGACACGCTGGTCGGTCAGTCGACCCTCGAGACGGACCGCATAGCGGTAGGCCACCCATGCGATCCCGAGGCTGATCAGCAGCCCGACGCCGAGCACCGTCCACACCTGCCGCTGCTGCAGCACCTGAACCCGGGAGGCCGCCTGCAGGTAGTCGATGTACGACGCGCGGTTGATCCCCTGGATGTGCTCCGACACCGCAATCGCGGCCTGCCGGCGCGGCACGAAGCGCTCCGCCAGCTCGGGCACGTCGAGGCGCCACCGGTCTGGTGAGGTCTCCAGCACGTCGGTCGAGGCCGTCCGGAACGCGTCGACCTCAGCCCGGAGTCGCGCCAGCTCCCGCACCTCCTCCGACGACGATCGCACGGGCACGTAGTTCTTCAGCACCGTGTCGATCGTCCGGTATGCCCGATCGACCTCGGTGCGGTAGCGTCCGGGATCCCCGGCTGGGGCCAGCATCGCGTCCCGTACCGTGACCGACATCCCCATGACCTGCGTGCGCACGGTCGACAGCGATTCCTGGGCCGCCACGTAGCGCGCGCTGATGGCCGACAGCTCTGCCTGCCCCATGGTCAGCCGCTGCGCCAGCTGGTAGCCGGTGAACAGCCACAGCCCGAGCGTCAGGCCGAACCCCGCGAGCATGACGGTGCGGATGGTGACTCGTCCGGACGGACGGTTCGGCATGAGCCGATATTAGCGCGGAATTTCGGGCTCGCCCGCCGGTCCATGGTTCCTTGGATGGAAACTACCAACCCTCAACCATGACGCCGGCCACGTGAGACGGGCCCGCGGGCCCGTGTGTCACCAGACGCCGATGCGAGCGGCGGGCGCCAGGTAGAGCCCCTGCCCGGCACGCACGCCGAACGCGTCGTACCAGGCGTCCAGGTTCCGGACGGTGGCGGCCCGATACTGCCCTGGCGCGTGGCCGTCCGCGATGACGGCCTGCCGCAGCGCGGGCTCGCGCCACGCCGTCAGCCAGCTCTGCGCGTAGGCGATGAAGAACTGCTGGGCGCCGCTGAAGCCGGCCTGCTCGGGCGCCGTCCCGGTGACCGACGCGCGCCAGCCGTCCCAGGCGATCGCCAGCCCGGCCAGATCGGCGATGTTCTCGCTGAGCGTCTGCCGGCCGTTGAGGCGCAGGTCGGGGAATGGCGCATACGCGTCGTACTGCGCCACGAGCTGCGCGCCCGACTGCTCGAAGTGCGCCAGGTCCTCGGCCGTCCACCAGTTCGACAGGCGCCCCTGGGCGTCGAACATCGCGCCCTGGTCGTCGAAGCTGTGCGTGATCTCGTGGCCGATCACGGCGCCAATCGCCCCGTAGTTGGCCGCGGCCGGCGCGGCCGGGTCGAAGAAGGGAGGCGCCAGGATGGCGGCCGGAAAGTTGAGGGCGTTCTGCAGCGGGATGTTCAGCGCATTGACGGTCTGCGGCGCCATCCACCACTCGTCCTTGTCGACGGGCGTCCCGATGCGCGCCACACGCCGCTGGTACTCGAACGCCTCCGCGCGCAGCCGGTTGCCGAGGGCGTCCCCGCGGACGATGGCGAGCGCGGAATAGTCCACCCAGCGATCCGGATAGCCGACGCCCACGCGCAGCGTGGCCAGCTTTGCGTGCGCCCGCGCCTTGGTGGCGGGCGACATCCATGTCAGCCGGTCGATCCGCGCGCCGAAGGCCGCGACGAGGTTCTTCACCATCGCCTGCATCTGCGCCTTCGTCTCGGGCGGAAAGTACTTCGCCACGTACAGCTGCCCCACCGCCTCGGGCAGTGCCGCGTTGGTCTGCGCGATCCCGCGCTTCCAGCGGTCCGCGTTCTGTGGCGTGCCGTTCAGCACGCCGCCGTGGAACGCGAAGCGCCCGTCGACGAAGGCCTTCGAGAGGAAGGCGGCATTGCGGTCGATGGCATGGAACGTCAGCCACTGCTTCCACGCCGCGAGGGGCTCGCTGTGCACGAGCGCGGCGAGGCCGCGAATCGCCGTTGGATGCCATGCGACGATCGTCCCGGCACGCTCGAGCCCGGCAGCGGCAAAGAAGGCCTCCCAGTCGATCCCGGGGGCACGCCGGCCGAACTCGGCACGTGGCCACGGGTTGGCGGCCTTGCGCACGTCGAGCGACTCAGCGCGGGTCGCGTGCACGCGCGCCATCTTCGTCTCGAGCGCGACGATCGCCGCAGCGGCAGCCGCCGGGTCGGGCACGCCGCCGAGCCTCAGCATCGTCTCGACGTGCGCGCGGTATTGATCCCGCACTCCGGCCATCCGGGCGTTGTCGGCCACGTAGTACTCGCGGTCCGGCAGGTCGAGGCCACCCTGCAGCAGGTAGGGCACGTTGCGGGCCGGGTCGTTGAGGTCCGCGGTCACCCAGAGCCCGAACAGGCGGTCGGTCTGGAAGTCCGTGGCATTCAGCGCGTCGACGTCGGCACGCAGCTCCTCGCCGAGCACCCGCGCGAGGGCCGCCGGCGAATCGATGGCCGCATAGCGATCGAGCAGCGGACGCAGCGGGGCCAGCCCCTTGGCCTCGATGCCGGCCTCGTCCATGAAGCTCGCGTAGTAGTCAGCGGCCTGCTGCGCCACAGTGCCCGGCTTCGGCGACGACGCACCAGCCTGTTCGAGCAACTCGCGCGTCCGGCTGGCGGCCTCCTCGGCCATCACCTCGGTGGGCCCCCAGGTGCTCCGGTCGTCGGGAATCGCGGTGCGCGCGAGCCACGCCCCGGTCGCAAACATGTAGAAATCGTCGCCAGGCTGCACCGACCGGTCGATCGCGCTGACGTCGATGCCGTGCGGCATGGCCGGCGCGGCCGCCGGTCGAGCCGGCGGTTCAGAGCGCCCGCACGCGGCGGCGACCACCGCGGCGATCGCCACGCCGAGCCGCCATCCGCCACGCCGCGTCCGTTCCCGCGCCGGCGCAGGCAGGCTCGGCCCCGCCGCCCTCACTTGCCAACCATGTGCGCGCGGTCCCGTTCGTTCTCGGTGCACCAGTACTCCATGATCTCGGTGGTCGGGCTGAACCGGTACGTCCACGACGTCGTCCACGGGCGCGTGTAGAACTCTGGGTCCTCGATCGTCACCTGATAGTGCAGCGTCTGCGAATCGGTGCGGCGATACCGCTCCACCAGGTGCAGCCGCTCACCGTGCGGGTAGCCGGACGAGTCGAGCCAGCTCTTGTCGTTGAACCCGATCACGTCGATGACGAGCGTGTCGCCGTCCCAGCGTCCGACCGAATCGCCGTTCCAGGTCCACGGGTCGGGCTTGTGCGGCCGCCCGTCGGTCGGCACGATGCGGTACGTGTGCAGCCCGCCCTCGTAGAGGAAGACGACCTCGTCGGGTGTCTGCATGATCTTCAGGGGATACGGCGTGCCGGCCGCACGCGGCAACCCGCTCGGCCAGCAGCGCAGGTTGGGATCGTCCTTCTGGAAGTTCTCCGTGCGCTCCCGATAGACGGCTCGCCCCTTCTCGGTGAACGGCACCTCGACGGTTCGCTCGGCGTAGCGTCCATCGGCCATGTTGACGATCCAGCGGTTGGTCCAGATGCCACGGAAGTCTGGCATGCCGGGCGGCAGGCCGGTGTCCGGGTCGACCCGGACCCGCGCCGGCCCGCGGGCGGCGGGCGTGGCCGCGGAACCCGCGGGCGTCTGTGCCTGTACCGGTGGCGCCGCGGCGGCCGCCAGTGCCAGGGTTGCGCACGTGGCGGCGAGGTAATGGAGGGCCTTCATCATGTCCCTGCCTCCTGTCCGAACCGGCCTCACTTGCCCGTGTAGACCACCCGCCAGACACGTCCCTTCTGGCTCTCGCTGATGTAGAGCGACCCGTCGCGCGCCTGGGCGACGCCGTCGGCGCGATAGGCGGCCTCACCCGGGTTCATCAGCGGCGTCTTGCCGGCGAACCCGTCCGCGAACACCTCGAAGGTGCCAGACGGCTTGCCGCCCGCGAACGGCTGGAAGGTCACGTTGTAGCCGTCCTGCGGCTGCGGCCCTCGGTTCCACGACCCGTGGAACGCGATGAAGGCGCCGCCCTGGTACTTCTTGGGGAACTGCGAACCCGTGTAGAACATCACGGCTACCGGCGCCCAGTGCGCAGGGAACGCCGCCACCGGCGGCGTGAACTGCGTGCAGCGCCCGACGGTCTTGCCGTCGCCGCCGTACTCGGGGTTCAGCAGCAGCTGCTTCTTCGTGAAGTCGTAGAAGCAGTACGGCCATCCGAAGTTCGAGCCCTGCACGGCACGGTAAAGCGGCTCGGCCGGCCGCTCGGCGTTCTCCTGCGCCGTGAAGAGGTTCGGCCAGAACACGTCGAGCTGATCGCGATTGTGCATCGCGATGTAGAGCGCGCCGTCGTGCCACGTGATCGCCGGCATCTGGCGCAGGCCCGTGGCGAAGCGGGTGCCGCTCTCGTGGGTCTGGCCCAGCTTGTTCTCGTCGAACTTCCAGATGCCCGCGTGCTTCTCGAGGATCGGGCACGGGTCGACGCCCTTGACGCCGGGCCGCCGATCCGGGTCCTGGCAGGCATTGGACGGCGCGCCCACGTTGATGTACAGGCCGCCGCGTCCGTCGAACGCGATGCCCTTGTCCTGGTGCTGCGTCTCGGTCGGCAGCCCGGTCACGACCGTCTCGGACTCTCCGGCCGGCTTGAGCTGCCCGGCCGTCAGCCGGTAGCGCTCGACCGTCGTCGGATGCGCGAGGTAGAGGTAGCCGTTGCGCAGCGCGATTCCCGTCGTGCTGCCCGCGCCGAAGGCCTCCTTCACCTCGAAGCGGCCGTCACCGTCTGCGTCGCGCAGGGCCACGACGCCGCCCCCGGTCGGGGCCTGGCCCCGGCCGCCCCGGGTCTGAAGCGCCACGTACAGGTCCCCGTTCGGCGCGACCGTCATGTGCCGCGCCTGGCCGAGGTTGTCCGCCACGACCAGCGCGCAGAATCCCGCGGGCAGCTTCAGCCCGCCGTTGTCCGGATCGCACTTGGGCAGCGCCTGCGCCGACAGCGCGCCCACGTACGCCGCCACCCCCACGGCGCCCGCGACGATCGCGGCGCCGACCCTCCCTTGCTGTCCAGTCATGCCTGATTCCCTGCCTTTCGCCACCTGCCGTGCTCCCGTGTCCACCGTCGAACGGCTGGACCAACACCTGCTGCCCGCACCGCCCCACACAAGTCCCGAACCCGTCGTCCTCACCGCTCGGGGTCCGACGGGTCGGCGGGCCTTTCCGTGCGGCGGCGACCGGTCCGCCGCGGCTCGCGTGGCACCTCGGCCTCGCGCGCGATCATCACCTCGGTCGACTTGATGATCGCCACGGCCGTGTCGCCGCGTTGCAGCTTCAGCTCCTCGATCGCATCGCCGGTGATCACGGCGGTCAGGCGCTGATCGCCGATCCGGAGGCGCACCTGGCCGAGCAGCCCATCGGTGCGCACTTCCTCGACGTAACCGCGCAGCCGGTTGCGGCCGCTCAACGCCACGATGAGGCCGGTCGCCGGCGGCGGCGTCCGGTCCGAACGGGCCGGCGGCGTCGACCGCGCGAGCAACCGGTCGATTTCGCCCTCGGCGATCCGGTGGTGACCGCCCTCGGTGGTCGTCGTTCGCACGCGGCCGTTGTAGATCCACTGCTTCAGCGTGGAATACCCCACGCCGAGCCGCTGCGCGGCCTCGCGGACGGTCAGGAGCGCCATGGGCCCACCCTCGTGATCGGCTGGAATCGTATCACCGGCCCGCCACCCGGCAGGAGTAGGTCTTGATGATCATCCACACCTCGGCGCCCGGGCCCAGTTCGAGCGCCGCGTAGCCGCCCGGCGTCAGGTGCACCGTGAACCGGCGCCCGGCCTCGACCGTCACCACCATGGCCGCCCCCTGTCGGGCCGCGTCCACGACCCGCCCCGGCAGCACGTTCCTGGCACTGAGCCCGTGCGGCATCGCCCGGGCCAGCAGGATGTCGCCCGCCCGGATCGCCACGCGCACGCGGTCGCCGGGTTCCGTGCGGGCCAGCGGCGTCTCGAGTTCCGTGGCGGCGTCCGCGAGCCGGCACTGCATCGTGCCCGCCGCCTCCCGGCGCTCGACGACCACCGCCTCGAAGACGTTCTCGAACGCCGCCACGTTGACGAGGGCCTCGAGCGCGGGCTGGTCGATCACCTCGTGCGGCGACCCCGCCGCGACGACACGGCCCGCGTCGAGGGCCACGACGTGCGCGCCGAGCGCGTACGCCTCTCGGTGCGCGTGCGTGACGTAGAGGATCGGGATCCCGTGCGCGTCGTTCCACCGCCGCAGGTCGTCCATGATGCGCGACTGCATCGCGTGGTCGAGCGCCGACAAGGGCTCGTCGAGCAACAGCACCGCCGGGTCGGTCACGAGGGCCCGCGCCAGGGCGGTGCGCTGCCGCTCGCCACCCGACACGTGACCGGGGCGGCGCTCCAGGACGGCGGCGATGCGGAACGACTCGGCGATCGCCGCGACGCGCGCCGATGCGACCGGCGCCGGCATGCCGTGGAGCCCGAAGGCGATGTTGTCCGCGACGGTCATGTGCGGGAAGAGCGCCAGCTGCTGGAACACGTAGCCGACCCGCCGACGGGCCACCGGGACGTCGACGCCGGTGGCGTCGTCGAAGAGCACCGTGTCGCCAATCGCGATGCGCCCGCGGTCCGGCCGCGACAGGCCCGCCACGGCGCGCAGCACGCTCGACTTGCCCGAGCCCGACGCGCCGAACAGGATGGTCACGCCGGGCGGCGCGGCGAACGCCACGTCGAGCGTGAACCGCGGCGAGAGCCGGCGGGTGACGGCGACCGTCAGCGTCATGCGGGCCCCGGCGCACGCGGTCGGCGGCGCAGCGCGTGCGTCAGCAGCAGCACCCCGAAGGAGAAGACCAGCAGCGCGAGCGCCGTCCGGTTCGCGCGCGCGTAGTCGAGCGCCTGCACGTCGTCGTAGATCGCGATCGACACGGTACGGGTGACGCCCGGCAGGTTGCCCCCGACCATCAGCACCACGCCGAACTCCCCCACCGTATGGGCGAAACTGAGCACCAGGCCCGCGACGACGCCTTCCATCGACAGCGGCAGGGTGACGCGCCGGAAGGTCCGCCACCGCGAGGCGCCCAGCGTGGCCGAGGCCTCGCGCAACGTCTCGTCGACGAGCGCGAAGGCGGCCGCCATCGGCTGCACCGCGAATGGCAGGCTGTAGAGGATCGAGGCCACGACGAGCGCCTCGAACGTGAAGGCGAGCCCGTGGCCCGTCATCGCCGCGTACCAGCGTCCGATCGGGCTGCGCGAACCGAGCGCGACGAGCACGTAGAAGCCCAGCACCGTGGGTGGCAGTACCAGCGGCAGCGCCACGACGGCCTCGACCAGGAACACCCACCGGCGCCGCGAGAACGCCAGCCAGTGGGCCAGCGGCAGGCCGATCGCCAGCAGGATCACCGAGACCACCCCGGCGAGAACGGCGCTCACGCGGATCGCCTGCCAATCCATGCCGCCGCCTCAGTCGCCCCCGGCCGGTGGCGCGAACCCGAACTGGCCGAGCAGCGCCGTCGTGGAGGGGCGCCGCAGGAACGCGAGGAAGCGTGCGGCCGACTCGCGCTGCCGCGTCGCACGCAGGGCCACGGCACCCTGCCGGATGGGCGGGTGCGCCGCGGCCGGCACGGGCGCCGACGCGACGGTGGCGCGCATCGGCGGCGCCAGGGCCAGCGACAGCGCGACGAGCCCCATGTCCGCGTTGCCCGACTGGACGAACTGGGCCGCCTGCGCCACCGATTCGCCGAGCACCAGCCGCGGCCGCACCGCCTCGTAGAGGCCCTGCCGGCGCAGGGTGTCCACGGCGGCGCGCCCGTAGGGCGCATGCTGGGGGTTCGCGATCGCGATTCGCCGCACCCGCGGATCGCGCAGGAGCACGAGGCCTCGCCCGGGGTCGAGCCCACCGTCGCGGCGCGCGATCAGGGCCAGCCGTCCCGCCGCGTACTCCGTCAGGCTCGCGCCGTCGGCGAGGCCGGCGGCGATCAGTTGCCGCGGGTAGTCGATGTCGGCCGAGAGAAACACGTCGAACGGCGCACCGTTGCGAATCTGGGCGAAGAACGTGCCCGACGAGCCGTAGGTGACGCGCACCGGCCCGCCCCCCTCACGCCCGAACTGGTCGATCAGGTGCGGCAGCACGGACTGCAGATCGGAGGCGGCCGCGACAGTCAGCGGCTCCGGGCGCTGCGCGGCCAGGCGCGTGCCGGGCGCGGCCAGTGCGACCAGCGCGACCAGCAGCCCGGCCGCAACCCGCAGGCGACACGGCGGCCGGCGGCCGTCCCGAGGCCGGGAACTGGGCATCAGGTCGCCAGTATAAGCCGTTTCTGGCCGACTCCAGGTGCGCATACAGCCGACCGCGTTCGCGCCGCCGCGCGGTGGAGCCGCGGCGCTGCAGACGGGAACCGCCCGCGCGATTTCGCTTCTGTCGTTGCCACCCGCCCGGCGGCGCGCAGGCCTGCGCAGTACAGACGATTCCGTCGCAGGCACGGTCGCTGCACTCCCGGACGCCCATGAGCCAGAGGCCCAGAGTCGTCATCGCGGTGCCCGATGCCGCCGAACGCGTCACCCTCGGCGAGTGGCTGCTCGCCGAGGGGCTTGAACCCGTGCCCACCTCGAGCGTGTCGACCGCCCAGGCGGAGATGCGGTCCCGGCCCTACGACCTGCTGGTGACCGACGCCAGCTTCGCGCGCGAGGGCCTGCAGGCGGCTGGACTCCGCCGCGGCCAGGCGACGCGCAGCATCGTCGTCGGCGACACGCAGGACGCGCGCCTGGAGGCCGAACGGCGTGGCGCGATGTTCGTCGAGCGGCCGGCGAGCCGGACGATGCTGGTGTGCCTGGTGGCGATGGCGCTGGCCGACCAGCGACCGGCCCGGCGGTCCGAACGCAAGCCACTGAACCGGTTCGGCGCGGTCGTGAACGCCATCCCGACCCAGATCGTGGACGTCAGCAGCGAGGGCCTGCGCCTGGACATTCCCCACGCGCCCGGGGCCGTCCCACCGCCGGTCTTCCACGTGAAGATCCCGACGATGGGACTGTCACTCACCGTGCGGCGCCAGTGGGCCGCGTCGTGGCCGCCGCAGGGACGGCCCGAGGTCGTCCGCGTGGGCGTGGCCCTGACGCAGACGACCGGCCCGGCCGTCGCGATGTGGCGCAAGTTCGTCGACACCGTCCCGAGCCTGGCCGTCCCGGCCACCGGCCGGCGCGGGCCGGGCGCCCTCCAACACTGAGCCGCCGACCGGCGTGACCCCGACTAGCCCGGCAACCCCGGCTCCGACGCGGCCTGCCCCGGACGATACTCCCCGTAGACGAAGACCGGAATCGTCAGCTCCCCCATCCGCTCCTCGATCACGGGCCGCACCTCCGCCCAGTCGAGGCCCCCGACGCCCGTCGCCAGGCGCGGCAGCGCGATCGAGGTGAAGCCTTCGGCCTGGGCCATCTTCGCCAGCGCACGCAGTGAGTCGCGCACGTGCTTGACCGACGCCGGCCCCGGCCGCTGGCCGTGACCGTAGCCGCCCTCCTGCGTGATCAGGTTCACCACGCGCACGCCGCCGGGCCCGCCCCACATCCACGCTTCCCCCGGCTTCGGGTGGCTCTGGCTGCACCAGTGGTGAAAGTCCTTGTGCAATGCGGGATATTTCTCATGCAGCGCCAGCGCCAGGCCCTGCTTCATGGGATCGTTGGCCGCGACGCCGTGAGCGATGACCTGAGCCCGGCTCAGCAGAATGTCTCCCGATACCTGATGAATCACGTCTCCCCCTGATTGACGCTATTGCGCGCAGTAGATGCACGTGGAGGCCGTCGGCACCGCCGCCAGCCGCTCCGGCGCGATCTCGCGCCCGCAGGACGCGCAGAAGCCGTACTGCCCAGTCGCCATCCGGCGCAACGCCGTCTGAATCTCGACGGCCTCGGCGCGGCTGATCGCATCGAGCCCTTCGAGGACTTCGTCGTTTTCGAGCTCGATCGCCGCCTCCTGCCAGTCGCGGTCGTGTGGCTGGCGAAGGTCGCCTTCGATCCTGCCGACCCGCCGCACGATCTGTGCGAGCCGCTCTTCCAGCTGCTGTCGCAGCGCGCCGTGTTTGGGCATGTCCCTGCTCCCGTCTCCTGATGTTCGCGCCACACGGTAACCTAGCAAGCGGGCTGCCACAAGCGGGGCCGCCCCTGGCGCGGTACGTGCACCGGCCCCAACAGGCGGACGCGATGATGCTGGTTCGAGAAGCGCGCGAGGCAGACATCGGGGAGATTCGGGAGATCTTCGAGGTCGTGTACGGCGGCGACTACCCCCACCACGAGGTCTTCGACGAACTCTGGCTGAAGCGCTCGATCTTCGGCGACGACGTCCTGATCCTGGTGGCCGAGGACACCACCGCCGGACGGATCGCCGGTACCGGCTCGGTGATGCTGGACTTCGGGGCGCATTCCGATCTCGTCGGTGAGTTCGGACGGTTGGCCGTGCGCCCCGAGTACCGGCGACAGCACGTCGGCCACCTGCTGATGGAGCGGCGCCTCGACGCCATCCGCGACCGCCTGCACGTCGGCCTGGTCGTCGCCCGCACGGTGCACCCCTACGCCCAGCAGATCAGCCTGGCGCACGGCTTCGCCCCTGTCGGGTTCCTGCCCCTCAAGCACCAGTTCCGCCGCCGTGAGAGCTTCGCGCTGCTGGCGCGGTACTTCGGTGACGCGCTCCCCCTGCGCCGCAACAACCCCAGGCTGATTCCGGAGGCGTGCGACCTGGCCAACCTCGTGATGCCGCCGGCGGGCGTCCCGGCCGACTTCATCGTGGACGACGGCGCGACGCCGTATCCGCCTGGTGGCACCTTCCAGTCGGAGGTCCTGCAGGCCGAGGGCTATCCGGCGCTGTTGCGCATCGAGCGCGGGCGCATCCGCCATCGCGAGATCTTCGGGCCGATGCGCCTTGACTACGGGTTCTTCAGGCTCGCCGCCCGGCAGACGACCTACCTGCTGGCCCGGGACGGGGCGCGTACGGTCGGCGCCGTGGGCCTGGCGGTCGACGCGGCCGAGCGGTCCGCGCGCGTGTTCGAGCTCATCGCCTCCACGGACGAGGTCGCGCGATTCCTGCTCGAGGCGATGAGCGCGCAGTGCCAGGCGCTCGACCTCGAGTACGTCGAGGCGGACGTCAGCGCCTACGCGCCGCGGATGCAGCGCACCCTGCTCGAGCTCGGCTTCCTGCCGGTGGCCTACGTGCCCGCCATGGTCTTCCACGACGTCGAACGGCTCGACATCGTGAAGATGGCCCGCCTCAAGGGAGCGGCCGACGTCGGCGCGGTCGCGCTCGCGCCCGCGGTCCAGGCGGTGGCCGACATCGTGCTCCAGGGCTTCTCCGCCGCGCGTGTGGCGCCGCGGATGGCCAGGGCCATCGGCGAGGTGCCCCTCTTCCAGGGGATGAGCGAGGAGCAGGCCTTGCGCGTGGCGGGCGCGTGCCGCGTGGCGGCGGCGCCGGCTGGCACGACCCTGTTCGAGGCCGGCGCGGCGGCCGACCGCCTGTACGTGGTGCTCGACGGCGAACTGACCATCTCGGCCCCGGGGGCCGCCGAGCCGCTCGGCGCGGTCACGACCGGGGAGACGGTCGGCGAAGTCTCCGTACTCGCCGGGCGGTCCCATTCGGCCACGGCGCGCGCCGCGCGCGACACCGAGATCGCGATGCTCGAGGCCGGCCTGCTCGCCGACCTGATTCGCCGCCGGCCGGACATCGGTGTCATCATCTACCGCAACCTCGCGCGGGGGCTCGGCGACAAGCTCCTGCGCTCCGATCACTCTCGTCGCGATCGCGACGATCGCGCGCTTCGGCGAGGACTCGCATGATCACGTTCACCCGCGTGCTCTGCCCCATCGACTTCAGCGAGACGTCCGGCAAGGCGCTCGCCCACGCCGCCGCCGTGGCGCAGTGGCACGATGCCGCGCTGACGCTGCTGCACGCGGCCCCCTCGTTCGACCCGATCCACCTGCAGACGGGAGGCCTGGCCGATCCCGTGCGCGTGGTCCAGACGCCGACGCGCGCCCAGGTGGAGCACGAACTGCGGCGGATGGCGGACCAGGCCGGTATCCCCGAGAACCGGCTCACGGTGGTCACGGTCGAAGGGGACGCGGCAGCGGTGGTGCTCGACGAGGCGGTGGCGCGTCAGGCGTCGCTCATCGTGCTGGGCACGCATGGGCGGAGCGGATTCGACCGGGTGCTGCTCGGGTCCGTCACCGAGAAGGTGCTGCGCAAGGCGCCGTGCCCGGTGCTGACGGTGCCGCCGCACAGCACGGCCACGCGTGCGGCGGAGGTCGCCGTCACGCGCATCCTGTGCCCGATGGACTACTCAGCGGCGGCGCTCCAGGCCCTGGGCTTCGCCCTGGCGATCGGCCGGCAACGCCACGCCCACGTGACCGTGCTCCAGGTGATCGAGTGGCTCGCGGAAGAGGAGCCACGGGCCACCGCGCATTTCAACGTCGCGGAGTACCGGCGCGCGCTCGTCGACGACGCACACGAACGGCTGCGGGCCCTCATCACGGAGGCCGCGCCAGGGCGCTCGGGGATCGGCGACGCGGTGGTCATCGGCCGCGCCCACCGCGAGATCGTCAGGACCGCGACGTCGACGGGCACGGACCTGATCGTGATGGGCGCGCAGGGACGTGGCGCCGTGGGCACGGCCCTCTTCGGATCGGCCACGCAGCACGTCGTCCGCACGGCGGAGTGCCCGGTGCTGACGGTGCGCGGCGTGCCGGCGGCCAGCGCGTAGCCGGCCGCCGGGCCGGCTCGGGTGTCAGGGGACCTTCGGCTCCTTGATGCGAGCCGGCTCGTCGAGCGTCTTCAGGAACTCGACGACGTCCGCGATCTCGGCGGCCGAGAGGTTCCGCTTCTTCAGGTTCTCGCGGTCCAGGAACGGGTTGGCGATGCCGCCATTGGCCATCACCGTGACGGCCTCCTGCAGCGTCGCCACGCTGCCGTCGTGGAAGTACGGCGCCGAGCGCCCGACGTCCCGCAGCGTCGGCGTCTTGAACGCGCCCGTGTCTTTCGGCTCCTTCGTCACCGTGAACCGGCCCACGTCAGTCGGCTTGCCGTCGACGACGCCGATGCCGACGTTGTGGAACTTCAGGTCCGTGAACAGCACGCCGCGGTGACAGGTGTTGCACTCGGCCTTCTGGAAGGTCTCCCACCCGCGCTTCGCCGCGTCGCTCATCGCCGCCTGGTCGCCGGCGGTGAAGCGGTCGAACGCGGTGTCGCGGCTGACGATCGTCCGCATGAAGGTGGCCAGGGCCTGCGACACGTTCTTCTCGTCGGCCGGGCCGCCGAACACCTTCTTGAACTGCTCTGCGTAGGACGGCACGGCGTTGATGCGCGCGATCACGTCGTCGCGGATCTTGTCGGCCTCCGGATCCTTCGCGCCCATGTTGGCGAGCTTCCACGCGGCGAGCGCCTGCCCTTCGAGGGCCTTGGCGCGTCCGTCCCAGTACCACTCGGTGTGATAACCGATGTTCCAGAGCGTGGGCGTGTGCCGTGCCAGCGGCTTGCCGTCGACGGCGCCCGTGTTCTTGACCAGGCCGTCGGTCAGGCCCTTCTCGTTGACGTGGCAGGAATAGCACGAACGGTCGCCCTTGCCCGAGAGACGCGTGTCGAACCAGAGCTGCCATCCCAGCGTGGCCTTCTCGACCGTGATGGGATTGTCGGCGGGCACCGCCATCGGCCCGGCGAGGAGATTCGGCGCGTAGTTGGCCGGGTCGGCCGGCAACGGCAGTTGTTCGACGGCCGGCGCGGCCGGGGGCGTCGCCGTGGGGCTCGGGCTCGAGCAGGCGATCGACAGGGCCCCCGCCACGAGCATCGAGGCAGCGGCAGTGGCAATGCTCTTCGTACGCATGTGTCCTCCAGTGGCCAAGGTCGGATTATAGGGGGAAACGGATGGTGCTATAGTCTTTTGCGCTCGCAGCCTGGCGATACGTGGCCGGCACGCGGGCACGCACGCCATTCACTCAGCTCAGGAGGTCTGTCCATGCGTCTTTCCCGGTTTCGTGTCGCCCTGCTGACGGCGGTGCTTCCCGCAGCGGTCGTGATCGCGGGCTGCAGTCAGCCCCCTGCTCAGGCGCCAGCGCCAGCCGAGCCGCCGAAGCCGTCCCCGGTCGAACGCGGCCAGATGCTCGTCGTCGGCGGCGGCTGCCACGACTGCCACACGCCGAAGCGGCTGACGGAGAAGGGTCCCGAGGCCGACCTCTCGCGCGCGCTGCAGGGTCACCCGCAGGACGAGGTGATCTCGATGCCGTTCAAGGGCAACTCGCCCGGCTGGACGACGCACACCAACGACAACCTCACTGCGTGGAGCGGTGCCTGGGGGGTCTCGTTCGCGGCCAACCTGACACCCGACGACACCGGCATCGGCACCTGGTCGGAGGAGATGTTCGTCAACGCGCTGAAGAGCGGCAAGCACCAGGGCGCCGGGCGTCCCATCCTGCCGCCGATGCCGTGGAACTGGTACGGGCAGCTGCCGGAGGAGGACCTGAAGGCAATGTTCGCGTACCTGAAGTCGATCAAGCCCATCGCCAACAAGGTGCCGCCGCCGATCGGTCCCGACGGCAAGCCGATCAGCTAACGCATCCGGACGTCGTCACGGCGCGCGGCGGTGTCTCGCCGCGCGCTGCCCCCTCGCCCCGCCGGTTCCCTACGTTCAAACCCACGCTCAGCAGGTCCCCCTGCGCACCCAGGCCGAGGTCCGCGGCGCGCGGACGCGCCGCAAGTCGTCGGGCACGTCGACGTCCCGGAGCGGCGGCAGCAGACGCACCGTGAGGCCGGCGGCGCGCGCGCGGGCCCGCGTCTCGTCCAGCACGCTCGGAGTGCCCCACGCGACGCCGTCGAAGACGTCCGGCACGTGCGTGGACGCGACGAGGTAGTACCCCCCGTCGAGCGCGGGGCCAAGGACGAGCGCACCGGGGTCGGCCGCGAGCGCGGCGAACGCCGCCTCGACGACGGCGGGCTGGATGTCGGGCAGGTCCGATCCCACGAGCACGACCGCGCGCGCGCCGCCGGCGAATGCGGCGCCCATCAGCGCGCGCATCCGCGCGCCGAGGTCACCGTCGCCCTGCGCGATCACGGCCACGCCCGGCGGCACGAGCGCGCGGACGTCGTCGACGGCAGCGGGCGGGTCCACGGCCACGAGACGGGGCACCCCGGGGACGCTGACGCCGTCGAGCGTGTCGAGCAGGAGCGCCGCGAGCAGGGCCGGATCGGACGCCAGGCCCAGGGCGTCGAACAGGCGCCGCTTGCCGGGCGCCGATGGCGCGCGCGCCAGGACGGCGACTACGCGGGCGCCGTCCGCGCGGCCGTCCGCTTCTGGACCACCCACCATACGCGCAGCCCGAGCAGCACCACGAGGCCGGCGGCCCACCGGCGCGGCTCCGTGATGTCGGCCTTGACGAGCCACCAGAAGTGCACCACGCCCAGCAGGGCCGCCGCATACGCGAGCCGGTGCAGCGACTGCCACTTCCGCCCGAGCGTGCGGATCGAGAACCGGTTCGACGTGGCGGCCAGCGCCAGCAGGATCAGGAACGCGGCCATGCCGACGGTGATGAACGGGCGCTTGAACACGTCCTCGACCATGAAGCCGGCGTCGAAGTAGTGGATGAAGACGACCCACGTCAGCAGGTGCAGGACCACGTAGAAGAACGCGAACAGGCCCAGCATGCGGCGGAGGCGGATCACGTCGTTCCAGCCAGTCACCCGCCGGATGGGCGTGATCGCCAGCGAGGCGAACAGGCAGGCCAGCGTCCAGGTGCCCGTCTGATCGGTGATGTAGTCGCCCGGGTTGGCCGTCAGGTCGCTGGTGTAGAACCCGTGGACGAGCGCCGCGGCGGGCAGGGCCGCCGCGGCGAAAACGAGGGGCTTGATGACGGAGATGGCTTTCAAGGCATCCAGGGTCCCGAGCGCTAGAAGTTCTTGCGGAGGTCCATCCCGGCGTAGAGGCTCTGCACCTGGTCGGCGTAGCCGTTGAACATCTGCGTCTGGCGGTTCGCGATGAAGCTCGGCAGGCGTCGCTCGCGCGCCTGGCTCCACCGCGGGTGATCCACCATCGGGTTGACGTTGGCGTAGAAGCCGTACTCGTTGCGCGCCATCGCCTGCCACGTGTTGAGTGGCTGGTTCTCGACGAACCGCATCTTGACGATGGACTTGATGTTCTTGAAGCCGTACTTCCACGGCACGACCAGTCGGATCGGCGCGCCGTTCTGCGCGGGCAGCACTTCACCGTAGAGGCCCACGGCGAGGATCGTCAGCGGGTGCATCGCCTCGTCGAGGCGCAGGCCCTCGCGGTAGGGCCACTCGAGCAGGTCGGTCCGCTGCATCGGGAAGCGACTGGCGTCCTGGAGGGTCGTGAACTCGACGAACTTCGCCTTCGAGGTGGGCTCGGCCTTCTTGATGACGTCGGCCAGCGGGATGCCGACCCAGGGAATCACGAACGACCATGCCTCGACGCAGCGGAAGCGGTAGACGCGCTCCTCGAGCGTGTAGGGCTTGATGAAGTCCTCGAGCTGGTAGTTGCCCTTGTTCTTGACCTCGCCCTCGACGCTGACCGTCCACGGCTGGGCCTTGAAGTTCTTGGAGTTCTTCTTCGGCCCGTCACCGGCGCCCGGGGCGAACTCGTAGAAGTTGTTGTAGCTGGTGATGTAGTCGTAGGCGCTCGGAGCCTCGGTGGTGCTGAGCGGGCTCTTGCGCACGTTCGGCAGCTTGGGAAGGCCGCCCCCCTGCGCCGCGAGTTCCGCGTCCCACGAACTCAGTCCGGCGGCGACGAGCGCCGCGGCCGAAGCCTGGATGAACTCCCGGCGTTTCAGGTACAGGCCCTTCGGGGTGATCTCTGACGAGCGGATATCCGGCGCCTGTTTGATCAGCATGGCAGGATTATAGGCTCCTTTTGTCTGGCCACCCGCGCGTCTCGATCGTGGTCCCCGTGCTGGACGATGCCGACCAGCTGGCCCGCCTGCTGGCCACGCAGTCCAGGCACCCGTTCGTCGAGATGCTCGTGGTCGACGGTGGTTACGACGCCCGGCTGGACCATTTGGCCGGCCCCCGGCCGGACGTCCGGGTGATTCGGGCCCCCCGCGGCCGGGCGAGCCAGATGAATGCCGGGGCCGCCTGCGCCCTCGGTGACTGGCTGCTGTTCCTGCACGCCGACTGCCGGCTGCCGCCGGGGTGGGTCGAGGCCCTGCTGGCCGCCCCGGCGGAGGCCACCGGCGGCTGGTTCCGCTTCGCGCTCGACTCCCGGGCCTGGCAGGCGCGGGTCATCGAACGGGGCGTCGCCTGGCGGGTGCGCTGGCTGCGGCTGCCCTACGGCGACCAGGGCCTGTTCGTCCGGCGGGAGGTGTTCATCCGCCTGGGCGGCTATCCGCTCCAGCCCTTGATGGAGGACGTGGCCTTCGCGCACCGGCTCGTCCGGGAGGGCCCGGTCTGGGAGCTCGACCTGGCGCTGGTGACCTCGGCCCGGCGCTGGGAGCGCGACGGCTGGTGGCGCCGAAGCGCGCGCAACCTCGTGCTGGTCACCTTCTACGCGCTGGGCGTGGCGCCCGACTGGCTGGCTCGCGCGTACGAGGGCGCCCGCCGGACGAGGCCTTAGCGGGCCGCCCGCCAGTCGCCAGCCTGCGACACCGCGTGCGCGAAGCATGCTTCGGCCCGCGCCTCGGCCTCACGCTGCGCGACGGCCGACACCGCCGCGGTCAGCTCCGCGTCGGACGGGCACCGCACCCGCGCGTCGGCCGCCGGGACAGGGCCGGGAGCGCTTCGCGCGAAGTAGCGGCCGGCCCCGACCCGCAGCCACGCCGGACGCCCGTCGAACGCCGGGGCGACCAGCACCTCGGCGACGGCCCGCCGCACCGCCGGCTCGAGACCGTCGCGCTGCGCCAGCACCTCGGCGGGCGCGAGATCGACGGACGCCCCGCGCGTGACGGCGCTCACCCACCACGGCTGGCCCGTCGCCGCCCGGAACTCGTCGAGCGAGGGATGCAGGGTGATCGTCAACGGGGCGACGGACGTCCCGAGGCGCATCGACAGCTCTGCGTGCGCGAGCTCGGCGAGGCGCTCGACCTCGTCCGCCCGCACGGCCCCGCCGCGCGGCACCCGCACGACGACACGGGTCGTGGCGACCGGTACGGCCGCGCCGGCGCGTACGCCGTCGGCGGGGCCGGCAGCCGCCACGCCCGCCGGCCCGGCCGGACGCACGGGTGGCCGGGCGACTGGCCGGCCGCGGTCGGCACCCGCGTCGAGACGGCGCAGCTCGAGGCCCGGAAAATACTGCGCCAGGATGGCGGCGACGCTCTCGCCGCGCAGTGCCCGCCGTCCCGCGCCGATCACGCACATGCCGACGCCGTGACCGTAGCCACGCCCGCTGAATCGCAGGCGATCACCCTGCCGGCTCACCGTGAACGCGGTGCTCTTCAGCTCGGCCGGGCCGAGCGCCAGGCGGAACCGGTCGCCGGTCATCACCTCGGGCGCCACCCCGTCCAGCCGCAGGCGCGCGACACGGCCCGACGCGTTGCGGGCGTCGACGCGAACGTCGGTGAGGCGGCCCGCGGCACCCACCCGTGCCAACGCATCCTCCACCTCGGCCAGCGTCCGCTCCAGCGTCCAGGGCGCGTCCTGGTCGTGCACGTCGTCGGCGGCCGACCGCAGGTACGGGAGGCGCAGCTGCGGCCACAGCTCGTCCGCGCTCTCGGACCGGCCGCCGCAGGAGGCCGAGTAGAAGATCTCCGCGGGCTGACCGCGCCACGTCAGGATCTGGCCGGCCGTGGCGAGCGCCGCCCGCCGCGTCGCGGACGTGGCGGCGCGCAGCACCTGGCAGTGCGTGGAGTCGCAGAGGTCGAAGCCCTCGCCCTCGTGGCGCCGGGCGTTGAAGACGGCGAATGTCCGGATGGCGATGGCCAGGGCCTGCTGCGCCGCCTCGGGGGCACCGGGCTCGCCCTCGCCGGCGAGCACGCGCGCCACGTAGGTCTCGAGCGGCACGCCGGCCACCGGGCCCGAGCTGCCGCGCGGCGCCACGCGGACGTCGCGGCCTGCGCTGGCCCGCCCGAGGTCGCCGTCGGTGGCGTCGGGGCCCGGGCCCTGGGCGGACGGCGCCGCGGCCTGGAGCACCAGCAGCCCCAGGGCGACGAGCCCGCGCAACGGACGTCCGGGCCGCGTCATCGCCCGGCGACCCACGCCAGCGGCCCGGTCACAGCTTGCGCGTGCAGCCAGGACGGCACTTGCACTGGATGATCATCTCGCCATCCGTGTAGTAGTCGTAGGTC
>CAWULT010000052.1:0-29709 GCA_963923455.1 uncultured bacterium
GCCGGTACTGCGCCTCGCCGATCGCGAGCGCCTCGTGGGCTTCGGCCAGCACGCTCGCGTGCCGCCGGAACGACACGAGCCGCACCACCTGCCGGACGACGCGCTGCAACGCCGTCAGCTGCGCCGGGGTCAGTTGCCGCGGCTTCGAGTCGACGACGCACAGCACCCCCACCGCGGCGCCGTCGTGCAGCGTCAGCGGAAAGCCGGCGTAGAAGCGGAGCGACGGGTTGTGCTCGACGGCCGGGTGCACCGCGAAGCGCGGGTCGGCGTGCACGTCGTTCAGGATGAGCGGCTCGCCGCGCTGGATCGCCTGCGAGCAGAGGGAATGCTCGCGGGGCATCTCCTCCGGCATCCCGCCCACGCGGGCCTTGGCCCACCAGCGGGTCTCGTCGATGAAGGCGATCGCCGCGTGCGGCGCCTCCGCGATCGTCGCGGCCACCGCGGCCAGATCGTCGAAGTCCGACTCCGGATACGTGTCGACGATGGCGCACGACTGCAGCGCCGCGAGGCGCGCGCCCTCGCGCTCGAGGTCGGTCGCCGGCGCCATCAGTGCACCCCCGCCGGGAGCCCCGGCTCCGCGTCCGGGGGCCGTGTCAGGATCTCGCGGACCTTCCGGGCCAGTTGCCGGCCGGTGAAGGGCTTCTGCAGGAAGGCGGCGCTCCCTCCGCTGGCGCCGTGCCGCGACACCGCTTCGTCGGTGTAGCCGCTCATGAAGAGGACCCGGATCGCCGGATGCGCGACGCGCACCCGGCTGGCCACCTCGGGTCCGCTCAGGTCGGGCATCACGACGTCGCTGACGAGCATCTGGATGTCGGCCGTCTCGCCGGCGATCGTCAGGGCCTGCTGCGCGTCGCCCGCCTCCAGCACCGTGTAGCCGCGCGCCTTCAGCATGTTGACGGTGATCGCCCGCACCTGCGGCTCGTCCTCGACGACCAGCACGGTTTCGGACCCGCGCTCCTGCTCCGCGCACGCGACCGGCGCGGCCGCCTGCCGTTCCTCCGCCGCCTCGGGCAACAGGATCGTGAACGTCGCCCCCGTCCCCGCCGGGCTCGCGACGCGAATGGCGCCCTCCGCCTGCCGGACGATGCCATAGACGGTGGCCAGGCCGAGTCCCGTGCCGCGTTCCGCCTTCGTCGTGAAGAACGGCTCGAACACACGCGGCAGCACGTCCGCGGGAATGCCGCAGCCGGTGTCGCTCACGGTCAACCGGACGCACGCCCCCGCGGGGACGCCCGCGTCGGCCGCCGCCGGGGCGTCGAGCGTCACGCGCGAGGTGGACACCGACAGACGGCCGCCGCGCGGCATCGCGTCGCGCGCGTTCACGGCCAGGTTGACCAGGACCTGGCCCATCTGGCCGGGATCGACCTTCACGAAGACGGGCGACGGCGACAGCGCCGTCTCGAGGGTGATGTCCTCCCCGATCAGCCGGCGCAGCATCCGCCCGATGTCCTCGATGACGGCGTTCAGGTCGACGACCCGTGGCGAGATCACGGCCTTGCGGCTGAACGACAGCAGCTGGCCCGTCAGGTTGGCTGCCTTCGAGGCGGCCCCGCTGATCTGATCGACGGCCCCCTTGCGGTCGGCGGCCGCTCCTGCCGCCAGGGCCTCGCACCAGCCGTTGATGATCGTCAGCAGGTTGTTGAAGTCGTGCGCCACGCCGAACGCCAGCTGCCCCATCGCCTCCAGCTTCTGCGACTGCCGCAGCTGCTCCTCGAGGTGCGTCCGCTCCTCGACGTCGCGCACGATCCACGTGAAGTGCACCGTGCCGTCGACCACGAACCGCGTGATCGCCAGCTCCATCGGAAACCGGCAGCCATCCTTCCGGACGCCGATCGCGCGCCGGCTGCCCTCGACGCCGTCGCCGTCGCCAATCCGGACGCAGGCCCCCGTCGTGTCGCCGCGTCGCGACGTCTCGGGCGACGGCATCAGGCGCTCGACGCTCTGGCCGAGCACCTCCGCCTCCTCGTATCCGAACATGCGGACGGCGGCGCGGTTGAACGACCGGACGCAGCCGCCGCCGTCGATGCTGATGATGGCTTCGGCCGTGTGGTCGAGGATGGAGCGGGTGAACTGTTCCGCCCGGTGCCAGCGCGTCAGGTCGCGGACGACGACGCCGAAGGCCCGCACCGCGCCTGCCTGATCGCGGATGGCCGTCACCGTCACGTGCGCCCAGAAGCGCGACCCGTCGCGCCGGACGTGCCAGCCCTCTTCCTCGTAGCTGCCGCTCGCCGCGGCCAGGTCGAGCTGGCGGCAGGCCTCGTCCGACCGGCCGTCGCCCACGGCCAGCGTCGAGTAGTGCCGGCCGGTGATGTCGGCGGCGTCGAAGCCGGTCAGCCGCTCGGCGCCGGGGTTCCAGGTCAGCACGTGGCCGCCGGGGTCGAGCAGGAAGATGCCTTCGTCGGACACCTGGGACACGAGCGCGCTCAACGCCCGCTCGGCGGCGACCGGGCGGTCGGCGAGGACGACACCGGTCGGGCCGCTGCGTTCGCGTGGCGTCACGCCCGTGTGGCGCAGGCCGACGACGGAGCTAGCGGGGGCGGGCATCGGTCTGTCCACCTGTGGAAGCCAGGGGCGTGGCGGTGAGTGCGGCCACGGACGCCCCGGCGGACGGCGCGTCGGCCGACGCCGCGTGCGCGATCTCGAGGGCGCGCAACTGCGCGGTCAGGGCCGTGGCACGGTCCGCGGCCTCGTGGATGGCGTGGACGTCGGCGAGGGCCTGGCTCGGCTGGGACAGCTGCTGCTCGAGCATCTCGCAGTGCCCTCCGATGATGAAGAGCAGGTTGTTGAATTCGTGGACCAGGGCGCGAACGCTCCTGGCGTGCTCACGTACGTCCATGCGGGTGCCGTCCTCGGGCCGTAAATCGGCCCGCGCGCACGACTCTTGAGGCTACGCCTCCTCCAGCCACCGGCTGGCGCAGCCGGGACAGGCCCCGTGGCTGAACCGCACGCCGGCGCTGGACTGGAGGAACCATTCGAGGTCTTCCCAGCGGCCGTCCGCTGCGCGAATCTTCTTGCAGTGTGCGCAGATCCGCAGCAGCTGCTCGAGGCGATGGACGTGCGTCAGGGCCAGCTCCAACTCGTCGACCCGCGCCGCCAGCGAGTGCTGGAGGCGCACCACGCGCATGCCCACCTGGACGCGGGCCGATAACTCCGCCGTGTCGAACGGCTTGGTCAGGTAGTCGTCCGCCCCGATCGTCAGGCCGCGCACCCGGTCGCGGACCTGGCTGTGGGACGTCAGCAGGATGATGTAGGGCGGCGTTCGCTCGAAGCGCAGCCGGGCACGGCGCAGCACCTCGAGGCCGTCGAGGCCCGGCATGTCCCAGTCGAGCACGGCCAGCGGCGGCTTGAGGGCCTGGAGCATCTCCCAGGCCCGCTCGCCGTCGGGCGCCGTCACGACGGCGTGCCCGGCCTTGCGCAACACCCGGGCCACCAGTTCCAGGCCGACGGCGTCGTCGTCGGCGACGAGAATCGGGGCGCTGGCGCTCATTCGAGTTCTCCGTTGTGCACGATGATCGAGACGCGGCGGTTCCGGGCGTCGAGCGGGTCGTCCACGAAATGAAGCTTCGTGTCGGCGTAGCCGCGCACGCCGTCGATCTTGGCGGGGTCGAGCCCCCGCCCTTCCATCGCCCGCCGTGCCGCGTTGGCGCGGTCGGTCGACAACTCCCAGTTCGAGTACTCGGCGCGGCCGGAGTACGGGCGGCTGTCGGTGTGCCCCTCGACGGCGATCTTGTTCGGCAGCTGGCTGACCTCGCGCGCGATCACCCCGAGGATCTCCTCGGTCTCGGGACGCAGGCGCGACTGCCCCACCTCGAAGAAGCTCTCGTTCGACGTGTCCACCAGCTCGATGCGCAGCCCTTCGGCCGTGACCTGAATCTCGACGCGGTCCTTCAAGTTCGCGAACTCGGGCAGCGCCTCGAGCGCCTGCCGCAGGCGCTGCGCGGCGCGCTCGAGCACCTGGCGCACGACCGCGCCCGGCTCCTCGGGGTTGCTGATGGCCACCGACGTCACGCCCTCCGGGGCGCCGGGCAGGATGCCCGTCGCGTCGCCCTTGCCGCGCTCGAACACGCCGGGATCGCGGAAGTAGCCGGCAACGCCCGCCTTCATCGGGTTGCTCTGCCCGACGATCCACATGACGAGGAAGAAGGCCATCATGGCCGTCACGAAGTCGGCGTACGCCACCTTCCAGGCCCCGCCGTGATGGCCGCCGTGGCCGTGGACCTTCTTCTTGACGATGATGACCGGTTCGTTCTTCATGGCTACGCCGCCGCAGCCTCCTCCGACTTGCCCGACGCGGCCGCGCGGCAGAACCGCTCGGTCTCGTTGAACGACGGACGCACGTCGTGCGGCAGCACGCGCCGCGCGAACTCCACCGCGATGGCCGGCGGGTGGCCCTTGTAGACGGCGAGCAGGCCGGCCTTGATGCAGAGCGCGTAGTACTGCTCCTCGTTGACGCGACCGGCCAGGTTCGCCGCCAGCGGCGCCATGAACCCGTACGACATCAGGATGCCGAGGAACGTGCCGACGAGCGCGGCGCCGACGTGATGGCCGATCTCGGCCGGCGGCGCATCGATGTGGCCCATCGTGATGACGACGCCCAGCACGGCGGCCACGATGCCCAGGCCGGGCAGCGCATCGCTGACCGAGCTCAGCGTGCTCGACGGCTTCAGGGCGTCGTCATGATGGACTTTCAGGTCCTCGTCCATGAGCGCCTCGAGGTCGTGCGCGGCGATGCCGCCCACGATGATCACCTTCGCCGAGTCCGCCAGGAAGTCGAGCGCCTCGTGGCGCGCCAGGAACTTCGGGTACTTGCCGAGCAGCGGGCTCTTCGCCGGATCCTCGAAGTGCGCCTCGAGCGCCATCACGCCCGATTGCTGGATCAGCTTGAAGATCTGGTAGAGCATCGACAGCAGCTCGACGTAGTCCTTCTGCGTCGTGCCAGCGCCGAAGGCGCCCTTGATCTGGCCCACCAGCATCTTGACGACCTTGGGAGGCGTACTGATCAGCAGGCTCCCGACGGCGGCACCGCCGATCACGACGAATTCCGACGGCTGGATCAGCACCTCGAGGTGCCCACCCGCCATCAGGAAGCCGCCCATGACGGCCCCCATCACGATGACCGCTCCGACGATGACTAGCATCCGACGCTCTCCGAGGCGCGCAGCCACGCGCGCACGATCTCCGGGTCGAAGTGCGACCCCGCATGCCTGACGAGCTCCGCGTTCGCGCGGTCTGCCGTCTCCGGACTGGTCGGCCGGGCCGCCAGGCCGGCGAGCGCGTCGAACGCGTCCGCGACCGCGATGATCCGCGCCCCGACGGGGATCGTCTCCCCCGCCAGACCGTTCGGGTGCCCGTCGCCGGCCCAGCGCTCGTGCGTGGCCGCCACCACCGCGGCGGCGGGCCGCAGGTACACCGAGCCGTGCAGCACCTCCGCTCCGATCGTCGAGTGGGTGCGGACGACGGCGAGTTCCTCCGGCGTCAGCGGGCCCGGCCTGGCGAGAAGTGCGCCTGGCATGGCCAGCTTCCCGATGTCGTGCAGCAGGGCCGCCCGGACGAGGTGCTGCCGCGCCAGGTCCGGCAGCGGCACGGCCCGCGCGATGGCCTCGGCGAAGCGGGCCACCCGGCGGGCATGCGCCAGGAGGCCCGTGTGCCGGGCGTGCAGGACACCGAGCAGGACCTCGAGCGTGGCCGGCGACGAGGGGCGCGCCTCGACGACCGTCCGCGCCAGGCGGGCGCGGCGCCGGCCGATCTCGTCGAGCACGCTCTGCAGATCCAGGCCGGCTCCGGACACAACGCCCGGTCCGGCGCCGTCGGCGCCAGGCCCGGCGGCGACACCAGCCCCCCCCGACGCCTCGACGTCGCTGCCGAAGAACGGAACGGTCAACCGCATCGGAGTGGGAATCGGCAGCAGCGCGCGGCGGGTTGAACGGCCGCCCCAGGGGCCGGACTCAAGGCGCGCGCACGCGGGCCGATTTGAGGCCCACACGCCATGCGCACGCTGATCCTCGACGACCAGGAACCAATCGTGACGATGCTGTCGCGCGTCTGCAGCGGTGAGGGCCACGACGTGGCGCCGTTCACCAGCTCGGCCGAAGCGCTGATTCACCTGGCCACCGAGCCGGTGGATCTGCTCATCACCGACATGCACATGCCTGGAGCGGACGGCGTCACGGTGATCCGCGAGGCCCGCCGCCTCCAGCCCGACATCTTCAGCCTGATCATCACAGGTCACGCCGCGCAGTTCCCCATCGCGGAGATCCTGTCGTCGGGCACGGCCGACGTGATGTTCAAACCCTTTCACATGAACGAGCTGCGGATGCGGCTGTCGCTGGCCGAGCGGCGGCGCCACCTGCTCGTCCACCTGAACGAGCAGCAACGGGCGCTGCACGCGGCCAGCCGCGAGATGATCAGCGGGCTCGAGAAGGAACTGGCAGCCGCGACCCGCGAGGGCGCGCCGCCACCACGGGCGTAGCCACCGGGCGACGGCCGGCCGACTGGCGGGCCAGCGCGCTCGGGGTGAAGTCGGTCACCGCCAGCTCGATCGCCGCGAGGGCGGCGGACGCGTCGCCACGGGTGCAGGCGCGGCGCAGTCCGCGCAGGGCCCGGTAGACGTCCAGCCTCGGCACCAGCGCCTGGCGCGCACGCCAGATCCGGGCATGCGCCGTCCGCTTCATCTCGAGCCCCTGCGAGGTCAGCTCCTCGTTCATCTTCTCGCCCGGGCGCAGGCCGATCGTCTCGATCGCGACGCGCGGCACGGCCGCCGGCGTGGCGAGGTCGACGATGCGCTCGGCCAGGTCGCCGATGCGGATCGGCTCGCCCATGTCGAGCCAGAACACCTCGCCGCCGAGGCCGATCCGGTCGGCCTTCATCACGAGGGCCGCGGCCTCCTCGCCGGTCATGAAGTAGCGCGTGGCGGCCGGGTCCGTGACCGGCACGGGGCGCCCGTCGCGCACGCAGCGCAGCATGATCTCCACGACGCTGCCGCTGCTGCCGAGGATGTTGCCGAAGCGCGTGACGATCGGGCGAAAGGCCGGGCTGGCCTGATCCAGCGTTACCAGCTCCGCGAAGCGCTTGGTCGCACCCATCACGCTCGACGGCTCGGCCGCCTTGTCCGAGGAGATCAGCACGAAGCGTGCGCCGACGGCCCTCGCCGCCTCGAGGGTCGCGACGGTGCCGAGGACGTTGGTGCGCGCGACCGGCACGATGGACCGCTCCGCCATCGTGACGTGCTTGTAGGCCGCTGCGTGGAAGACGACGTGCGGCCGCACGTCGGCGCAGGCGGCCCCGATGTCGACACGCCGGCTCACGTCGCCGAGGTGCACCGACAGCGGCACCCCGGGGAACAGGCGGCGGAGCTCCGACTCGATCCGGAACAGCTGGTACTCGGCGTGGTCGACGAGCGCCAGGTGCGCCGGCTGGCATCCAGCGAGCTGGCGCACCAGTTCCCCGCCGACCGAACCGCCGGCGCCCGTCACGAGCACGCGCTGCCCGGTGAAGGCCCGGCTGTCGTGCGTGGTCAGCACGTCGCCAATCCGCCGCCCGAGCAGGCGCTCCTGTGCGCGGCGATCCAGCTCAGTCATGTGGCCCCTTCCCTCCGGCCAGGCCAGGCACGGACGCGTCCGGCACGATCACGACGTCCACCCGGCGATTGGCCGCCCGCCCCGCCGGCGACGTGTTCGGCGCCGTCGGATGGAACTGGCCGTAGCCGGCGGCGGACAGCCGCCGCGGGTCGAGCCCCCGTGCAATGAACAGCGCGACCACGGCGCTCGCGCGCGCCGTCGACAGCTCCCAGTTCGACGAGAAGCGGGGCGTCGAGATCGGGCCATCGTCGGTGTGTCCCTCGACCCGCACCTCGTTCGGCACGGTCCGCAGCACCGACGCGAGACGGCCCAGCAGCCCACGCGCCTCATCGGTCACGTCGGCGCTGCCGAGGGCGAACGTGGCGCCCTCCGGCAGCGACAGCACCAGCCCCCGCGAATCGTCGACGACGGCGACGCGCCCGCCGGCGATCGCGTCCCGCAGCTCACCCGTGACGTGGGCACGCACGGGCCCCAGCCGGTCAGGCGCCGGCACCGAGCCCGATTCGAACGCCCGCCGCAGCGCAGCCGCCGCCACGGACGCGTGGCTCGCGTCGGCCGCGGCGAGCGCGTACATCGCCGTGAAGAACGCCATCAGCAGCGTCACCAGGTCCGCGTACGACACGAGCCAGCGGTCCGGACCGCTGCGGCCGTGGCGCATCGCCTCCCTCACGACGACACCTCCACCGCATGGAGCACGTCACGCGACTGCCGCGCCACCTCCGCCAGCGGCGGCGTGCCGGGCGCCATCGCCCGCATCGTCTGCGCGACCACCCGTGGATGCGTCCGCTGCTGCAAGGCCAGCAGCCCCTCGACGACCAGCTGGCGCCGAGCCACAGCCCGGGCCGCGCGTTCGCGCAGCCGGCCGGCCATCGGCAGCAGCAGCATGTTGGCGAATCCGAGCCCGTAGACCGTCGCGACGAACGCCACCGCGATGCCCGCGCCGAGCCCCGACGGCGAGGCCAGGTGGCGCATCACCTGGATCAGCCCGAGCGCCGCACCCAGGATGCCGAAGATCGGCGCGTACCCGGCGGCGGCCTCGAAGAGCCGCGCCGGCTCGCCGTCCTGGGCCTCCCGCGCACGCGATTCGGCGTCGAGCACCTGGCGCAACGTCGCGGCGTCGATGCCGTCGACGACGAGACTCAGGCCGTTCCGGAGGAAGGGGTCGTCGAGCCCGTCGAGATCGGCATCGAGCGCCAGCAGGCCGTGCCGGTGCCCGCGCACCGACAGGCGCACCAGATCGGCGGTGAGACGCCCGGGGGCCTCCTCCGCCGCCACGACGAAGCTGCGCGCGGCCGCGCGCAGTGCCGCACGCATCTCGCCTGGCGAGTAGGTGATCAACGTGGCCGCAGCCGTGCCCCCAACGACGACGAGGGCCGCCGCGCCGTGCAGCAGCGCGCCGACGGCGCCGCCCTCCAGCACCTGCGCCAGCAGCACCATCGCGAACACCGCGGGCACCGCGACCAGTGAGCCCGCCTGCAGGCGCCGGCGGCGCGCCGGCGTCTCCCGTTCCGCCATCTACGCCACCTCCCGCCGCGGCCGGCCCGCCACCCGGATCAGTCGCGCCAGCGACGGTTCCTCGAGTCCTGTCCGTTCGAACAGCGTCCTCACGTACGTGAGGTCGTCCGCGGTGTCGACGGTCATCCGGAGGTCCGGACGTCGCAGCGGCGCCGGCGCGTCGGGGAGCACGAGGCGGAAGCGCGCGGCGCCCCGCTTGACGAAGGTCGTCACGTGCTCCCGGTCCTCGACTGCCGTGGCCTCACGTGCGGCGGCACGCAGCGCGTCGCGCGTGATCGCTTCGACCGCGGCGCCGTACGGCAGGCCGCGCTCCACCACGTAGTCGGCCCGGGCGGCGCGCAGGGCCTCGAGCACGCGACCCGGCGCCTGGATGTCCACCGCCGGGTTGTCCCCGGTCGCGCGGACGATGGGATCGAGATCGAAGGCCTCCGCCGCGCCGCACATCCGGCCCAGCACGTCGTCGCGGTCGCCGCGGAACACGGCGGCGCCGAGCGCCTCCGCGGTTGCGGCCAGCGCGTCGTCCTCGGCCCGGTCCGTCGTCGCCAGCACCACCCGCGCCACGCCGGCGTAGACCAGCCGGCGCAGGCAATGTTCGAGAACCGTCGTGCCGCCGATGTGCATCAGTGCCTTGCCCGGGAGCCGGGTCGAGCCCAGCCGGGCCTGCAGCACGATGCCGGCTCGGGTCCGCATCACGCCACCTCGCTCACGGCCACGGTCGCCGGCGGGCAGGCCGGCATGGCCAGATCGGACGCCGGCAGGAACACCGCCGCCTCGTACTTGGAAATCCACAGGTCGTCACGAAACGCCCCGATCGCCGGCTCCAGGCGGGCGCCCTGAGCCAGCTGGACGAGCATCGCCGGGAAGTCCGCTCCGGCCGCGATCGTCAACGGGATCCCGCCCGAGAACCGGGGGTTGATCTCGAAGACCGTCGGCACGTCGCCCCGCATCCGGCACTGGATGTTCAGCGGACCGGCGAACGGCATTGCGGCGCAGACCTGCTCGGCCAGCTCCAGGAGGCGCGGGTCCTTGACGGTCCGGCCCCGGTCGATCACGCCCGAGCGGATCACGACGCGCTCCCGGGGCACGATGGCCAGCGGGCGCCCCGCCGGGTCGCACAGCACGTCGATCGTGAATTCCGGCCCGGCCAGGTACTCCTGGACGATCGGCGACTCCACGTAGCCGAGGAAGAACGCCAGGTCGCGGAAGTTGCGGACGACGTACGCGCCGACCGCGCCGCGTCCGACGCGCGGCTTGATGAACAGCGGGAAGTCCGGGTACGCCGGCAGCACCGACGGCAGGTAGGTCCGCGCCGCCGGGATGCCGTGGTCGATGAGACGCGCGCAGGTGGCGTACTTGTCGTTGCAGGTCAGCGCCGTCGCCTTCGACGAGCACGCGGCGAAGGTGCCGATCCGCGCGAACGCCTCCCGCGCGGCGCCGAACATCGGCAGCTCGTCGTCGATGGTCGGAACGACGAGGCGTACGCCCTCGGCCTCGCAGAGCCCGAGGATCTCGTCGATGTAGGCGGGGTCGGTCGCCATCGGCACGCGGTACGCCCGGTCGGCCATGTGCACGGCCGGCGAATAGGCGTTGACGTCGGTGGCGATGACGGCGCCGGGCAGCCCCAGTTCGTAGAGCGCCGCGCGGAACGCCTGCACGAGCGGCACCCGCCGTGAGGCGGCCGTGACGAGGACATTGAACGGCTTCACGCGGCGCTCCCCATGGTGACGTGCAGGTCGACGAAGGCTTCGCCCGCGCCGACCGTCCGGCGGACGGTGGCGCCGAGCAGCAGGGACACGTCCGCCGGGCCGTAGCTGGACGCCGGCCGCAGCACCGCGACGTCGTCCGCCGTGACGACCTCGCCCGGCTGCAGCGTGCGCGTGGCGTAGAGCCCGCGCCGGCTCGGCCGCAGGTTCGGCCGCTCGGACGGACGGCAGGTCTTGACGCCGTCACCGAGGGCGGCGCGTGTGTCGGCCATCGCGGCCACGATCGCGGCGAACTCGGCAGGCGTGCTCGACACGGGACGGTCGATGGCCGTCTCGTCGCCCTCGAGCACGAAGTGGCGCTCGTAGACCGAGGCGCCCAGCGCCACGGCGGCGATGGCCGACGGGAGGCCACGTCCATGGTCGGAAAGGCCGACCGGGACGCCGAAGGCCCGCGCCAGCGTGCCGATGGCCCGGAGGTTCTCGTCGGGCACCGGCGTCGGATACGCCGAGACGCAGTGCAGCAGGGCGATCCGCCGGGCGCCCGCGTCACGGGCCACCCGCACGGCATGGTGCACTTCGCCGAGGTCGCTCATCCCGGTCGAGAGCACCAGCGGACGACGGGTCGCCGCCACCGCCGCGATCAGGCCGTCGAAGGTCAGGTCGCCGCTGGCGATCTTGAACGCGTCGAAGCCCAGCGCGTCGAGCACCGGCACGGTCTCGACGGCGAAGGGCGTCGTCAGCACGGCCAGCCCCAGGTCGTGTGCGCGCGTCACCACCGCCCGGTGAGCATCCCAGTCGAGCTCGAAGCGACCGAAGAACGCGCGGAGCGACACGGCATCGACGTGCGCCGGCGCGCAGCTGGTCTCGGCCACGAGACGGTCGGCCACGATGCTCTGCAGCTTGATCGCGCTGGCGCCTGCCGCGGCGGCCGCGTCGACCATCGCGAGCGCCCGCTCGGGCGAGCCGCCGTGGTTGAGGCCGATTTCGGCGATGGCGAAGACGGACGACGAATCCCAGAGACGTTCACGCGACATGGGCCATGGTTCCTTCCACGAGGGTCGCGGCCGCGGCCGGCACGTCCGCCAGCGCGCCCACGACGATGTCGGCGTCCTCGCCCGGCGGGCACGGCGGGACCAGTGTGGTGATCCGGATGGTGTGCAGCCCCGTCCGGCGGGCGCCGAGTACGTCGCGCACCGGGTCGTCGCCGACGCAGACGGCCCGCGCGGCCGGCACCTGCAGGCGCCAGAGCGCCTCCTCGAACGCGGCGCTCCCGGGCTTGCCGCCTGGCGTCACCGCTTCGGCGTACACGACGTCGTCCACGAGCGGCGCGAGGCCGAGGGCCCGCACCTTCGCCGCCTGCACGGCCGGCGGGCCGTTGGTCAGAATCGCCAGCCGCCAGCCGTGTGCCCGCAGGCGCGTCAGCGTCTCGACGGCCCCGTGCGACGGCCACAGCGTGGGCACGTGCGCCCGGAGGACCTCGACGAGTGCCGGGACGGTCGCCGCGGACAGCCCGTACTCCGCGCTCAGCGCCTGGAACTCGTGGCCACGCGCGGTGCCGTACGCCCGCCACAGAGCGCGGTACACCGCCGGCGCATCGAGCGCATGGGTGCGCGACAGGTACCGTGCCACCGCCGCGAAACCGCTCTGGAGGAATCGCACGCGGGGGTAGAGCGTGTCATCGAGGTCGAAGATCGCGGCGCGGGTCATGCGGCCTCTCGCAGGCGCGCCGTCGGGCGGCGGCCGGCGACCAGCCGCGCGATCGCGCGAGCGACGCGATCGGCCCCGCGGCCGTCGACGATGGCACGGCCGCGGGCGGCCTGATGGCGCCGCGCGGCGGGGACGGCGAGCAGGCCCGCCACGGCGGCGGCCGCCGCCGCGGGGGCGCTCGCGCCGCGCGCGATGCCCCGCGCGGCCTGGCGTGACGCAAAGCCCATCACCGTCGGCTGCTGCGCAGCGACGACCGACACGGCCACGGCGGCCGCACCCCGGGCACAGGCCTCGTAGAGAGACACGCCACCGCCGACGACGGCAACGTCACAGGCCCCGAGTTCGTGGGTGAGCCCGTCGAGCGGGCCCGTCCAGACGACGCGGGGCGCCTCGGAGCCAGCCCGCGCGGCGGCGAAGCCGCCCGCGATCCGGACGCGTGCGTCCCCGACCGCGGCCGTTACCGCTCGCGCGACGGCGCGGCACAGCGCAACACGCGGCCCGCCGCCGAGCGCGACGAGCACCCGACGGCCGCGCGCCGGCCGGTGCGGCGGCGGTACGGCGCAGCCGGCGTCCAGCACGGCGTACCGCGGCCCCCGGAGCGCCAGGCCGCGCCTGGCCGTGGCGGCGCGCGTGACGCTGCCATCGACCACGAGATCGGCCTCGCGGCACCCCAGGCCCAGGTCGTGCAGACTCACGGTCAGGGCGCCCACCTGCCGGGCGGCCTGAATCCAGCGGCGGCCCTCCACGGTCGACGGGTCGTCGACGACGACGACCTCGGGTCGCAGCGCCGCCATCACCGACGGGTCGTCGCCCGGCACGACGTCACAACCCAGCCCGAGTGCCGTCGACACGGACAGGGCGCCGCCACGCACCGACACGAGCGGGCGCACGCCGAGCGCCCGTGCGAGCGCGCGGCAGCGCACGAGGTGCCCGAAGCCGCGGCGCGGGCCGGCAGCCGCCCGGAACAGAACCCGGCGGTCAGCGCACGCAGTCATGAACGGCCTCGATCACGCGATCGACGTCGGCGTCGGCGAGCGCGGGTGAGAGCGGCAGCGACAGCGTGGTGTCGGAGACCGCCTCGGCGTTCGGGAACATGCCCCGGCGCAAGCCGAAGCGCTGCTGGTAGTACGAGTGGAGGTGCACAGCCCGGAAGTGGATGCTCGTCGAGACGCCCCGCTCCCGCAGGCGTTGCTGCAGGCCGTCGCGCGTGACGCCGCAGGCGACCTCGTCGACGAGCACGGGATAGAGATGATGGGCATGGACGCTGCCCGTCTCGGGCGGCAACGGCCGCTGCAGCGGCAGGCCGGCGAGGCCGGCGTCGTAGCGTCGCGCCAGCGCCGACCGGCGGGCATGCATCGCGTCGATGCGCCGCAGCTGGTGCAGGCCGATCGCGGCCTGGATGTCCGTCATGTTGTACTTGAAGCCGGGCATCGCCACGTCGTAGTGCGAGGTGCCGCCGGGCGTGTAGCGTGTCCACGCGTCGCGGCTCATTCCGTGCAGCGAGAGCGTCCGCATCAGGTCGGCGGCGCGCGCGTCGCGCGTCGTCACCATGCCGCCCTCCCCCGTCGTCAGGTTCTTCGTCGCGTAGAAGCTGAAGCAGGTGAAGTCCGCGATGGCGCCGACCTTCTCGCCGTCGGTGACGCCTTCGACGCAGTGCGCGGCGTCCTCGACGAGCGCGAGCCCCGCCGATCGCGCGATGGCCGCAAACGCCAGCATGTCCGCGGGGCGCCCCGCGTAGTCCACTGGCAGGATCGCCCGCGTGGCCGCACCGATGCGGCGATCGACCTCGAACGGATCGAGGTTCCAGGTCAATGGGTCGATGTCGGCGAACACGGGCCTGGCCCCGCAGTGGACGATCACGTTGGCCGTCGCACAGAACGTGAGCGGCGTGGTGATCACCTCGTGCCCGGGCCTGACGCCCGCCGCCAGCAGCGACAGGTGCAGCGCCGCCGTGCAGGAATTGACGGCCACTGCGTGCGGCGCACCGACGTAGGCGGCGAAGGACGCCTCGAACTGCCGGACCCGCGGGCCGGTCGTCAGCCAGCCGGACTGCAGGGTCCGGACGACCTCGTCGATCTCGTCGGGGCCGATCGTCGGGGGCGCAAAGGGCACGGAGGCCGTGGTCGTGTGAGCCGTAGACATGGGTCCGCCGCCCCCAGTGCAACGGCGATACCCGGCGCCTGAAGCCGGCCGAGACGAACGTCGGCACCGGCCGCCCCTTTGCCATCAACCAGTTACGGCCTGATACCCCCGACCGGGGGTGACGGCGGACCGACCGGGGTGGCCGGCCCGGCGGCGCGGGCCCGCTAAAGAACCGGGCACGGCTCCCGATTACCCCCCTGACTCGTGGCGGCTCCCCCTCGATGAACGTTGGGACAGCCGCCGGCACCGCACGGACGCGGGCCGACCTTCACGGAGGAATGGACACATGGCTTCGTTTTCAGTCGTCAACAACGTCGCGTCGGCCAACGCCCAGGCGAACCTCTCGATCGCGAACGTCGGCCTGAACCGGGCCCTCGCCCGCCTGTCGAGCGGCCTTCGCATCAACATGTCCGGCGACGACGCGGCCGGTCTGGCCGTCGCCAACGGATATCGCAGCAAGGTGGCGATCCTGAACCAGGGCATCCGCAACGCGAACGACGGCCTCTCGGCCCTGCAGATCAAGGACGGTGCGCTCAACAACATTTCGAACCTGCTCGATCGTCTCGCGACGCTGGCCACGCAGGCGGCCTCGACCGCCGGCGGCGTGAACATCTCGACGCTGTCGAGCGAGTTCAGCACGCTGACCACGGAAATCGACCGCGAGGCGGCAGTGGCCTCGATGACCGCGAGCGCGAGCTTCTCGGTGTTCGTCTCGAGCGAGTCGACCGTCGGCGACGGCGCGGTCAGCGGCACGATCGGCGGCGTCACGGTGGCGCTGCTCGGCATCACGCAGACCACGTTCACGACGGCGACGCAGGCGCAGACGGCGCTGACCCAGGTCAGCTCGGCCATCTCGACGCTGGGCGGCGTGCAGAACTCGGTCGGTGTGCTCGAGAACCGGCTGCAGTACGCCATCACGCTGTCGCAGAGCCAGTCGGTCAACACGCAGGCCGCCGAAAGCCGCATCCGCGACGCCAACATGGCCGAAGAGTCGGCCGCGATGACGCGGTACAACATCCTGACGCAGAGCGGCCTGGCCGCCCTCGCGCAGGCCAACCAGGCCTCGGGTTCGGTCCTGGCGCTGCTCCGCTAACCGGGGCACGTCGAGAACGGCCAGGTCGGGCTCCGGGGCAGCGCGCCCCGGGGCCCGCCCCCCTCCCTTGGCCCGCTTCTCGCTAGTCCTCGCAGTTCGAAGGGAGATGCACGCATGGCCGGCGTCACACTCAGCGGCTTCAACAACATCGACTTCTCGTCCGTGCTCGAACTGGTGATGACCCAGGAGCGGCAGCCCGTCACCCGGCTCCAGACGCAGAAGCAGGCACTTCAGACCCAGAATACGCAGCTCGGCACCCTCGCGGGCTACCTCACGGCCCTCGAGACGGCCGCGGACCAGCTCGCCTCGGCCGACTCCCTGGAGGTGCTAGCCGCCACCTCGAGCGACGAGTCGATCGTCGGAGTGTCGACATCCAGCGGCACGGTTCCCGGCACCTACGACGTCGTCGTGACCAGCCGGGCAAAGGCCCAGGTCACGGCCAGCAGCAACACCGTCACCGACACCGCCACGGTGGCCTCGGCCGGCACGCTGACGTTCCTCGTCACCAATCAGCCCCCGGTGGACATCGTCGTCACGGGCGCGATGACCGTGCAGCAGCTCGCCGACGCCATCAACGCGTCCGACGACGCCCCGGTCACCGCGACCGTCGTGCAGGTCGCCCCGGGCAGCTACCGCCTGGTGCTGACGGGCAAGTCCACGGGCGCCGCCAGCGCCTTCACGATGACCAGCACCCTGTCGGGCGGTTCGGGCGTCACCTTCACCGACACCAACGGCAACGGGGTCTACGGCGAGTCGGGCGACGGCAACGCCGTCAACGCGGCCAACGCCTCGCTGACGGTCAACAACGTCGCGGTCTCGAGCGCGTCGAACACCGTCGAGGACGTGATCCCGGGCGCCACGCTGACGCTCAACGGGGAGAGCGCCACCACCACGGTCCGGGTCGGCGTCTCGCGCGACGCGGCGCAGGTGAAGGGGCTCGTCAACGGCTTCATCGAGGCCTACAACGACATCGTCACGTTCATCAACGACCAGCGCAGCGCGGCCACCGCGGGGCGGGCCAACGTCTCGCGCGATCCGATGGTGCGGAGCCTGGCCAACGAGCTGCGGTCCACGCTGCTCGGCCAGTACGGCGCCGGGACGCTCACCCGGCTGGCCGCGGTCGGGGTGGGCTTCGAGCGCACGGGCAAGATGACGCTCGACGAGACGGTCTTCGACGACGCGATCGCCTCCGACCCGACGGGGGTCCAGGCCCTCTTCGCCGGCAGCGGCGCCACCAGCGGCGCCTTCGACGACCTGGTCACCCTGATCGACGGCTACACCGCCAGCGGCGGGCTCGTCAGCAGCGTCCGCCAGAGGCTGACGAACCAGGTCAAGTTCGTGACCACCCGCATCGACGCGCTCGAGGATCGGCTGGCGCGGCGACGCCTGCAACTGCAGGCGGAGTTCACGGCTGCCGATCAGATCATGTCCCGGCTGAACAAGCAGAGCGGATCGCTCACGTCGCTGGGCAACGAGTACCGACTCTTCTGACGCATGGCAACCACCACCCTGGCCACCACCGGACGCGGCGTCCAGGCCTATCAGGCCGTCCACGTCCAGTCCCGATCTCCGCTCGAGCTCGTCGTCATGCTCTTCGACGGCGCCCTCCGGTTCCTCCAGCAGGCACGAGACGCCCAGGCCCGGGGCGACGTCCGGACCCGCGCCCACGGCGTGTCACGCGCCCTGGCGATCGTCGGCGAGCTGCAGAACACGCTCAACATGGACGAGGGCGGCGCGCTCGCCACCGAACTGGAGCGCCTCTACCTGTACATGTCCGGGCGCCTGCTCGATGTGACGCTGAAGCGCGACGCCACCGCCCTCGACGAGGTGCACAAGCTGATGGCGCTGCTGCGCGACGGCTGGGCCCAGGCCTCGGAGGCGGCGAGAGCCGGACGGTGACGATGCCCCTCGATCTGGACCAGGCGCTGCGCGAGTACCGCGCCGGCCTCGACGCCGAAATCGCGCTGCTCCGGCAGCTCGAGCGGGTGCCGATCCAGACCGACGGCGGGCAGGCGGACGGTGGCGCCGTGCCTCTCGCGGCGCTCGCCGACGAGCGCGACACCATCATGGCGGGCCTGGTCGCGCTCGAGCACGACCTGAGGCCGCTCCGCGCGCGGCTGGCCGAGGCCCGTCCGCGGCTGCAGGGCACGCCGGGCTTCGAGACCGTCGCGGCGCTCCACCGCGTGGCCGGGGACCTGGTCGCCCGCATCCTGGCCAACGACGCCGAGTCGCTCAAGGCCCTCGAGTCGGCCGAGTCGGCCCGCCGGTTCGCTGCCGAATCGGTCGAGAAGGGCGAGTCCACGCTCGCGGCGTATCGCCGGGTCGTCGCGCCCCGTCCCGACAACGCGCGCATCGTCAACCGCCGCGGCTGACACCCGCGCCCGTCCCCCTATAATCGAGACCACGAGCCGCACACGCGGCCCGGCCCGCACTCATGCCCAGCACGCCGATCGCGGGGCGTCCGGTCCGGATGCCCGTCGTCTTCATTCCCCACGGCGGAGGCCCGTGGCCCTTCGTCGAGCTCGGCTACCCGCCTGGCGACGTCCGCGCGCTCGTCACCTACCTCCAGTCGGTGCGCGACGTGCCGCCGGCGACGCCGGCGGCGCTCCTCGTCGTGTCCGCCCACTGGGAGGCGCCCGTGCCGACCGTGATGACCGCGGCGCGCCCGCCGATGCTCTACGACTACTACGGCTTTCCGCCGGAGTCGTACGCGATCAGCTGGCCGGCACCCGGCGCACCCGCGCTGGCCGCGCGCGTGCGGACCCTGCTCGGCGAGGCGGGCTTCACCACGGCGGAGGATCCGGCGCGCGGCTTCGACCACGGAACGTTCGTGCCGCTGAAGCTCACCTACCCCGATGCCGGCGTGCCAGCCATCCAGCTGTCGCTGCAACAGGGCCTCGATCCGGACGCGCATCTGGCGATGGGACGCGCGATCGCGCCGCTGCGTGACGAGGGCGTGTTCATCATCGGCAGCGGCATGACGTTCCACAACCTGCGCGCGTTCCGCGACCCGCGGGCGATTCCGGTGGCCGAGACGTTCGACGCCTGGCTGCGCGCGGCCACGACGCTCGAGGCCGACTCGCGCGACCGGGCGCTCGCCGGCTGGGCAGGTGCACCGGCCGCCCGCGCGGCCCACCCGCGCGAGGAACATCTGATGCCGCTGCTCGTGGCGGCGGGCGCGGCAGGGCGAGACCGGGCCCGCGTGGCGTGGAACGGGACGTTCGGGGGCCTGCGGCTGTCCGCATACCACTTCGGCGGGACCGGCGCGCCGGCCGACTGACCGTCACTCAGGCGACGACGGGCTGCCGGCGCCGATCGTCCACGAGCCGGCGGTAGAGCGCCTCGTGCCGCGCCACCATGATCGGCACGGTGTAGCGCGCGTCGAACCGGCGCCGCGCGGCGGCGCGCATCCGGTGCCGCTCGTCGTCGGGCATCCGCAGCGCGCGGACGATCGTGCGCGCGAGCGCGGCCGCATCGCACGGATCGAACAGCCAGCCGTGCTCGCCGTCCGTCACCAGCTGCTCGAGCGGCGGAATGGCGCTCGCGACGACGGGAATCCCCGCCCGGAACGCTTCGATGGGCGCCAGGCCCTGCCCTTCGGTCAGCGACGGCACGACGAGCAGCTCGAAGGCCGGCAGCCACCGGTCCGCGTCCGGCTGGTAGCCGACGGCGTGCACGCGGTCGCCCAGCCCAAGCCCGCGCGCCAGCTCGGCCATCGCCTCGCCGCCCTCGCCGACCAGGATCGCCGCGACGCCGCGGGCGTCGGGACGCGCGAGGGCCTCGACGAGCAGGCGCTGGTTCTTGTTGGCGTCGATCGAGCCGATGCAGCCGACCACGGACCAGCCGCGCGCGCGCAGGTGGGCAGCCAGACGCGCCGCATCGACCGCCGTCCCGTCGGGCGGGTCGGCCGGAATGCCGCACGGGATCGTCTCGACGTGCGCACGCGGAACGCCGTGCGACACGAGGAGCGCCCGCGTCGCGTCGGACGTCACGACGACGCGGTCGACCTCGTCGAGCACCATCAGGTCCTGCCGCGCCTGCTCGGCCGTCTTGCGGCTTCCCCACCCATGCTGGGTCTGCAGCACCGCGACGGCGGCGTCGACCGCCGCGGCGTAGTGGCGCGCGATGCGAGCCGGCGTGCCGGCGTGCGCGTGGATGAGATCGAGGCGACCCCGCGGACGCGCGCGCGTCAACGCCTCCTGCGCGCGCCGGTTCAGCGCGAGGTCGCGCGTGAACAGCGAGTCCTCGAGCACCAGGGGCACACCGGCGTCGCGCAGCCGCGCGAGATGGTGCGGATAGTTGCCGTAGCCCGGCGCGCCCGTGGCGGAGGCCAGCACCAGGACCTCGTGTCCGGCCGCGTGCTGCGCGCACGCCAGGTCCACGATCGCCCGCCCGGCGCCGCCTTGCAGGAACGTCGTCAGGTGCGCGATGGACAGCGGGCGCATCAGGCCGTCCGCCGGAGCGCGCGCCCGGGCCGGCGCACGATGCAGTTCCCGATGGTCTCGAAATGCGAGGCGTCGGCCAGGCGCACGTACTCGTCGAGCCGCGTCAGGTCGGTCACCGCCAGCACGTCCCACGGCTCGCGGAGGGACACGACCCGGAAGCCCAGCCTTGGCGCGACGGCACGGTAGAACGCGTCACCGCGCGCGGTCCCGAGCAGGGCCAGCGCGCCGCCGGCGACGTCCGGGCGCACGCGCACCAGGTGCTCGAGCTTCGAGAGGATGGCCATGTCGGTCTGGCGGGCGCTGGCCCCGCCCGGGCGCACCCGATACTGGTAGAGGGGCTCGCCCAGCTTCGCGATCCGGTGCCGGCGCAGCAGCCGCAGCCACAGGTCGTAGTCCTCGGCGGGCACGCGGTCGGGCCGGTACCCGCCCGCCTCGCGCAGCACCGCGGCACGCGCCATCACCGAACCGTGCGTGACGCAGCACGTCACCGGCATCAGCCGTGCGATCGCCTCCGGCGTCAGCGCGGTGTCCTGCTGCCGGCGAACCGTCCGTACCCAGGTGTTCTCGATCGGCCGGCCGTCGAGGTCCACGTAGTCGGCCACCGTCGCGACGACCGCGACGTCGGGGTGCGCGTCCAGATGCGCGGCCTGGCGCGCGAGCCGCTGCGGCCGCGACTCGTCATCGGCGTCCTGGCGCGCCACGTACAGACCGCGGGCCTCGGCGAGTCCCGCGTTCAGCGCGGCCGCGATGCCGACGCCTCCCGTCGGGACCACGCGCACGCGCGGATCGCGCCACGCGCCGAGGCACGCACGGGTGCCGTCGGTGCTGCCGTCCTCGAGCACGATCACCTCGAGGTCGCGCAGCGTCTGTCTGGCCAGGCTGTCGAGCGCGGCCGGCAGCCAGGGCATGCCGTCGCGAACCGGCAGCAGCACGGACACGAGGGGCGCCGGGATCACGCGGCCTCCCGGCGGATCCGCGACTCCAGGCGCTCGGCCTGACCGACGAGTTCGTGAGCGGCCAGCATCAGGGGCCGCCACAGCGCCGGGCCCAGCCCCAGGTCGATGCCGATCCGCCACAGCCGCGGCAGGAACGCGAGGCCCATGGCCTCCTGCAGGTCGACGCGAATCTCCGGATCCTGGCCCCACACGAGCAGGTCCCGGGCCGCATCCTGGAGGCCACGCACGGGGCGGCCGGCCCGCGCGGCCATGGCCAGGCCGAGGATCCGCCGGGCGTGCTCCACCTGTGGCCGCATTCGCCGCCGGGCGGTCACGAGCCCCGCGTGCCGCTGCTCCCGGCTCGGGGCCCGGTGCCGCGTGACGACGAGCGGGCTGCGCGCCTGCCCGGGCGCGAACGATTCGAGCGCACCAGCCTGCCACCCCGCCTTCACGGCGCCGCCGACCCCGGCATCGAATACCTCTGCGCCGCAGACGCCGCCGAGCAGTTCGAGCAGCTCCCGCATCGGGGCGAAGCCGGCATCGGGCTGGTCGGCCGTGCCGAGGTCGATGCCGACGAGCCCGATGCGCGCGGCGCCGGCCTGAGCCGCCATCGCCACGGCCGTCGCGGGCCAGAGGCCCCACGTGGGCAGGGCGTCCGGCACGAACAGCCGGTCCACCTCCACGCCGGCCAGCAGCGCGGGCGGCGTGCGCCACTCGACGGCGACGAGCGGTGCGTCGGCGATCGGGTTGCTGCCGAGGTCCACGAGGTGCCGCGCCGCGTGGTGCGCATCGAGCGCCGTCCGGTGCTCGACGAGCACCAGGTCCGGGGTCAGGCCGTGCCCGCGCATCCACTCCGCGCCGCGGGGCGAGGTGAAGACCAGCACGCGATCCCGCACCGCGCGCAGCGCCGGCAGCGCGCGGTCGGCCGAGGGGCCCGTGCCGAGGACGATCACGGTCTGCCCGGCGTCCATCGCCAGCGTGCCGGTGTCGCGCACGGGGTTGGTCACGCCCCACCACTGCGAGTCGACCCCGGTCTCGCAGTAGCCGCCGAACCGGCGCTGGTAGAGCGTCCAGGCACGCCCGACGGCGTCGGAGCGTCCCACGACAGGCCCCAGTTCGGACGCGGTCAGATAGCGATCGGAGCCGATCGCATGCACGAATGACGGCACCATCTCAATGCACCTGCAGCAGGGAACGCTGGCGCGCGGCGCGCAGGGCCGCCAGCTGGGCGCGCGCCACGCGCACCACGTCGTGGGCGGCCGCACGGCGGCGCCCGGCCAGCCCCATCTCCCGGCTCGCGTCCTGGTCGGCCAGCACGTGGGCGAGGCGGGACGCCAGCGCCGGAACGTCGCCGGGCGCGACGAGCCACCCCTCGACGCCATCGGCGATGATGCTCCGGACGTGGCCGACGCGCGTCGCCACGACGGGCCTCGCGGCCGCCATCGCCTCGATCAGCGCCGTCGGTACCCCCTCGCACGACGAGGGCAGCGCCGCCACCCGGGCCGCCGCGAGTTCCGCGGCGACGTCCTCGACGGGCCCGGCGAACGACACGGCGCTGGCGAGGCCCCGAAACTCGGCCAGGCGCGTCAGCCGCGCGCGCTCCGCGTCGTTGCCGCCGCCGACGAACCGGAGGGTCGCCGACGGGACCTCCGCGCGCACGACGGCCAGCGCCTCGATCAGGTCGCCGAGCCGCTTGCGCGGATGCAGGTTGGCCACGCAGACGATCCGCATCGGCGTGGTCGCATCCGGCACGGGCAGCTGCGCGAAGCGCGCGACATCGGCGGCCTTGCCGAGCACGGTCGCACGGCCGGCCGGCAGCCCATAGCCCGACTCCAGGTCGGCGGTCGTGAACGTGACGCCGTCCGCGGCGGCGAGCAGTGACGCGTCAGCCTGCCAGTCGAGCCCCTCGTTGAGGCGGTACATGCCGCCCATGTCGTAGCCCTTGCCGTAGACGACGGGCACCGCGCTCCGGGCCACCAGCGCCGGCATCAGACGGTAGGCGCACCGTTCGAAGAGCACGTGGACGAGCTCGATTCGGCGGTCCCGGCACAGCTCGACGACGTCGGGCGACGGATCGATCGTGACGGACTCCGCCGCATCGCGGTAGCGCGCCTCGAGGGCCCCTCCGCCGAACGACAGCACGTGATGCGACACGTCCGGGTCGGACGCACGGAACGCGCGCAGCGCGTGGAGGAAGGTCGTCTCGATGCCGCCGGCGGCGAACGATTCCAGGATGTGCAGGATCTGCATGGGTCAGGATCGCCTCGCCGGCAACACCAGCGCCGGCAGATAGAGGGCCCCGAGCACGATCGCCGCGGCCACCGATGTGAGAGCCCGCCGCAGCTCGTGGCGGACCTGAGGCGTGACGCCGCGCGGCGTCATCCGGCCGTCAGGGGTCACGGCGAGGAACCCGGCTGGCGACAGGGCGAAGGCAGTCCGGTCGACGTTGCCCTGTCCCGTGCCGTCCGGGTCGTTCCAGAGCACGGCCACCCGGTCGAACCCCCAGCGCCACACGGCGATCGCCGTCGGGCTCAGCAGGACGCGCGCCGGGCTGAAGCGCCGGCGGCGCAGCACGAACGTCCGCGCGGCCGGCACGCCCGCCTCCGCGATCGCGATCTCGCTGCCCGGCGTCCCGACGACGGCGACCTCGCAGCCGGGGTACGCCCGCGCCAGCGCGGTCAGCGCCACCTCGAGGTGGCGGCCCGATCGGAGCAGCAGGATCCGCTCAGGCCGCGGCATCGAGCACCTCCGTCGCCCACCCTTCGAGCACGAACAGGGTCCAGACGCGCCGCCACACGTTGTCGTCCCCGGCGTAGAAGCGGTCGACCAGGCCGGCCGCGGCGTCGGGATCGAACACGCCGCGCCGGCGGACCCGATCCGGCGCGAGCAGGTCGCGCACCATCGGCTCGAGCGTCCGCCGCATCCACACCTGGTACGGCAGGCCGAATCCCATCTTCGGCCTGAACAGCACGTCGTCGGGCAGCAGGTCGCGCAGGGCGTGCTTGAGCACCCACTTGCCGACGCCGTCGCGCAGCTTGAGGTTCCACGGAATCCGCGACGCCACCTCGGCCATCGCGCGGTCGAGGAACGGCACCCGCACCTCGAGCGAGTGGGCCATCGACATCGCATCGATGTCGCGCAGCAGCACGAACGACAGGTACCCCCGCTGCTCGAGCCGCGCCAACCAGTCGCCGGGCCGGCCCACGTCGGGCGGCACGTCCTGCCGGAGGTAGTCGATCCCGTGCCGGAATCCGCGGGCCTGCGTCCGCAGCATCGGCGCCAGGACGGCGTCGCGCGCCGAGGCGTCGAAGATCCCGATGCCGCGCGGCGACACGTAGGTGGCATCCAGCCGGGCCAGCGCATCGGCGGCCCGGCGCAACCTCGCCAGCGGCTCCCAGAGGTGGTCGTCGGGCACCGACGCCAGCATCCGCGTCAGGTACCGGACGTAGCCCGAGGGCAGCTTCTGCAGCGGCCGCGCCACGTCGACGCCGGCGAGCATCAGCTCGTCGCGCCCATAGCCCAGGAACAGCTCGTCGCTGCCAGTACCCGACAGCGCCACGGTCACGTGCTGCGCGGCGGCGTACGACACCCAGTAGGAGTTGATCCCGTCCGAGGTCGGCTGGTCCATCGCCCGGAGCGTGTGCGGCAGCGCCTCGCGGAACAGGTCCTCGGTGAGCACGAACTCGTGGTGATCGGTGTCGTAGCGCTCGGAGACGAGCTTCGCCCACGGCCACTCCGAGAGCACGGCCTCGTCCCGGCCGGTGAAGCCGACGGAGAACGTCTTCAGCCGGTGGGGTACCTGCTGCGCGGCCAGCGCGACGAGCGCGCTCGAATCGACGCCCCCTGACAGGAACACGCCCAGCGGGCGCTCGGTCATCAGCTGCCGGCGCACCGACTCCTCGAGGCGCGCGCGGACGATGGCACACGCCTCGTCTGGCGACGTGATGGGGCTCGCGTCCTCGCGACGCGGGCGCCAGTAGCGCCGGACGGCCAGGTCGCCAGGCCGCCCCACCAGCACGCGCCCGGGCTGGAGCGCGGTGACCTCGCGGAGGATCGAGCGGGGCGACGGCACCGCCTGGTAGGTCAGGTACTGCGCGACCGACTCGGGGTCGAGTTCGCGCGACAGGCACCGGCTCGCGACGAGCGCCTTGAGCTCGGAGGCGAACACGAGCCGGCCCTGCTGTTCGGCGTAGTACAGCGGCTTGACGCCGTACTGGTCGCGCGCCAGGACCACGCGGCCCGCGCGGCTGTCCCAGAGCGCGAAGGCGAAGATCCCGTTCAGCTCCTCGACGAGATCGCTGCCCACTTCCTCGTACAGGTGGGCCAGCACCTCGCCGTCGCTGCCGCTGCGCAGCACGTGCCCCCGGGCCTCGAGGCCCGACCGCAGCTCCTGGTGGTTGTAGATCTCGCCGTTGAAGACCACCTGGACGCTGCCATCCTCGTTCGACAGCGGCTGACGGCCGCCGGCGACGTCGATGATGGCCAGGCGCCGGAAGCCGAGCGCCGCCTGCGCGTCGCTGTAGTAGCTCTCGTCATCGGGGCCACGGTGCACCATCGCCGCCGTCATGCGACGGACGGCGTCGAGGTCGGGGCGCCCGATCATGCCGCAGATGCCGCACATGTCAGGCCGCGATGCGCTCGTACTCGACGACCAGGCCGTACCACTGCTCCACCTGATCGGCGGCCAGGTAGTCCTGATTCGGCATCAGGCCCGCCTCGCGCAGCTGCGCACCGATCGGCACGAGGCCGGGCAGCGACGCGATCACGACGAGGTCGTAGCTGTCACGCGGCACGCTCGCGAAGCGACGCACCGTGACGCCCTCGCACGTCGTGCCCTCCTTGGCCGGGTCGTTGTCGACGACGCCGACGACACGGCCGGGCGCAATCGCAGCCAGGAAGCGCAGGGCGTTGCGGCCGGCGGCACCGGCGCCGAACACGAGCACGCGGCGGTGGCGCACGTCGGGCACGTCCCAGCGCACGAGCGGCAGGGCTCCGGCCTCGTCCCGCGTGCCGCGGATCGAGGTTTGGAAGCTCAGCACCTGCACGTCGCGGATGCCGCCCTCGGCGCACCACCCCACCACGCGCGGCGGCGAACACGCCTTGTCCTGGTACCGCGGCGTGTACCAGTCGAACGTGTCGAGGATGCGCCACTGCCGGTCCGGATGCGTGTTCACCGGGATGATGCGGCGCAGGTGGCCCCACGGCAGCGTCGACATCACGGGCTTCGCCCAGAGGTCCGACAGCAGGGTCACCAGCATCCAGCACCAGGCGTAGGCGAACCACGAGGGGAACGGCCGGAGGAACGCGCGCCAGAAGTCCGACGCCTTGCAGTACAGCCTGTCGGGGTAGTAATACAGCCACACGGCCAGGTCGCCGCCGTTCTTGAGCAGCGGCGGCAGCTTCAGGAAGGCCTCGCGCGTGTCACGCGAGTGATGCAGCACGCCGATCGAGAAGATCGCGTCGAACGACCGGTCGCGGAACGGCAGGCGGAACACGTCGGCCTGGACGACGGACACGTTGGGCCGGCCGCCCATGCTCTGCTGCGACGCTTCGACCGCGAACGACAGGTCGACGCCGACCACCGTGGCACCCCACCGCGACGCCACGTCGAGAAAGCGCCCCGCGCCGCAGCCGACGTCGAGCACCAGCTTGCCGCGCAGGTCGTCGGGCGTTAAGCCGGTCTTCTCGGCGAAGGTCTCCTCCGACTCGCGCCGGCCGTTGGCCACGTCGAGCTGCACCTTGTTCCAGCGGTTCCACTCGTACGAGAAGCTGCCGACATAGGCGTCGGACGGCACGAATCGCGGAATCCCGCGCAGGATCGGATAGGACGTCCCGCACCGCGTGCACTCCAGCGCGCCGGTCTCGACCTCGGTCCGTTCCGGGGTCTCGTCGCGCAGGGTCAGGTCCGCACGGCAGTCGGGGCAGCACAGCAGCATCGTCAGGTCGCGCTTCATCGAACGGTCTCCTCGGTCAGGCAACGGGTGTAGAGAGAGAGCCAGGCGGCCGCCGTGCGGTCCGCGGTGAACAGGTCGAGCGCCCGGGTGCGGGTGCGCGACGCGAGCGCCGACGCGGCGTCTCGGTCGTCGAGCAGGCGAAGCGCCAGTTCGGCGGCGCGGGACTCGTCGCCGACGTCGAAGGTGGTGTCGGGCTCGGGCAGCACGTCGGTGCTGCCGCCCACCCGGGACGCGATCGCCGGCACGCCGAGGAACGCGGTCTCGAGGAGGACGTTCGGAAAGCCCTCGATCGCCGACGTCAGCACGAACAGGTCGAAGCCGGCCATCAGCCGGCGGGCATCGCGCCGCTCGCCCAGGAAGATCAGGGCGCCCTCGAGTCCCATGTCGCGCGCCGCGGCCTCGAGCTCGGCCCGCAGCGCGCCGTCGCCGACGATCACGCCCCGCACCTGGGGGCGCAGGCGCCGGAGGTTTCGCACCGTCCGCAGGAACGTCCGGTGGTCCTTCTCGGGCGCCAGCCGGCCGGTCGTGCCGACGACCAGCGCATCGGCCGGCAGGTCCGCCGCGCGGCGCAGCCCGCCGCGCACGTCGTCGGCCTCGCGCAGGAAGCCCGACGGATCGAGTCCGTTCGGAATCACGGTGATGCGTCGGCTGGGCATCCAGGCCCAGGCCGCGTGGTCCGGGACGAGCGCGGTGGCATTGACGGTGACGGCGTCGGCCGCCCACGACAGCAGGACGTCGGCTGGGCGGAACCACCACTGGTGATACCAGGTGCGCTTCCACAGACTCAGGTTCCGCACCGAGGCGATGACACGCGGCACGCCGGCCAGGCGCGCGCCCGCCACGCCGATGGCGTTGGCCATGAACAGCCAGGTGTGCACCAGGTCGAAGCGCCCCTGCTCGCAGTGGCGACGGACCTCGTGCACCGAGTCGGCCATCCGGGGCCATGACTCGAGAAACGACACGCGGACGTCGTCCCGCGTGAACCAGGCGCGCGAGAACTCCCCATCCGACCGCCCCAGCACGAGCACCTCGACGTCGAAGCGGTCGGCCGGCGTGCGGTTGACGAGTTCGGCGAGCTGGCGCTGCGCGCCGCCCACGCCGAGGCTCGAGATCACATGCAGCACGCGGAGCCGCCGGCCCAAGAGCGGTGGCAGGGCCGCCGCGCGGCGCGTCACGAGCGCGCGCGCGAGCAGGGCGAGCAGCCGGGGCGCGTCGAGGCGCGGCCATTGAATCGGGGCACCGAGGAGCAGCGTCCAGACGAACGTGCGAAAGGCGGCCCGTTCGAACGTCCGGGCCGGTTCGTCGCCGGCAATCACGGTGACACGCGCCGGCCGGATCAGCAGGGCCAGTGCGTAGAGGTTCGTGTGGGCCGCATGGTGCGCCGTCATCTGCGGCACCACGACGTCGGTGAACCCGGCCGCGCGCAGGCGCCGCAGCGTCCACGGCGCGATGCGGAAGGGACCGAATCGCCGGCCGGGGATCTCCAGCACCGTGTCGACGCCGGCCGCCACGAGCGCGGCCCGGTGGCCCGCGTGCGTCAGCGCGGCGATCTCGGCTCCGGGCCACTGCGCCCGCGCCACGCGCACGGCCTCGGCGAACTGCGCCGGCCGGCACGAACGCAGGATCAACACCCGCGGCGGGGGCGCCGTCGTCCCGGTCCGGGAGATCTCGATTGCTGGACTGCTCATGCCTCGTCTCTGGGGAGCCCCGCGGCCCGCCGGCCGCACACGGCCTCGGATGACGGCCCGCCGACACCCCCGCCGGGCCGCCGCCAGCATGGCCTCCGTCACGGGCCCGATTCCCCACGGTTTCGGGCGGTTTCGACGGAGTGCGGCCTCCTGCCCGGCCAGAAGGGCAAGCCGTGTGCCAGCTTGCGCTGGGTTACACGCCGTGTCGGACGATCGTGTCGAACGGGAGCGTCTCGAGGTGCGCGACGCACTCGGGAACCAGCAGCGAGTAGGTGCGGCCGTTGTCGCGCGGGTCGGTGCCGTCGCTGCCGGTGAAGTAGTACTCGTCGCGCCACCGGCAGTACTCGCCCGGCCCCGGGTGCTCCAGGGTGCCGCCGAGCCTCAGCGGACGTCCATCTTCGGCCAGCGCCTCGTCGGGCAACTGGAGCACGCAGGCAATCAGGCGCGCTGCCGTCGTACGGAAGCGAAAGCGCCGCACGCCCGGGGAGACGGACTCCATCCGCACGCGGGGGATCGACAGCGGCACCAGGCGCAGGCCCGCCGCGAGCGGCACGATCCACTCGGCATCGAAGACGCCCGCGGCGCGCGCGTCACTGGGCGCCGGCACGACGGGGGCGGGCGGACCGTCGAGCGCGCGATCCAGCGCACCCGCGATGTCCGGTCGCGACACACCGTGGGCGAAGCGCTGCCACGCGTCGAGCGTCGACTCGCACGGGCGGCCGTCTGCATCCTCGAGCGCGGGACGATCGGGATGTCGTGCCAGATGGGCCCGCAGCGTTCGCGCCGCCGCCACCAGCCGGGCCCCCTCGCGCGGGCCATGCCGGTCACTCACGAGCGACGAGAGGCCGGCTCGCGGAGCGCCCGTCCCGAGGGCCTCGGCCAGTGACTGCCGCCGGATCCCCGCGCCGTGCAGAATCCCGGCGCCTGTTGCGTTGACGTAGATCCTCGAC
>CAWULT010000053.1:0-29586 GCA_963923455.1 uncultured bacterium
CCCGACCTCGGCCAGCGCCATCGCCATCGTCTCGGCGAGCGCAAGCGTCTGCTGTCCCGCGAGGAGCCCGGTCATCAGCGACAGCGCCCGGGCCCCGTCGCGCACGGCATCGTCGGGGGCAGCCGCGAGCAGTCGCGCCAGCGCATGCGCGAACCCGGCCTGGTCCGGAAACGCCGCCGCGGCCTCCTCGAGCCGGTCGCGGGCCTCGCGGTAGCGTCCCAGGCGCACCAGGCCCATCGCGTAGCCGAAGCTGGCCTGCGACACACCGGGGCTGGCGCGGAGGATCTCCGCGTAATGCGGCAGCGACTCCTCCACCCGCCCGCGGCGGCGCAGCGCGTTGGCCAGATTGAAGCGCGCCTCGAGATATCCCGGGTCGTGACGCACCGCGGCGTCATAGGCCGCGATGGCCTCGTCGTCCCGCCGCCCGGCCTCGAGGACCGCACCGATGCCGAAGTGCGCGCGGGCCAGGTCGGGCGCGAGTCGCACGGCCGCGCGGTACTGCTCGAGCGCCTCGTCGAGGCGTCCCGACATGTACAACGAGGTCCCCAGGTTCAGGCGCGTCGGGGCGTCGTCCGGCGCGAGCGCCACGGCCTCCTGGAGCCGGGCGACCGCCTCCGGCCACTGCCGCGCATCCATCGCCTGGACGCCCCGTGTCTCCACGGCGGAGGCGTTGTGCAGCAGGCGCGCCACCTCGCCCATCAGCGGATCGGCCGGCGGCAGATCCACCTCGCCGCGCTGCCGCAGGTGCGCCTCGGCCCTGGCCCGGTCGCCCAGGCCACGATACGCGAGCGCCAGCGGGTAGTGCACGCGCGAGGCATCCGGGGCAAGCCCCAGCGCCTGCTCCAGGTGTACGACCGCCTGCGAGAAGTCGCGGCGTGCCAGCGCCGCGCGGCCGAGACCATAGAACACCGCGCCGCTGCGCGGGTCGAGGGCGCGCGCCTGCGACAGGAGCCGCTCCGCATCGGCCGGGCGGTCCAGCATCAGGTACATCTCCGACAGCCAGACCAGGGTGGGCACGTGCGACGGCGCGAGCCGGCGCGCGACCTCGAAAGACTCGGCCGCCCTCGCGGTGTCGTGGCCGAACCGGTACACGTGGCCGCGGAAGTAGGGCCACTGCATCTCACTCGGATCGAGCGCGCGGGCGTTGTCGAAGCACGCGCCCGCCGCCTCGTAATACTCGGCGGCGATGAACAGCTTCCCCATGTCGCCGTAGGCCGAGGCGAGTTCCCGCCCGGACGCGTCAGCCCTGGCCACCACCGCCTGAAGGGCCGCATGCCGGTCGCGGATCTGGCGCTGCACCGGCGCAGCGGCGCTCGACACATCGGGCAGCGTCACCGGGAGGAGGACGGGCCGCACGGACGCGCCGCCCGGAGACGAGCCCGGCGGCGAGGCGCCGCCGCAGGCCGCCAGGCCCGCACCAAGCACGAGCACGAGCAGCGCGGTCCGAGCCACTACGCCGCCCCCGTGCCCTGCCGGAGCGTGGTGTAGCGGTCCACGGGAACGGCCGCGAACGTCTCACGGCGGCCATCCGGCCAGATGACGCGCACGGTCGGCGGTGCGGCCGACGCGCCCAGGCCAACCAGCACGCGGGGGTCTCGCGACGAGGCGTAGCTGCCGTCGGTATAGGCGCGGCGCCACAGCGGCGGTTCGCCAGCGCGGATCACCTCGACGCGCGCACCCAGCACGTCGCGGCCGCCCGGGCCGACCAGACGCAGCCCGAGCCAATGGGCCGTTGCGTGCTCGTTGACGAGCAGGCGGGCCGGACCATTGCTCGTCGCCACGAACGCATCGAGGTCACCGTCGTTGTCGATGTCACCGAGGGCCAGGCCACGGCCGACGTCGCTGGTGCGAAACGCCGCGCCCGCCCGGTCCGACACGTCCTCGAAGCGGCCGCCGCCGACGTTGCGCAGCAACAGGCGCCGCTGGCGCAGCGGGTACGGGTCGCTCGCCTGCCGCAGCCGCTCGATGACCTGCACGGTGCCGTTCACCGACAGCACGTCGAGCCGGCCGTCGTTGTCGACGTCGAGCCATCCGATGCCGAAGCCCGTGTAGGGCAGGCTGGCAGGTCCGATGCCGGACGCGGCGCTGCGATCCTCGAAGACCCCGGTGCCATCGTTGACGAAGAGGTTGCTGCCCTCGCCGGTGAGTTCCGTCATGACGAGGTCGTCATCCCCGTCACCATCGGCGTCGCCGGCATCGACGCCCATGCTGGCCTCGGCTTTCGCCGTGACCGGCAGGGCCACGCCCGACAGCAACGCCGCGTTCCTGAACGTGCCGTCGCCCGCGTTCTGCCACAGCAGGTTCTCCTGCCCGTCGTTGGTGACGTAGAGGTCGATCCACCCGTCGCCGTTGAAGTCCGCTGTGACCACCCCGAGCCCGGGCCCGAACTCGCCTGCGATGCCGGAGGAGACGGTCGCGTCGGCGAACGTGCCGTCGCGACGGTTGACGTAGAGCCGGTCCGGCAGCGGCGGATAGGCGTCCGGCGTGCAGTAGTCGCTCGCGCCGGCGGGGCTGACGCAGGGCCGGCTCGTGCTCAGGCCGTAGCGCAGGTAGTTCGTCACGAACAGATCCAGCCAGCCGTCGCGGTTGACGTCGACCCAGGCCGCCGAGACGCTCCACGCCCGGTGGGCGGTGCCGCTGGCCGCCGAGACGTCGGTGAACGTGCCGTCGCCGTTGTTGTGCAGCAGCTGGTTGGGTGCGTCGAACTTCGTCAGGTAGAGGTCCACGTGGCCGTCGTTGTCGTAGTCACCGGCGGCGACGCCCATGCCGTACCCGGCGGCGCGGATACCGCTCGTGCCGGTGACGTCGGTGAAGTGGACGCTCCGGCTGCCGTCGGGGCGCACCGTGAGGTCGTTGCGGTAGAGACGGTCCGGCGGACGATCCGCGGCGAGCCCGTTCCCCGCCCCGGGCGCGAGCGGGCCGCTCTGGACCAGGTAGACGTCGAGGTCGCCGTCGTTGTCGTAGTCGAGCAACGCCGCCCCTGGCGCCAGCACCTCGGTCATGTACCAGCGGCCCGACATGCCGTTGACGTGGACGAAATCGAGGCCCCAGGCGTGGGCGCGATCGACGAACCACTCCTCCGCGCGACCGGTGGCCGGGGCCGCCGGGGAGCCTGGCGGCTCGGGTGCCCCGGTGCCACAGGCCACCAGGATCCCCGCCGCGAGCACGCCGAGCGCGAACCTGGCCTCCCGCATGCGGAGCAAATGCTCTCACATCTCGTCCCGGGCGCAACCGCCCACCAGTCATGGGAAACCAGGAGCGTGTTGCGCCACGTTTCACGGATTGCTGTCGGCGCCCGTCCGACCGCGTCGCAATCGGGGGTTGACCGGGCTACCATGTCGTCGCCCCTCGCCACACCAGCACGAGTCGTGCCCTTGGAAAGGACTCTGACCGTGATGCCCACGCCAACCCGGTTCTCATCCGCCCTCCTCTCGGGGGCGTTCCTCCTGTGCCCGGCCCTGCTGTCGGCCGGCACGACGATCCACGTCTCCGCGGTGCACGACGAACTCGGCGGTGGAGGGTGCAGTCTTCGGGCCGCCGTGATCGCGGCCAACACCGACACCACCGTCGACAGCTGCCCGGCCGGATCCGGCGCCGACACGATCGTCCTGCCGGCGGGCACCTTCGGCCTGTCGCTCGCCGGGCCCAACGAGGACTACGCTCGGACGGGTGACCTCGACATCCGCGGCGCCGTGACCATCCAGGGTGCCGGGGCCGATCAGACGGTCATCGCCGGCAACCACCTCGTGGACCCGGCTGAGTGGTGGGCGAACGATCGCGTGCTCCACGTTTCGGCACACGGCAGCCTCACCCTGACCGGCGTGGCGGTCCGCAGCGGCCGCTGCTACTCGGGCGGCGGCATCGCGAACCACGGCCGACTGAGCATCGTCGACAGCGAGATCGTGGGCAACCAGACCAGCGCGTACTGGTCGTGCGGCGGCGGCGGCAACTGGGGCGGCGGCGGAAGCATCTACAACAGAGGCGAGCGTCACGTCCTGCGCTCAAGGGTGATGGGCACCGACGGAACCGACGGTTTCGCGGGAGACACCACTGCTCCGGGCGGCGCCATCTACAACGCGGGGCGTGCAACGGTGGTCGAGAGTCTCATCTGGGGCTGGGCCGCGGCCGGGGGCGGGATCTTCAACGAAGGAGGGCTGCGCCTGGTGGATTCGCGACTCGCGGGTTCCGCCCGCTTCATGGGGGCAGCACTCGACAACGACGGCGGCTCCGCCGTCCTCACTCGCGACACGGTCGACGCCAGCGTAGGTCTCGGCACCATCGTCAACGGCCACGGTATCAACGGCGCGCCATCCAAGCTGCTGATCGAGAACTCCACGGTGAGCGGAAACACCAACTACCGATTGGCAGCCATCTCGAATGTCAATGGCGAGGTGAAGGTGGTCGGCAGCACCGTGACCGGCAACGAGGCGTGGGAGTGGAGCGCGGGTATCGCGGGCGTCGTGCACCTCACGAACACCGTCGTCGCCGGCAACGTGGGCGCCCCCAACTGCGACGCGTACGCCGTCAGCCACGGCTACAACGCCGACAGCGACAACTCCTGCAACCTCGGCACGGCTGGCGACCAGCCCAACGTCGATCCGCGGCTCGGCCCGCTGGCGGACCACGGCGGCCCGACGCCGACACACGCCCTGTTCGAGGACAGCCCGCTCCTCGATCGCATTCCAGCCGGCCTGTGTCGCTTCCCCACGGATCAGCGCGGCGTGGCCCGCCCGGCCGGCGGCGCCTGCGACATCGGCGCCTTCGAGCGGGGACCGGGCGACCTGTTCGCGCCCGACCGCAACGACGACTGAGGTCCACCGGCCGGCGCCCCGGCGGCGCCGGCCCCCGCGCTCCCCTACCGGCGCTGCAGCAGCGGGCGCAGCGACGCCACCCGCGGCAGCGTGTCGATGGCGAGCACGGTGTCGATCAGGCGGGCCGCCACCTGCCGGCCGAGCACCGGGCCCATCAGGTCCCGGGCCTTGTCGACCACCTCCGCCCGGGACATCGGGTTCCGGACGGTTCCGCGCACGGCCTCGACCCGGTCGGTCAGCACCGTCCCGTCCCGCAGCGTGAGTTCCACGACGGCGACGCGCGCAGGCAACAGGGCGGTGAGCGACGCGTCCGGGACGTACTGCACCAGGCGCCGATACTGCAGCACGGTCGGGTCCTGCATCCGCGGCTTGTCGTGGGCCGCCGCGAACGAGGCCGTGCCATCGATGAGCATCACCGCCACCATGTGCTGCAGGCAGATGTCGGGGATGTCGCGATCGTCCACCACGGCCCCGACGCTCGGCGCGAGCCGCACGACCGCGCGCGTGACGTCGCCCGCCGCGAACGGCTGCCGGCGGCGGATGGCGTCGATCGCGTCGAGCGGCGCCTGGATCGGCGTGCCGACCGTCCACTTCTTGATGTCGGTGTTGGCGATCTCGAACCGCTCGCCCAGTCCGTCGACGAGGATGGACGGATTGCCGCGTGGGGCCGTGACGCGGAAGAAGTTGTCGTCGCCGGAGAACACGTCGTCGACGCCGTTCCAGCCCGCCTGCACCAGCACCGCCGCGGTCGCACCGGCGCGGGCGGGCATGCCGCCGAACACGAATCCCTTCTCGATGTGATCGGTGTCGCGGCCCCAGACCGCGTATCCCGCCGCCTGCTGCGACGCATAGTCCAGCACCCGCCGCATCTGCCGGGCCGTCAGGCCGGCGGCGCACGCCCCGGCGGCCGCGGCCCCGAAGGTGCCAGCCAGCGCGTGCGTGCTGCGCCGGCTCTCGTCGCGAAACGTCACGCCGCCCAGGGCCATCGTCAAGCGAGTGCCCACGTCGTAGCCGAGCGTGACGGCGCGCAGGAACCGGCGTCCGCTGACGCCCTGCGCCTCGCCCACCGCCAGCGCCGCCGGCACGACGGCCGCGCCCGGATGCGACTGCGACGGCCCGTGCGAATCGTCGGTTTCGTCCGAGTGCGCCAGCACCCCGTTGACGAGCGCCGCGTCCATCGCACCGGTGAGCACGCGCGACCCCACCACGGTGGCCGTGGGCCGACCCGCCTGAGCCCTGGCCAGCGCGAGCGCCGCGCGGCCAGGCGGCAGTTCGGACCCGGACACCATCGCCGCGATCGTATCGAGGATGTGGTGCGTGGCCAGCTCCACGACGGGGGCGGGCAGCGCGCGGTCGCCCGCCGTGGCCATGAACTCGCTGAGCCGCGCCATCACGGCGCCGACACCGGGATCGCCCTGCGCGCGGAGCGGAGTGACGAGCCACCGCGCCGACGCGGCGGCCGCGAGGCTCGTGGCCAGGAACGCGCGGCGCGAACGGGCAGTGGCGGCAGAGAGTGGCACGGAGCGCATTATCCTACCGCCGTCCCGTGGCCGCAGCTCCCGGCGCTGCTACACTCTGACAGCCCGCGCACTGGCGCGCCGGACTGGAGGAACCATGGGCCTGCGTGAGACCGACGCGCTGAACCGGATGCTGACGGCGGCCGCGCTGAGCCGCACCCTCTGCACGGTCGCCGAGCTCGGCGTCGCCGACCAGGTGTCGGCCGGCAGCCCTCGCCCCGTTTCGGCGCTGGCAGCCGCCACTGACGCGCATGAGCGGTCGCTGCACCGTGCGCTCCGGTTCCTGGCGTCGCACGGCGTGTTCACGGAAACCGCCCCCGGCGTATTCGACCACACGCCGCTCTCGGCCGCGCTCCGGGACGACGCGCCCGGCTCGTACCGCGCTGGCGCGCGCATGTTCCATCGGATGTTCCCCGGCTGGGACGGGCTCGATCATGCGATCAGGACCGGGGAATCGGGATTCGCGAAGGTCTATGGCGTGCCCGTGTTCGACTACATCGCCGCACACCCCGACCTCGGACCCTTCGTCGACGCCGGCATGACGTCCTTTCACGGTTACGAAACCGGCGCCATGCTCGACGCGTACGACTTCGGCGGGATCCGCGTGCTGGCCGACGTCGGCGGCGGCAACGGATCGTTGCTCGCGGAGGCGCTGCGGCGGCATCCGTCGATGCGGGGGCTGCTCTTCGACCTGGGCCACGTCGCGGGCCGGGCCGCCGCGCGCCTCGCGGGCGCCGGGCTGGCCGACCGGTGCCGCGTCGTCGAGGGCAGCTTCTTCGAGGGCGTGCCGGCCGGCGCCGACGCCTACCTGTTCCGCCACATCATCCACGACTGGACCGACGAGCAGTGCGTCCAGATCCTGTCGCACTGCCGGCAGGTGATACCGGACGACGGGCGGCTGCTCGTGGTCGAGTGTGTCGTGCCGTCGGGCAACGAGCCGTCGGTCGCGAAGGACTTCGACATCCTGATGATGACGTTCCCCGGCGGCATGGAGCGCACCGCCGACGAGTTCCGCGACCTCTTCGCACGCGCGGGCTTCGCCCTCACGTCGATCACGCCGACCGCGACGATGGTCAGCATCGTCGAGGGGCGTCCGAACTGACGGGCATACCTGTTCTTGTCCCTCGACACTTCCGGCACGCCCTGGATAATGACGGCGCGCCAACCAAAGGCGCTCAGGAGATCAGCCATGTCCACAAGGTTCCGTCGCGCCGTCGCCGTCGCGGGCGCGCTCGTCGTGCTCGCCGTCGGGAACCTCCTCGCCCACCACTCGTTCGCGGCCGAGTACGATCGGGCCAAACCGATCACGCTCAAGGGGACCGTCACCAAGGTCGAGTGGCAGAACCCTCACATCTATTTCTACATGGACGTGCGCGCCGAAAGCGGCACGGTCGAGAACTGGGCCATCGAAGGCGGCGCGCCCAACACGCTCTACCGGGCCGGGTGGCGCAAGAACTCGCTGCAGGTCGGCAACGAGGTGACCGTCGAGGGCTGGCTGGCCAAGAGCGGCGCCAGGCTCGCCAACATGCGCACGGTGGTGCTCGCCGACGGCCGCCGCGTGCTCGGCGGGTCTTCCGGCGAGCAGCAGAACTGACGATCGAACGGCGCGCCGTCGCGCCATACCCCCGGGAGCGCTCCATGACTCGTGCGTTGCAGGCCTGCGTCGCGTACGTCGCCCTCTGCCTCCTGACCGTGGCCGCCCCCCGGGCCGCGTTCGCCCAGTCCACGCCGGCCCCGCCGGATCTGAGCGGCTTCTGGATCAACCAGTACACGCCGGACCTGTCGCGGGTGCTCGGCCGCCAGCCCCCGTTCACGGCCGCCGGCGCCGAGCGCTGGCGCACGGTCGACACCGCCAAGGACCCGACGGGCCGATGCCTGCCGCCGGGCCCGACGCGCGCCTTCACGGCCCCGTTTCCGTTCCTGCTGGTCCAGCACAGGTCGATGATCGCGCTCGCCTTCGAGTACTTCACGATCTGGCGGGTCGTCTACATGGACGGGCGGCCCCATCCCGAGGACATCGCCGACTATCCGGACTTCATGGGCCACTCGATCGGTCGCTGGGAGGGCTCGACGCTGGTCGTCGACACGGTCGGCATCGACGAGCGGTCGTGGCTCGACACGGCTGGGCACGAGCACAGCGACAAACTGCACGTCGTGGAGCGATTCGAGAGGACCGGACCGACGATCACGTGGACCGCGACGTTCGAGGACCCGGTGTTCTTCACGCGGCCCTGGTCCATCACCCGCACCTTCACCGCGGGTAAGCCAACCGACCGCATCATGCCCTACACGTGCACCGACAACAACAAGGACGTCGATCACCTTCGCCCGAACCAGCCGAACCTCGACTTCAAGTACGTCCCGGAGGCCTCACGATGACCCATGCGTTTGCGCGGATCGCGCTCGTCCTCGCCGCCAGCCTGACGCTGCTCCCCTCCCTCGCCGTCGGCCAGGCCGTCTCCACCGCCGCGATCACCGGATCGGTGCGCGACGAGAGCGGCGGCGTGCTGCCCGGGGTCACCGTCACGGCCACGCAGACGGCCACCGGACTCGTGCGCACGGCCGTCACGGACGCCACCGGCGGGTACACGCTGCCCAGCCTGCCCGTGGGCCCCTACAAAGTCGAGTTCACGCTCGAAGGCTTTCGCTCGTTCGTGCAGACGGGCATCACCCTGCAGGTCAACAGCAACCCCACCGTCAACGCCACCCTGGGCCTGGGACAACTGAGCGAGACGGTCCAGGTCGAGGCCGCGGCGCCACTCATCGAGACCCGCAGCCCCGGCATCGGTCAGGTCGTCGACAACCAGCGCGTGGTCGAACTGCCGCTCAACGGGCGCCAGACGCTGGACCTCGTCTTCCTGACGGGACTGGCCACGCCTGGCGGCAACCTGGGCGGGGCTCGCGGGTCGACGTTCGGCGCGCCGACCACGATCGCCGTGGCCGGCGGGCTGGCCAACGGCGCCACCTACATCCTGGACGGTGGCACGCACAACGACCCGTTCACCAACTCCGCCATGCCCTTCCCGTTCCCGGAGGCGCTTCAGGAGTTCAAGGTCGAGACGAGCGCGCTGCCGGCGCAGTACGGCCAGCACTCCTCGTCCGCCATCAACGCGGTCACGAAGTCGGGCACGAACACCCTGAGCGGGAGCCTCTTCGAGTTCTTCCGCGACGCCGCGCTCAACGCGGCCAATCCGTTCGCGTCCATCGGCCCCGACGGCAAGCGCCGGCGCGACGGCCTGAACCGCAATCAGTTCGGCGGCACGGTCGGCGGCGCGCTGGTGCGCGACAGGCTGTTCTACTTCGGCGGCTACCAGCGGACCCGCATTCGCCGGGTCATTCCGACCACCTTCCAGTTCGCGCCGACGCCCGCCATGGTGGCGGGCGACTTCACGGCGTTCGCGTCGCCGGCCTGCAACGCCGGCCGGCAGATCACACTGCGCGCGCCGTTCGTCAACAATCGCATCGACCCCGCGCTGCTCTCCCCGGCATCGCTGGCGCTGACGCGCCGGCTGCCGACGCCCTCCAACGAGTGCGGCCAGGTGTTCTTCGACCGCATCGACAACGCCGACCAGCACATCTTCGTCGGCCGCCTCGACTACAGCGCGTCGAACAACCACTCGATCTTCGCGCGCTACCAGGCGGAGCGGCTCGACACGCCGGGCGACTACGACGGCAAGACGCTGATGTCGTCGAGCAACGCCTCCTTCCACAACCGCTCGTACTCGTTCGTCGGCGGCGACACGCTCGTGTTCGGCAACAACGTCGTCAACTCGGTGCGCGTCACGGTGAACCGCGGCAACTACCGCAAGGACGCGGCAGACCTCGTCGACTACAGCGACATCGGCATCAAGGCCACGCCGCTCGTGCCCGGCGTGATGCGCATGACGGTCACGGGCGGCTTCAGCTTCCAGGGCGGCCCGGCGCTGCCGGGTGAGACGCCGACGTGGACGTATCAGGCGACCGACGACTTCAGCGTCGTGCGCGGCCAGCACCAGTTCGGGGTGGGCGTCAACTTCATCCGCTCGACGTTCACGTCGGTGTCGTACCTGGCGGCCTCGGGGAACATCAGCTTCACGGGCCAGAACACCGGCCTCGGCCTCGCCGACTTCATGATCGGGCGCCCGGTGTCGTTCTCCCAGGGGACCCTGACGGGCCTCGACCTCGGCAACAACTATCTCGGCGTGTACGCCCAGGACAGCTGGCGCCTGACACCCAACGTCACCCTCAACGCCGGCCTGCGCTGGGAGCCGTACATGCCGGTCGAGTCGCGCAACGGCCGCATCGCCCGCTTCGATCGGGCCCGTTTCGATCAGGGTCTCCGGAGCACCGTGTTCCCCAACGCGCCCCCCGGACTGGTGTTCGCCGGAGACGAGGGCATGCCGGGCACGCAGATCGCACGCAACCAACTGGGCAACGTCGCACCGCGCGTCGGCGTCGTGTGGGACCCGGAGGGCGAGGGCCGCAAGACGCTGCGCGCCTCGTACGGGCGCTTCTACGACATGCCGCACCTGCAGTCGTTCGTGGCGCTGTCGCAGATGGCGCCCTGGGGCAACACGATCACGATCACGAACCTGCCGTTCGGCTGGGACGATCCGTACGCGGCCTACCCGGGCGGCAACCCGATCCCGATCACCGTGTCCCCCACGATGACCTTCCCGCAGGCCGCGGCCTACACGACGTTCCCGCTGGACATGCCGGCGACCAACATGGACCAGTGGAACGTCAGCTACCAGCACCAGCTGGGATCCCGCTGGATGGTGTCGGCCAACTACCTGGGCAACCGGACGAACCACCTCTGGGGCGCCAACCAGATCAACCCCGCCGTCTTCGGACCCGGCGCCACGGCCGCGAACACGAACGCCCGGCGCCTCCTGTCCCTCGCCAACCCGACGCAGGGCGCCTACTTCGCGAGCATCCAGGAGCTCGACACGAACGGCACCGGACGCTATGACGCGCTGCTGCTGTCGGCCCAGAGCCGCCGCGCCGCGGGTCTGTCGGTGCAGGGCAACTACACCTTCTCCCGCTGCACGAGCGATCTGACCAACTACGAGCCCGGCGTGGCCGGGGCGCCGTACATGATTCCCGGCAACCGCGAGGCCGACCGCGGGCGCTGCGCGCTCAACGCCGATCACAACGTCAACGTGTCGCTGGTGTACGAGGTTCCGGCCGTGGGCACCGGGATCGCCCGCGCCGTCACCGACGGCTGGCAGCTCTCGGGCATCGTCACCGCCCGGAGCGGCTCGTACTTCACCGTGACGACCGGGGTCGACAACGCCCTCACCGGCCAGCCCAACCAGCGGGCCAACCAAATCCTGTCCGATCCCTTCATGGCGAATCGAACGATGAGCCAGTGGCTGAACCCCGCGGCGTTCGCGGCGCCGGCCGCGGGCGCCTACGGCACGATGCCGATCGACGCCCTGCGCGGCCCCGGCCGCTGGAACGTCGACATGGGCCTCACGCGCTCGTTCGGCGTGGGCACGGGCCAGGTCCAGTTCCGCTTCGAGGCGTTCAACGTGTTCAACCACGTCAACCCGTCGAATCCGGTCAGCGTGCTGAACAACGCGAACTTCGGCCAGGTCACCTCCACGGCCACCGACCAGCGCATCCTGCAGCTCGCCCTCAAGTACGTGTTCTAGCCCGCTCCCCTCCGGGAGCGCCATCCGCCGCCGCGGGCCCCATGGCCCGCGGCATCCCCCTCGCCTCCGCGGGCCGACGGCGCCTGCACCCGGCTGCACGCTTTGCCCACCAAAGATCCGGCGGGGCTTGAACCAGAACGTGCAGGCGTCCGAAACGAAGGTGTGGCTTTCGACTGGGTTGGCTATCCCCTCGACATCGGTGCCGGCATCGCGTGCACGCCGCTGCACACGTGGAGCAACACGTGCACGCGTCGCTGATCACGCTCGGGCTCATCGGCATACTGCTGTTCTCGACCGTCGTGCTGAGCCGGTGGGTGCCCAGGCATCCGCGGTGGCGCCCGTTCGTCATCGCGCTGAATCTCGCCGTCACGGTCCGCTACCTCTGGTGGCGTGCCACCGCCACCCTCAACTGGGACGGCGGCTGGGGCACGGTCGTCAGCCTGCTGGTGTACGCGGCCGAGCTGTACGGCTTCCTCGTCGTGCTGCACCACTACGTGATCGCCACGCGGCAGATCGACCGGACGACGGCCCCGCCCGACGCGGCCTTCTCGCCGACGGTCGACATCTTCATCACGACGTACAACGAGGCGGCCGACATCCTGACGCGCACGATCATCGGCTGCCAGGCCATCGACTACCGGAACAAGCGCGTCTACGTGATCGACGACGGCCGCCGGCCGGACATCGCCGTGCTGGCGCGGACCCTGGGCGTCGACTACATCACGCGGGCGGACAACAGGGGCGCGAAGGCGGGCAACCTGAACAACGCGATGGCCCAGACGACGGGCGACATCGTGGTGACCTTCGACGCCGATCACGTGCCCGTCAGCAGCTTCCTCACCGAAACGCTCGGGCACTTCCGCGACGCGAGCGTGGCGCAGGTGCAGACCGCGCACCACTTCTACAACCCCGACCTGTTCCAGTCGCGGCTGAAGAGCCACGAGTACATCGCGAACGAGCAGGACATGTTCTACCACATCGTCCAGCCGGGTCGTGACGTCTACAACTCGAGCTTCTATTGCGGTTCGGGCGCCCTGTTCCGCCGCGCGGCCGTCGCGGGCATCGGCGGCTTCCCTATGACCACGGTGACCGAGGACCTGCACACCTCCGTGCTGCTGCACAGCCAGGGCTGGCGGTCGGTCTACGTGAACAAGGACCTGTCGGCGGGCCTGGCGCCGGAGTCGTTCGAGGGCTACCTGACGCAGCGCCGCCGGTGGGCCCGGGGCACGCTCCAGGTGCTGCTGCTGCAGAAGGGCCTCTTCCTGAAGGGCCTCAGCGCGTGGCAGCGCGTCAACTACTTCGCCACCGGGTGGTACTGGCTGTACGGATTCCCGCGCGCGATCTACCTCTTCGCCCCGCTGCTGTTCCTGTTGCTCGGCCTGCGGCCGCTGATCGTCGGCGACGTCGCCGATCTGCTCGCCTACTACATCCCGCACCTCGTGATCTCGATCACGGCGTTCCAGCTGGTCAACAAGGGCATGCGGCGGATCTTCTGGTCCGACATCTACGAGTCGTGCATCTGCCTGCACCTGTCGGCGACGACGCTGATGTTCCCCTTCACCGGCGGCAAGGTCCGCTTCGCCGTGACGCCCAAGGGCAAGGCGGCCGAGCAGGCGGCGTCGCGGGGGTTCTGGCGGCTGGGGTGGCCCAACCTCGCGCTGTGCGGCCTGATGGTGGGCGGCATCCTCAAGGGGATCGTCACGATCCTGACGTCGCCGGCGCCCGACGACGCCACGCTCATCAACGTCATCTGGGCCATCTACAACCTCGTGGTGCTCGGCTTCGGCATCCTGCTGCTGCGGCAGCCGGCGCAGAACCGCAACGCCGTCCGCCTGCCGCGCCATCATGCCTGCCGCCTGTCGTGGGATGGCGCCCAGGTCGAGGCGGTGACCACCGACCTCTCCGAGACGGGCGTGTCGCTGCAGTTGCGCACCGCGCACCCGCTGCCCGGGCAGCTGACCGTCACCATCACGTCCCGGGAAGGCCGCCGCGTGTCGCTCCAGGCCCGCCTGGTGCGCTGCGACGTCCGGGACCGGGCGCTGGACGTGGCGCTCGAGTTCGTCGACCGCTCGCCGGAGCAGCATCGCACGCTCGTCGAGCTGATGTACTCGGCGCCGGACTCGTGGGAAGGCCAGCACGGCCTGACGCTCGGCGCGCCGGACCACGTGCGCCGGATCGTCGAGTCGCTCATCGCAATCTTCACCGCCCCGCAGGCACTGCGCCGTCTGGCGCCGCGCTTCCTCTGTGACCTGCCGGCGCAGATCACCGTCCCCGGGGGCTTCGTCGTGTCCGCCCGCGCGGTGGACATGAGCGCATCCGGGATCGGGCTGCGCGCGCCCGAGGCGCTGCGCGTGAGACCCGGTTCGCGGGTGTCGCTGACGGTGACGTGGAACGCCTACGAGCGCACCACCTTCGAGGCCACGGTCGTCAACATGCGCCCGGCCGCGATGAACCAGCGGCTGCTCGGGCTGGACTTCGTCTCGCTCGGCCCGGTCCAGCGTCACGATCTGCTGAAGCATCTCTACGGCCTGGGTGCCCAGGCCACGACGCTCGGGAAGGCGTCATGACGTCCGCACCACGCCTGCGCACCGCACTGCTCCTGTCGTTCGTCGCCTCGCTGTGGACCGCGCTGCCCGTCCACGCGCAGGCCCCGGCCACCGCCGGGCTCGACGAGGCCCGCCGACTCACCTGGCGCCGCGACAGCCGGCCCGAGGGCGTCGCGGCGCTGCGGCGGCTCGCCGCCAGCCCCGGTGGCACCGACGTGCAGTACGAACTGGGGCGCGTGCTGACCTGGGACGCCGCGACGCGCGCCGAGGGCGTGGCGCTGCTGCGGCGCGTGACCGCCGACGCGCCCGGCTGGGGCGACGCGGACGAGGCGCTGGCGGAGGTGCTGTCGTGGGACGCGGCCACGCGCCCGGAAGCCGTGACCCGCTTCCGGCGCCTGATCGAACGCGAGCCCGCCCGGATGTCGGCGCGCGTGAAGCTCGCCGAGGTCCTGTCGTGGAACGGCACCACGCGCGAGGAGGCAGAAGGGCTCTACCGCGCGATCCTCCAGGACGACCCGTCGCGCACGGACGCCACCGTCGGCCTGGCGCGCCTGCTGGCATGGGGCGGCCGGGTCTCGGAGTCGCAGACGCTCTACCGTCTCGCGCTCGCGCAGGAGCCCGCCGACCCGACCGCGCGGATCGGGCTCGCGCAGGTCGACACGTGGTCTGGCCACTCGCGCGCGTCGCTCGCCACGCTGGCCGCGTATCCGAAGGGCGCCATCGACACGCCGGAAGCCGCGCACCTGCGGGCCCAGGCCTACACCAGCATCGGCCGCCCCGCCCGCGCCCTCCGCGAATACGAGGCCGTGCTTGCCGGCGACCCGACGAATCCCGCCGCGCTGCCCGCGTCCCGCTCGCTGCGGCGCGCGCTCCGGCCGACGCTCGAGTTCGCGGCCGACGGCGGGACGGAGTCGGGCGACGCCGACAGCAAGGTGCGGACCTCGATGGTGCCGATCACGTTCCGCTTCCACCCGGCCGGCTCCGACACCGAAATCTCGCTCTCCGGGTCGGTCTCGCAGTACCGCAACGCCGCCGGCCTGAGCCGCGACACGGCCGTCGGCGCGGGCGTCGACACGCCGATCGGGAATCGCGTCCGGCTCGAAGGGTCGGTCGCCGTACACGAGTTCGATCGCGCGCCGCGCGTGGTCACCGGCCGCGCACGGGCCCGGATGGCCCCGCACGACCGCCTGGAGTTCCAGATCGGCGCGGCCCGCGAGCAGCTCTACGCCTCGCGTCTGTCGCTGGGCGGCGAGTCGTACGCGGGCGTGTCCTACGGCCCCTCGATCGTCGACGAAGTACTGGTCGGCGCCACGGCGCGCCCGGCGCGCGGCTGGGACGCCTGGATCCAGGCCACGGCCGGCCGCATCCGCGGCGCCAACATCGTCCCCAACACCCGCCGCGAGGCCTTCGGCGGCGTCGGCCGCTCGTTCCGCGCGGGCGGGGCCACGCTGCGACCCGGCTACGCCGTGAGCTGGATGGCCTACGACCGCGATCTCGAGGGCTACCCCTCGACCGATCTCGGCGGGGACGGCCTTACGCGCCGCGGCGTCGGGGGCTACTTTTCCCCCAGGCGCTTCCTGAACCAGATGGTGCGCCTCGACGCGACGGTGCCGCTCGGGGGCGGCGTCCAGCTCGCCGCAGGCGGCGGCGCCGGCCGCCAGCAGGTGGAGGACGTGTGGTCGCTCGGGCGAGCCAGCACGGCGACCTCGTCCGACGCGTACGCCAGCCTGCGGATTCCGGCCGGAAGTCGGGTCTGGATCCGCGCCCAGGTGAACTACCAGGACGTGGCGGCGGCGTACGAGCGCACGGTCGCGCGGATCACGCTGGGCTACGGCTTCTGAGGCGCGCGTGAACGCCGTGGACCGCGCAGCGCTGGCGTGGGTGAACAGCCTCGTCGGCCATTCGCCCGCCGCGTTCGACGCCGCGCTGCTGCTGTGCGGACAGCTTCCGCTCGCGCTCTGCGTGATGGCGATGCTCGCGCTGTGGTGGACCGACCCCGAACGGAGCCCGGCGCGCACGGGCGTCATCGGCGGCTTCGCCCCGCAGGCACGGCCCGGCCTCGAGCAGTCGCGCCTGCGGGCCGCGATGCTGGCGCTCTCGGTGGCCGGCGCCTTCGTCGTCGCCCGCTTGACCGCGCTGCTGACGAACTGGCCCCGCCCGCTCGGCCGCGAGCCGCTGGCCGTCCCGCTCGATCCGGCCGTCTGGGCCGGCACCGTCGAGGCGATGACGGGCTTCGGCGCCTTCCCCTCCGATCACGCCGCGCTCTTCTTCGCCGTGGCGGTCGGCCTGTTCTCGTGGCACCCGGCCGCGGGCATCGTCGGCCTGCTGGCCGCCGCCCTGTTCAGCGCCGCGCGCGTGGCCGTCGGCTTCCACTACCCGGCCGACGTGCTGGCGGGCGGCCTGATCGGCGCGCTCGCCGCGGGGGCCGGGCGCCTGCTGACGCCGGCCATGACGCCGTTCCTCTCGCCGATCGTGGGCCTGTTCGAACGCCGGCCCGCGGTGATGTACCCGCTGCTGTTCGTCGCCGCGCTCGACTTCACGCACCACTTCCAGCTGCTGCTGAAGCCCGTGTTCGCCGTGGTGTTCAAGGTGCTCGGCGCCACCCACGCGATCTGAGCGGCCGGGTCGAGGTCACGGCCGCCCCACCGGGCGCCACGTCCCGCCTTCCAGCAACTCGTACGGGCGGAACCGCGCCTTGTATTCGAGCGACCGGCACCCCGGCACGTAGTACCCGAGGTACACGTACGGCACCCCGCGCGCGGCGGCGGCGGCCAGGACCGACAACACGTTGAACGTGCCGAGCGACCGGCGCCGCTCGTCCGGGTCGTAGTAGAAGTAGATCGCCGACAGGGCACCGGGCAGGGCGTCGACGTACCCCACGGCGACCAGCCGGCCGTTGACGGCGTACGACCACTCCTCCGTGACGAAGGGGTTTTCGACGAAGGGGTCGAGGTTGTCGCCCGCGTCGTCTGGCGCCGGCCACCCCTTCGCGTGGTGCTGGAACCGGTGATACCGGCGGTACAGATCGAGCTTGGCCTCCGTGACCGACGGCCGCCCCACGTGCAGCGTCACCTGCCCGTGGTTCTGCTTCCACGCGCGCCGCTGGCTCTCGTCCGGCCGGAACCGGTCCACGGGCACCCGCAGCGACCGGCAACACCTGCACGCGGGACACTCCGGCCGGAACACGGCATATCCGAAGCGGCGCCACCCCTGCTCCATCAGCGCCAGGTACTCGTGCGGCCGCAGCCGCGCGAACACGTCGTACCGGAGCTGCCATTGGCGGTCGGCCAGATACTCGCAGGTCGTCAGCGGCGACAGGAACGACAGCGCAGCCTGCATGGTGAGCCGCCTCCAGTTTACCGGGCCGGTCCGCTCGCGCACCCCCGCCAGGGCGCTGCCTCACCCCGGTGCCGTCGCGTATGCTACGAAGCACGCCCCGCGCGCTGAACTCGGGGGCGGAGGTTCGCGAGCGTTCGAGGGAGGGCACATGCGCGTATCGATGATTCGGTCGGCCTCGCTGGCGGTGGCGCTGGCGGCGGCGTTCGGCCTGTCCACGACGATGTCGGCCCAGTGGCTCCGCTATCCCACGGCCGGCATCCCGAGGACCGCCGACGGCAAGCCGAACCTGACGGCACCGGCGCCGCGCATGCCCGACGGCAAGCCTGACTTCTCGGGGATCTGGCTCACGGGCAACCCGCTGTGCCCGCAAGGCATCGATCCCGTCTCGCTGACCTGCGGCGCGGAGTTGCCGATGGGCCGCGAGGGCATCAACTTCGGTGCGAGCCTTAAGGGGGGCCTGCCGTATCAGCCGTGGGTGGCCGCGTTGGTGAAGGAGCGGACGGCCACCGACGCCAAGGACGACCCGCACGTCCGCTGCCTGCCGGATACCTTCCTGCGCGCCTACAGCCTGCCGCACTTGCTGAAGTTCCTGCAGACCAGGGACTTGCTGGTGATGCTGAACGAAATGAACGCCGGCTACCGGCAGGTGTTCCTCGACGGGCGGCCGCTGCCCGAGGACCCGGTGCCGTCGTGGCAGGGCTACTCCACGGCAACGTGGCAGGGCGACACCCTGGTGATTCAGTCGCGCGGCTTCCGCGACGACATCTGGATCGACTGGAACGGCAGCGTCATCACCGAGGCGGCCAAGGTCACCGAGAGGATCCGCCGGCCCGACTACGGACACCTCGAGATCGAGGTCACGGTGGACGACCCCAAGGCGTACACCAGGCCGTGGACCGTCACGCTGAAGCAGCAGATCGCCTTGAACACGGAACTCGTCGACGAAATCTGCCTGGAGAACGAACAGTCGTCGCGCCGGATGAAGTAGCCCTGCCGCCGGGCCGCTCTGCGGCTCCGCATCCGTGCACGCCGTCGCCGGGGAGGATGCCTGCCAGGCGGGGAACAAACGTCTACGCCACGAGTGACAAAACACGCGAGGCCCGCCGGTGAGCGCTGGGCATTCCCCGCGTGACGTGCGAAGAATCGCGGATTCTTCAGGCGGTGGCCGGGGTTCAGGCCCGCTCAGACGCACCAGACGCAAGGGCACGGTTTGGCACTTGAATTGCCAAGCCTGCAGCGGAGGTGCACATGCTTCGCCCACTCACACGGCATCCGCATCCGGGTTGGCGCGCCCGCGTCATCGGTGCCTTGGTCGCCGCCGCAGTGCTCGCCGTGACGGCGCCGGCCATCGCCCAGGACCCGGGCCTGCCGTCGACGACCAAAGTTCTGTCGCCGGCCACCCTCAGGCTGCTCGGGTCGATGTCCGCGGACGGCGCCGTGCTGACGTTCGGGGCGCCGACATCCGAGTTGCTGGCCTTGCGGCCAGGCGACGTCATCGTCGGCGGCATCGGCGGTGCGGCCCGGCATGGCCTGCTGCGCCGCGTGGTCGCCGTGTCCACGGTCAACGGCCAGGTGGTCGTCACCACCACGGGGGCCTCGCTCAGCGATGCGGTTCGCGAGGGCCGGGTCGACACGAGCCTCGCGCTCACGCCCGATCAGGTGGAGAGCGTCATCCTGGCTCCCGGCGTCACGCAGGTCGCTCCGGGCCCCCAGGCGCTGGTCGCGCTGCCGGAGATCACGCTGCAGTTCGACGGCGTCCCCGTCTACGACCGGGACAGCAATCCGTTCACGACCGACGATCAGGTGCGCGCGAGCGGCCGGGTCACCCTGCAGTTGTCGGCAGACCTGGCGGTCGACATCGGGCGGCGGACGGCGGACTTCGACGTCCGACTCACCGATAGCGTCGACTTGACGTTCAGCACGCAGATCACCGCCGTGGACACCGCGAGCCGGCGCACGATTGCGCACTACGCCTTCAACTCCTGGCAGATTCCGGGGCCCTTCGGCATCCCGATCGTCATCACCCCCGTGCTGTCGCTGGAGGTCGGCTTCAACGGCCGCATCTACGCCGACGTGGCGGCCCAGACGACGGCGAACGGGTACTTCGAATCGGGCTTCGAATACGCCAACGGCATCTTCACGCCAACTGGCGGTGCCAGTCAGACGTTCGGCTTCGGCATCCCCCGCTTCGTGGAAACCTTCTCCGCGAAGGCGTTTGGCGGCCCTCGTCTCGCGCTCCGGTTCTATGGCGAATACGGGCCGGGCGTCTTCGCCGAACTCGACCTCTACCTGCGCATGACCGCCACCCTCACCCTTCCGATGCCCGCGCGATGGTGGGAGCTCTACGGAGGCATCGACCTGGTGCCAGGCCTCACCGGGATCTTCGGCAGGGATGTGGTCGGGACTCCCATCAACCTCCACGAGGAGCTCCTCGCCGCGAGCGACACGCTGAATCCGCTCGACCTCGACGCCAGGTGCACCGACCCGCCGTACTTCCGGCTCGACAAGAACGCGCCGCTGTTGTGGGGCGGCGTCGACGATCCGCTGGACCACGACTGGGCGTCGGTGACCACGCCGTCGCTACAGACCGGGACGACGAAGATGCTGCTGGCGCTGAACATCGTGGGCGACGCGGAGGTCCTGCCCATCAACTACGACCTCGAGCTGCAGACGGGGGACTGCCGTCCCCTCGCGCTGTCACGGAAGGATACGACCGGCGCCTGGGGCGACGAGCGCATCCTCGTGGACGTGCCCGCCGGCACGACGTTCCGGACCCACGTGTTCGGCCGCACCGAGAACGACTACCTCGAGCAGGTTCCGAACCAGGCACCGAAGGCCAACTACCAGCTGGGCGTCTCGTTCGGAAGCCAGACGGAGTCGTTCAAGATCATCAGCAAGGCGGTGCACCGTGCCAAACCGGAGGCGGATGAACCACCGAACATGCTGGCCGTCGAACTGACCTACCAGAATCTCAAGCCCAAGGAGTTCCGGAACATCACGTTCCAGGTACGGGACATCGCGCCGGGCTACGAACTGCTTCGGACCCGCGCCAACGGCCGAACGGACGTCTACACGGACGTGACGCCGGACGACCCGGCGGTGCGGGGCGTTGGTGCCACGATCTCGGTGCCGAACATGATCTTCTGCTATCCGCCGGTGACTCCACCCGACCCGAACGCGCCACGCACCTACCCCAGCTCGCTGTGCACGCTGCAGGAGTACGGCAACAAGAACAACAGCGACGTGCCGGACGATCAGTTCGACGTCCGCTTCCGCATCGCCGTCCCGCAGGGACTCGACAAGCAGCCGTTCCGGTTCGCCGTCGACATCTACGCGATGGAGACGCCGCCCAGGCCGGCTGAGCCGCCGGCCGAGCAGTAGAACCGGCGACGAGGGCGGGCGCTGGCCTGACGCCACGCGCCCGCCTGCCCCTCTCAGGGGCCCGCGCTACGGCGTGGGTCCCTCGATCCGCATCTCGCGTTCGGCCTGCAGCCAGTCGCCCAGCGCATCCCCGTCGCCCGCGCCACGGGCGAGCCACAGGTAGTAAGCGCGCACCTGAATCCGGTCCCCGAGATCGGCGCCGGATGGCGTCGCCGTCGCGCGCCTCTTCCGTGGGGTCGTTCCGCTGGTGGCCGCGCGCCCGCGGACGGGCGTCGAGGTCGTGGGGGCCTGGACCTTGTCGACCGGTTTCGCCGACCGGGCGGTGGCCTTGCTGACGGTGAGTGCTGCTCGCTTCGCCATGCTGCTCCTGCGTGCACCCGCACCGGCCATCGCCGCTTCCTCCGACACACCAGTAGGAACGAGGCTGGCTTGACGACAATCTCGTCGGATTGCCGGGCCCGGCGGGGGCGTGGGGCGCCTTCGGTCGTGTCGGTAGCACGAGACGTGCCGGCGCGAGCGTGGTGGACGGGGCTGGCGCGCCAGGCACGTCGGCGCTCAGACCGCGTGACGCCCCGTGGCGTCAGGGCGGCCTGCGTCACGCGGCAGATCCGCCCGGGCGAGACGGTGCGCCTGGCGAGGCTACGCGGCTGGCGCGCCGCCGGGCGACGCCGACGGTGCGCGGCCGCTCTCGGCCCACCACGCCGCCACGCTGGCCAGGCCGCTGAGCACGGCAAAGCCCGCGACGAGCGGCACCGCGGTGCCGTCGTAGCCCTGCCCGATCGCCGTGCCCAGCGCGAGCGAGATCAGCATGGACAGGCCGCCGACGATTGCCGACCCCGTGCCGGCGACGTGTCCGAGCGGCTGCATGGCCAGCGCGTTCAGGTTGCCGAACAGCAGCCCGAGCCCGAAGAACGACACCATCAGGTAGGTCATCAGCGCCCACAGGGCCGGCTGGCCGGCGGCCCCCACGGTGATCGCGGTGAAGGCGACCGACACGGCGAAGATGCCCCGCAGGGCCCAGGTGACCAGCGCGTGCATCCCGAGCCCGAGCACGAGGCGCGAACTCAGGAGCGACGCCGCCCCGATCGCGATCGACAGGAGCGCGAAGTAGAGCGGAAAGCGCGGCCCGAGGGCGTACTGCTCCTGCAGGATCTGCTGCGCGCACGTCAGATAGCCCAGGAACGCCCCGAACACCGAACCCGATGCCAGCGTGTAGCCGACGGCGACGCGGCTGGTCAACACCTCGCGGGCCGAGCCGGCGAGCCGGCCGGCCGAGAAGGAGACGCGCCGCGACGGCGGCAGCGTCTCGTCCTGGCGCCAGCCGAACCAGGCGCACGTCACGACGGCCATCACGAGGTAGAGCCCGAAGATGGCGCGCCACTCGGCCACCGCGAGCACCGCCTGTCCGAGCGCGGGCGCGACGACCGGCACGAGGATGAACACCGCCATCACGAGCGACATCACCCGGGCCATCGCCCGCCCCTCGAACTTGTCGCGCACGAGCGCCAGCGTGACCGTGCGGGGCCCAGCGACGCCGAGCCCCTGCAGCAGACGGCCGGCCAGCATCATCGGCAGCGTGCGCGACACGAGGGCGAGCACCGTGCCGCCGAGGTACAGGGCCAGACCGATGTACGCCGCCGGCTTGCGGCCCGTGGCATCCGACAGCGGCCCGTAGAACAACTGGCCGGCCCCGAAACCCAGGAACAGCAGCGACACGATGAGCTGGGTGTCGTTGGCGCGCGTCACGGCGAGCGACGCGCCGATGGCCGGCAGCGCCGGCAGGATCATGTCGATCGACAGCGAGACCAGCGCGGTGAGCATCGCCATCAGGGCGACGAACTCCCCAAAGCCGATCGGCGGCGCGGGCGTCTCGAGGCTCATGCGGGGCTGGCAGCCCCGGCGGCGGCGCACGGGCGGCGGACTCTGGCCATCGGTCGATTCTATGGCACCGCCACGGCCGCCAGCGGCACGCTACTCACGGCCGCCTCTGGTGCGAGCACCGTCCAGCAACGCCACGATTTCCGGCCGGACCTGCCCAGCGGCCCCCCGGGATCGGGGCCCCCGACCCATCGCAACGTCGAGGGGCGTACGTCCCTCCGCGTCGGTCGCGTCCGCCCGCGCGCCGGCCGCCAGCAGGGCCCGCACCACCGCCTCGCCGCGCTGGGCCGCCGCGACGTGGAGCGCCGTCTGCCCCGTCTCGTCGGCTTCGCCCGCGCTGGCGCCGCGCGCGACCAGCGTGCGGATGGCATCGGCGAACTCGTCGTCGGTCGCCCGGGTCAGGTCGTATTCGCCGAAGCGGCCGAGCCCGCCGAAGCCGCTCGCATAGAGCAACGGGGTCACGCCACGGGCGGTCCGGGCCGACGGGTCCGCGCCCCCCTCGAGCAGCACCCGCATCAGCGCCACGTCGCCCTTGCGGGCGGCGCGCATCAGGGGTGTCGCCCCAGCGCCGAGCGCGCCGTCGGGATTGTTGTGCACGCGCTCGAGGATCGGGCCCGTCAGTCGGGCGTTCGGGTTGGCGCCGTGCTTCAGCAGGCGCGACACCAGGTCCGCCGCGGTCACCGCGCCGGACGGCGCGGGCGCGGGCCGGCCCGGCGTCTCGTCGAGAGTGTGCATGTCGACCACGGCGTAGAGGGGGGTCATGCCCGTGCTGTCGCCGACGTTCGGGTTCGCGCCGAGGTCGAGCAGCGTGGCGGCCAGATCGTAGTGGGCGTTGATCACGGCCAGCGTCAGCGCGGTCGTGCCGTCGGGATCCGTGGCGTCGAGGCCGGCGCCTGCGGCCGCCAGTGCCCGCACCGCCGCCGGGGCGTTCTGCCGCGCGGCGTACAGCAGGGCGGTCCATCCGCCCCGCGGCAGCACCGTGAAGCGGGCCGACCGCCCGTCGCCGAAGCGCTGCCGCGAGAACGTCATCACGCGCGAGCGCGCGTCCACCGCGGCGCCGGCGTCGGCGAGCGCCGTCACGACGTCGCCGTGGTTCTCGGCCGCCGCCCACATCAGGGCCGTCTCGCCCATCTGCGCCTCTGCCGCGTCGACGGCGGCGCCGCGCGCCACGAGCTGCCTGACCACGTCCAGGCTGCCCGCCCGCGCCGCGTGCATCAGCACCGTCTGCCCGCCCGGCAGCGCCACGGAGGGGTCGGCGCCATGCGCGAGCAGCAGCGCCGTGGCGCGTGCGCCGCCGGTGGTTGCCGCGAGCAGCAGCGGCGGCACGCCGAGCCGCGTCCGCGCGTTCGGATTGGCGCCCCGCGCCAGCAGCCGTGCGATCGCGTCCTCATCGTTCCCGCGCGCGGCCCAGTGCAGGGCCGTCATGCCGTCGGCGCCCGGGGCGTCGACATCGAGCGTCCGGCTCGCCAGCAGCACCCGCAGCGCGTCGTGATCGCGCCTGCGGACGGCGTCGACCAGACGGGTGTCCGTCGAACCCGGCGCGACGGCCTCGGTCGCCACCCCGACGGCTGGAAGCGCCGCACCGGACCGCCCCTGCCCCGCGTCCCCACCGGCGTCCTCGCGACCGGCAGCACCGGCACCGGCGGAGCCGCTGAGGAGGGCTATGCCCAGCACCAGGCCGGCGGTCACGATCGCGTGGCGCGTCCCCATGGTCAGAAGAGGTCGATCGTCCCGGTGCTGTCGCCGAACGACGGCACCTCGGCCCCGAACCGTTGCGCGACGGTCAGCCACAGGTTGCCCACCGGCGTGCGGCGCGGCAGCAGCAGATGCCGGCTCCGCGCGCCCAGGGCGCCGCCGACCGCGACGATCGGCAGCGGGTCGCTCGCGTGCTGGTTCGGGTTGCCCATCCCGCCGCCGTAGACGATCAGCGCGTGGTCGAGCAGCGACCCGTCGCCGTCGGGCGTCTGCCGCAGGCGGTCGAGGAAGCGGGCGAACTGCGCCGCGTGATACGCGTTGATCGTGGCTACCTTCTCGATGTTCGCCGGGTCGTTGCCGTGGTGCGACACCGTGTGGTGCTGCTCGGTCACGCCGATCCAGGGGTAGGTCCGCTGACTCAGCTCCCGGTCGGTCATGAACGTGAACACACGGGTCAGGTCCGTCTGCCACGCCACCGTCAGCAGGTCGTACATCAACCCCAGGTGCTCCTCGAACGACTCCGGAATGCCGATCGGCAGGTCCATCGACCGCACCTGGCCCGCGTTGAACTGTTCGGTCCGCTGGATTCGCCGCTCGATCTCGCGGACGTTGTCCAGGTAGTCGGACAACCGGCCGCGGTCCGCCGGACCGAGGTTCCCCTGCAGTTCGACGGCCTGCTCGCGCACGAGATCCAGGATGCTGCGGGTCCGGGTTCGGCGCCGCGCGCGCTCCTCGTCGGTGCCCGGGCGCCCGAACATCCGCTCGAAGACGACGCGGGGGTTGATCTCCATCGGCAGCGGTGTCGTCGGGCTGCTCCACGAGATCGTGTTGGTGTAGGCGCAGCTGAAGCCGCTCGTACACGCCCCGACGTAGCCGGTGAAGTCGGTGGTCGCCAGCTCCAGCGACGGAAACGGCGTCTGCTGTCCGATGACGGCGGCCAGGGCCTGGTCGATCGTCGTCCCGTTGCGGACGTCCTCGGCCTCCGTGCGCTTGGGATACACGCCCGACAGCCAGCCCGCCGCGCTGATCGCGTGGTCGCCTTCGACGACGCCGGGGTTGGCGCGCGTCAGGTTGGTCACCACGGCGAGCGACGCCCGATGGGGCGCGAGCGGCGCGAGCGTCGGCGACAGGTCAAAGCCCTCGCCGGCGCCGGCGGGCGTCCACTGCTCCATGATGGCGCCGTTCGGGATGAACACGGCGCCGAACCGGCGGCGCGGAAGCGCCGGTGTCTGCGCCAGCGCGGTGGCGGCCGGGACCATCGCGTCGAGCAGCGGCAGGGCGACCGCCGCGCCGAGGCCCCGGAGCACCCGCCGCCGATCGACCCGCGCGCGCGTGATCCACGTCATGTCGTCTACTCCGCTCGATGCGACGCGGCCGGCGCGAGCGTGCGCGTGCGCGTCTGGAAGGGCGTGCTGCGGACCACGCCGAGAACGAGGGCCGAGAACCGGTACTGCTGCGCAGCCGCGTCGCGGACGATCTGACGGACGGCCGGCATGTCGTGGTGCGTGAGGCCGCGGCCGAGCGCGTAGATCATCAGCTTCTCGACCATCGCGCCGACGAAGCGCTCCGGCCGCTGCAGCAACGCCTGGCGCAACCCGACGACGCCGTCCACCACCGCGCCGTCGGCCAGCTCGCCCGAGGCGTCGATCGGCCGGCCGCCCTCGGTGGCGCGCCACGCGCCGACCGGATCGAAGTTCTCGAGCGCGAAGCCGATCGGGTCCATGATGCGGTGGCAGCTCGCGCAGGCCGGGTTCGCGCGGTGCTCGGCGAGCTGTTCGCGCATCGTGCGCGCGGGCCGGCCCTTCTCGTTCTCCTTCAGCGCGGGCACGTTCGGCGGCGGGGGCGGCGGCGGCGACCCGAGCACGTTCTCGAGCACCCACTTGCCGCGCAGCACAGGCGAGGTGCGCGTGGCATGGGACGTGATCGCCAGGATGCCGCCGTGCCCGAGCACGCCGCGGCGGCGCTCGTCGGGCACCGGCACGCGGCGGAAGTCGCTGCCGTAGACGCCGGGGATGCCATAGTGCCGGGCCAGCCGCTCGTTGACGAACGTGTAGTCGGCCGTCAGCAGGTCCAGCACGCTGCGGTCCTCGTCGATGAGGCTCTGGAACAGCAGTTCCGTTTCGCGGCGGAACGCCGTGCGCAGGTTGTCGTCGAAGTCCGGGAAGTCGTCCGAGTTGGGCTGCAGGGTGCGGATGTTCCGCAACTGGAGCCACTGCCCCACGAAGTTCGTCACGATCGCCGACGCCCTGGGATCGGCCAGCATCCGGCGCACCTGGGCCTCGAGCGTGCGAGGTTCGGCAAGCTGCCCGCGGGTCGCGGCCTGGAGCAGCGCGTCGTCGGGAATCGAGCTCCACAGGAAGAACGAGAGTTGCGAGGCGAGCTCGAGATCGTCGATCCGGAACCGGCCGCCGGGGGCCCCGGCCGGCTCGTGCTCGGCGCGGAAGATGAACCGCGGGCTGGCCAGCACGAACTGCAGGGCCCGCTGCACGCCGGACTCGAAGGTGCCCTCGCGCCGGCCTTCCGCGTACATCGCCATCACGCGCCGCATGTCCGAGGGGGCGACGGGCTGCCGGTACGCGCGCCGCGCGAGCGCCGACAGGATCTGCCGCGCGCACGCCGTCTCGGACAGGCCCGGACCCGGCCGGCAGGAGAAGAGGCGGCGGCGGCTCGGCGTGTCCCCCGGGCGCGTGGCGCCGAACGGCCCACGGATCGTCACGCTCTGGATGTGCGGGCGCCCCGTCCAGTCCAGGGTGTCCTGCGCGCTCTTGAGGAACGGGCGCAACCGCACGGTGTCGAGCGGCGCGGCCACCTCGGTGAACGCCAGCGTCACGTCGCGCGGGCCGGCCGACACACGTGCCCGCGTGCTGAGGCGCCGGTCGATGGCGTCTCCGGCGTCGGTCGGCTTGTCGAAGGCCGCGTCGAGGTCGGCCGCCCCTCCCACCGTGGCGGCGTGCACCGGCGCGCCGTCGACGGCCAGCTCGAACGGGTGGAGCAACTGCAGGCCGCGCATCATGCCGAGATTGCTGCGATACAGCCGGACCTGGAACTCGTACTCCCCGTCGAGCGGGAACGTGTGGCGGATGCGCGCCCCGCCGAGCGTGCCGAACGGCAGGCCGTCGAGATGCGTGTCCTGGGAGACGTCCTGGCGGATCGTATAGGTGTGCTCCTCGGCGGGCGCGGCCGTGTCGCCGACGGCGAGCGCCGCGACGGACTCGGCGGCCGAGAGGTACCGCTCCTGCAGCGAGGGCGAGACGCCCAGCACCTCGGCGATGTTGTCGAAGCCGAACGCCGCGTTGTCGGGCGGCACGAGCGCCGACGCATCCACCTCGAGCGCCAGCAGGTCGCGGATGGCGTTGGCGTACTCGGCGCGGTTGAGCCGCCGCAGCAGCGCGCGCCCGGGCTGGGGGTTCCGCAGTTCGGCCCCGTCGAGCGCTGCCACCATCTCCGACTCCACCGTCCGCAGCACCGCCGCATCCGGTCGCCTCACGCCCGGCGGTGGCATCGATCCGGCGCGGAGCCGACGCAGCACCTTCTCTCCCACCTCGGAGCGCGACCCGTCCGCGAGGTGCGCGAGCGCGAATCCCTCGAGGCTCAGGTCGCCCGTCCGCGTACGGGCGTTGTGGCAGGTCACGCAGTAGGAGGCGATGACGGCGTCAGCCGTGGGACCGGCCGACGGCGCCTGGGCCCTGAGGGGATGCCCCTGGGACGCCAGTACGGCCACGCAGGCCCCGGTCAGCAGCACGGCGGAGGCGACGTTCGTCATCACGTGGGACGCAGGCCCGGCGCCGGGCACCGGTCGGGACGCGGCGCCGCCATGATGCCCCGCATCGTCACGAACGTCCAGGCGTCCGGCGGGAAACGCCCGATTCGGGCACTTCCGAGACGACAGGCACGGTAGCATCGGCCCCCAGGGGGGTCCATCGCCCGATCGGGGGAGAGACAGTCTTCACCAAGGGCCCCTAGAGTGAGCGCGATTCGACCGTGCGAGGCTGAGGTGACGAGAGCGGGACTCCGACATGCCGCCGCGATCCTGGTGGCCGCGCTGTGCCTCGCGCGCCTCGACGCGTGGGCCGCCCCCGCGGGCACGGCGACGACGTACGTCCTGACCGGCTGGACCGCCGAGCGCGGCGCGCCGTCCGGCGACATCTGGGCGATGGCCCAGGACCCCGACGGCTACCTGTGGATCGGAACCAACGACGGGCTCGTGCGCTTCGACGGCCTCGAGTTCGTCTCGTGGGAGGCCGCGGGCGGTGCACCGCTGCCCGGCCGCGCAGTCCAGGTGCTGACCACCACACGAGACGGCAGCCTCTGGCTCGGCTTCGGTGACGCGAACGGTCCGGTGCGCATCCGTGACGGCCGGGCCTCGGCCTTCGGCACCGAGAGCGGCTTCACCGAGGGCGGCATCCGGGCCATCGCCGAGGATCGCGAGGGCACGGTGTGGGCCGGTGCCCGATCGGGTCTGCACCGCTATCGCGACGGACGCTGGTCGCGCGTCGGGACGGACCAGGGCCTCCCGGCCGCCACCGTCTACAGCCTGCTCGTGGACCGCCGGGGTGCGCTGTGGGTGGGCAGCGCCGCCGGCGTCTACCGCGCGGAACCCCGCGGATCGCGCTTCACGCTCGCCGACGCCCGACGGACGTTCGTCCAGAGCTTCGCGGAAGACGCCTCGGGGACGATCTGGGTCGGACACACCGAGGCCGTCGTCTCGAGCCTGTCGGCGCGCGTGGTGCCCATCGCGGCCGCCGACGTACGACCTGTCTCTTATACACATCTCCGAGCCCAC
>CAWULT010000054.1:0-29405 GCA_963923455.1 uncultured bacterium
GCTCTCGCGTCTGCTCGGGCGCTGACCCGCCGCTATTCAGGCGACAGCGAGCCCAGGTACGCCGACAGGTTCAGGATGTCGTCGTCCGTCAGGCCGGCGACCGGCTTCTTCATCAGCGCCGAGTCCGCGCCGGCCCGACCGCCGTCCTTGAACAGGTGGAGCTGCCGCGCGATGTAGATCGGATGCAGGCCGGCCAGCCGCGGGACGTTGGCGAGCCCCTTGGCACCGTCGCCGTGGCAGATCGCACACGCGATCGTCTTGCCCCGGCCACCCTCGGCGAGCGCCCGCCCCCTGGCCAGGCTGCCCGGCGGAACGTAGACGACGAACCCCGACCGCGGGTCGCGCAGCCGCGCGCGCGTCTGGTCCTCGGGCAGCGTGATGATGCGGCGGCCGATCGGCTCCATGCCCCCCTTCGGGTCCGCGAAGCGCATGCGCCCCTGGCCGACGAATGTCTTCGGCACCATGGCTGCCTCCACCACGCGGCTCCAGCGGCCCCGCGGCAGCGAGGCGAACCACGCCGCAGCCTCCCGCACCTCGACGTCGGACAGCTCCTTCGAGATGCCGTTCATCCGCGCGTAGTCCTTCCGCGTGCCGTTCCGGAAGTCCTGGAGCTGCTGCACGAGGTAGTCGGCCGTGAACCCGGTGAGGTCGGAGGACTCGGGATGGCCGAAGCCCGACATCAGGTGGCAGGACCCGCACGCCAGCGCACCCGCGTGCCCCTTCTGCACGATGCCCGGCGCCGGCTTGTGCGCGTCGGGGAACCAGTCGGGCGGACTCAGGAGATCGTCGATCTGCTCGGGCGTGTAGCTGCGGCTGCTGCCGGGGATCGACTTCGGGCCCGGGGGCTCTGCCGCAAGCGATCCGGCCTGGATCGGAAACGCCCACGCAGGGTCACGGGGCTGCGGCGACGGCAGCGCCGTGGCTGGTGCGGTGGCCGGCGGCTGCTGGGCCCGCACGGCGGTGGACAGGGCGGTGGACAGGGCGGCGCTCGCCACGAAGGCCAGCGCCACGAGCGCATGTCGCGTCTGCATCGGCGACTCTCCGGTTGGAACGCGCCGGGTGACCCGGCGCGGCGGCCCCACGCCGCCGTGATCGACGCGCAGAGTCTAGTCCGAATCGGCCGCGCCCGCGAGGCCCCGCCGGGCCGGGTACGTGGTCGAACCGGGAAATCGGGCGTAGGATGCGTGCATGACCGTCCTCTGGCGCCTGGCGATCAATGCCGCTGCGTTGTGGGTGGCGACGCGGCTCGTCACCGGCATCTCCTACACCGGCGAATGGCCGTGGCTCTTCGCGGTGGCCCTGGTCTTCGGCGTGCTCAACGTCCTGGTCCGGCCCGTCCTGATGTTCCTGACGTTTCCGTTCCTGCTCGTCACGCTCGGCCTGTTCACGTTCGTCCTGAACGGGGTGATGCTCTGGCTGACGGGGGCGCTGTCGGACGCGCTGGGCCTGGGTTTCCGCGTCGAGGGTTTCTCGGCGGCCTTCCTCGGCGCCCTCGTCGTCAGCGTGGTCAGCTTCGCGCTGTCGCTGTTCGTCGGCGTGAACCGGCACGACGACCGGTCCCGCTCCAAGTAGCCGCGAGCGGCCGGGCTGGCGCCGCACGCCGCTACGGCTGACCTTTGGAACGCGCGTGGAGAACGGTATCCTCGACGGTGTCGTCGATGCCGTCCGCGAACCCACGCATGCGTCCCGGTCCCTCACGCACGACGCAGCCGCGCCGCCCACGAGGGCTGATCGTCCTCTGTGCGCTCGTCGTCTCGCTGACGGCGATGCCGGCGGCGGCCCAGACGCGCCGCGTCAACGCGCCGTACTTCCCCGACGGCGTCCGGTCGTCCGAGAGCGCGGTGTTCTGGTTCGGGCGGGTCGATCCGTCGCAGAACTACACCGACGTGCGGATTGCGTACACGGACGACGAGTTGTGGGTGCGGCTGGCCATCTTCGACCAGTGGCTGTGGCTCGATGATGCCGCGAGCCGCACGCCGGCCAGCCTGGTCACCTGGGACGCGGCGACGCTGGTGCTCGATACCGGCAGCGGAGGCTCCGCGCCAGCCGGCACGTCGTACCGGTTCGTCGGCGAGCTCAGCTCGTTCCGGCCGCGAACGGACTATCAGGCCGCCTATCGTGGCACCGGCACCGCATGGGGCACGCCGGCCGCGCTGAGCTTCGTCACCGAAACCGGATGGCGCGGCGACGCGCTCAACAACAGCGGGCCGGATCGCGGCTGGAACATCACGTTCCGTATTCCGTTCTCGAGCCTTGGTCTCGTCGGGCCGCCCGCGAGCGGCACGACGTGGCGGCTCGGCGTGCAGGTCCACGACCGCGACTCGCAGACCGGGACCGCCGTGTCCGACAAGTTCTGGCCCGAGACCTTCGCGGTGGATCAGCCGTCGAGCTGGGGCCAGCTCGGTTTCGGCCTCCGTCCGGCAGGACCGGCGTCGCCCTCCGGCTCGACGGTGACGATCCGTCACGGGCTCGACGGCGCCGTCGTCCGCGACGGCATGGTGGGCGGCGGCTCGACGTGCGCGGAGGGGGTCGACTTCTTCCGATCGTGGGGCAGCCTGAACTACGCGCGATCCGAGACGCTGGTCGTCCAGAACCAGGCCGACGTGGCCGACTGGCCGTGCTTCTCGAAGTTCTACGTCGACTTCCCACTGACCGCATTGACGCCCGGGCGTACCGTCTCGGCCGCCACGCTGACGGTCTACCAGTTCGGCGGGTCTGACCCCACGCAGGCCCTGCGCTCCTTCGTGCAGGTGTCGACGGTGCGTGACCCGTGGGACGAGAGCTCCGTCACCTGGAACACCGCGCCGCTCGCCGGCGAGAACGTCGCGGTCAGCCGCGTGGAGGTGATCCCGTCACCAGGGCTGCCGTGGCCGGGAGCCGCCCGCACCTGGGACCTCTCCTGGGCTGTGGCCCAGGCCTACGCCGCGGGCCAGAGTACGCTGCGCCTGGTCCTCTACTCGGCCGACGGCGGGTACCACAGCGGCAAGTACTTCTCGTCGTCCGACGTGGGCGACTGGAACGCCGTCGGACGGCCGACGCTGCAGGTGGTGCTGTCGGGCAGCGGCGGCGTGCCCGATCCGCCGACGAACCTCCGCATCCTTCCGTGAGCCGCGGGCGCTGGCCGGTCGCGCCGTGCGCCGCGACGTCCCCCGCCGAATTCGCCGGCGCGCATAGAATCAGGGCAGTTACGCGCCGGGAACGACGGGCCCGCCCTCGCGCCACGGCCCTGACGGAGGACACGTTCACATGCCCGCCGCCCGTACAGCCGCGATCGCCATTGCCACGCTCACGACGCTGACGTACCTGCCGGCGGCCCCCGCCGCGGCGCAGACAGCCGCCGCCGCCCAGGCAGTGCCGAAGACGCCGGGCTACACCGTGCCGCGCACACCGTGGGGCGACCCCGACATCGACGGCATCTGGCCGAGCATCGACATGGTGCGGGTACCGATCGAGCGACCCCGCCAGTTCGGCACGCGGCTGTTCATGACGGAAGACGAACACCGGGCCAACGAGAAAGCCGAACAGCAGCGCATCGAGACGATGAACCGCGAGGGCGCGGGCGGCGCCACCGGCGCACCGGGCCACTGGGCCGAATGGGGCACATCGCAGCGCCAGACGTCGCTGCTGGTCGATCCGCCAGACGGACGGATGCCGGCCGTGACGGCCGCCGGCCGCGCGAAGCAGGCCGCGATGCCGCGCGGCACGATGGGCAGCGCGCCCCTCGACCGGCCCGAGGACTTCACGATGTGGGAACGATGCATCTCGCGGGGCCTGATGGGCTCGACGCTGCCGGTGCTCTACAACAGCGGCATCGACATCACCCAGAGCCCAGGCCACATCGTCATCCGCTACGAGATGGTGCACGACTTCCGCGTGATCCCGCTCGACCGGCGCCCGCACGTATCGCCGGCGATCGGACTCTACATGGGGGATGCCCGCGGCCACTGGGACGGCGACACGCTGGTGGTCGAGACGCGGAACTTCCCGCAGCACGTCGGCTTCGGCATCAGCGGCAACGGCGTGCCGCCAGGGCCGAAGGCCGTCGTCGTCGAACGCTTCACGCGGGTGGCGCCCGACGTCATTCGCTACGAGGCCACGGTGACCGACCCCGACACCTGGGCTGCGCCGTGGACCGTCGCGTTTCCGCTCCACCGTGACCCGAGGTACCTGATGGCCGAGTACGCCTGCCACGAGGGCAACCACGGCCTGCGCAACGCGCTCAGCGGGTCGCGGGCGGACGACGCCGCCACGGGCCGCTGACGGTCGCCGCGGCTCACCGGCGGTGGGCCCGCAGGAACGAACGAATCTGGCGGATGGCCAGCGGAATCCGTTCTTTTGGCTCCTTCCAGGGGAACATGCTCACCTCGGCCTTCGGGGCCAGCATCGCGGCCTCCATGGCGACGGCGTACGGGTGCGCGGGGATGTCGTCCGGCAGGATCAACACCGGCGTCTGGCAGGACCGCACGAAGTCGCGCGTCACGGTGAAGACGAAGTCGGCGTTGGTCTTGTACATCTTCGTCAGGAACCGCTCCACCATCGGCATCGTGATCTCGGGCCGGCGCTTCACGAGCGGCGGCCCCCAGTTGGCCATGTTGTTGTCGTAGAAGAGCGTCGGCATCTCCGGGCGGAAGCCGCTCGGCTGCGCCAGCACGGCGGCCACGACGCGTTCGGGCGCGCGCTTCAGCAGATTCCAGATGAACGGCCCGCCGATGCAGAAGCCGATCACGCAGAACTTGTCGATGCCCAGGTGATCCATCAGGCCGAGGTGGTCGTCGGTGTAGGCATCCCACGGCCGATCGACCTCGAGAGGCCCTGACGACTGGCCGCCATTCGCGTTGCGCAGGTCCGACGCGATGCAGCGGTACTCGTCGTTGAGCACCTCCAGCGGGTTGAACGGGTTGGCCAGGGCGGCAATGGTCGAGTTGAGGCCCCCGCCCGGGATGACCAGCAGGGGGAACCCCTTGCCAGACTCCTGGTAGTGGATGCGGACCGGTCCTTTCTGATAGAACGGGCCGGTCTGCGCGAACGCTCCCTGCGCAGCAGCCATGACTGTCGCTGCCGCGCCCGTCTTCAGCAACTTGCGTCGGACCCGGTCCACCATCGGCGCCTCCTGGACGATTGCGGAGGAGTATATCCGCCGATTGAGACAGAATCAGGCGTCACGTCGAAGCCCCTTCGTATTACAGGAGGATGTCATGCACACGAACACGCTGCCTCGCCGTTCGATGATCGCGCGCATTGGCGCCATGGCCGTCGGCGCCCTGGCCCTCCGCCCGTCCGCAGCCGCCGCGCAGGCCCGGGGTGGCCGCTTCCAGCCCCTGCGACATGCCCAGGATGACTGGCTCGACGCGGTCCCCGGCGGGCACCGCACGTTCATCGACGCCGCCACGGTCAACGGCGCCGGCGAAGCCATCCTCTACGCCAACAACCTCTACGTCGCCAACAAGTCCGGCTATGCGCTCGACGAGAACCGCGTGGCGGTCGTCGTCTGCCTGCGCCATTTCGCCACGGCGTTCGCCTTCAACGACGCGATCTGGGCCAAGTACGGCAAGGTGATGAGCACGATGCTGAACTTCACGGACCCGAAGACCAAGTAGGCGCCGTCGACGAACCTGTTGAACGCGGCCGACTACGGCACGACGCTGTCGAACCTCGGCAACACGATCGACTCGGTCGTCAAGCGCGGCACGCAGTTCGCCGTCTGCGACATGGCCACGCACTTCTTCGCGACGCAGCTTGCCGGCGCGACCGGCGGCAACGCCGACGCGATCTACAAGGAGCTCGTGTCGAACGTGATTGCCAACAGCCACATGGTGCCGGCTGGCGTGGTCGGCGTGAACCGCGCGCAGGAGCGCGGGTACACGCTGCTGACGGCGCTCTGAGGCGGTCTCCGACGCCTGGGCGTCCTGAGACGGACGGCGTGCGGCCTTACGAGCCCTGGTGACCAGTCGGCACGTGGGGCGACACCAGCCGCACGACCGTGCGCGCGTGTTCCCGCGCCGCCGAGGCGTCTTCCCGCCGGTAGAAGTCCGACGGCGTCAGATCCTCGGCGCCGTAGAAGGCCAGCTCGCGGTCGCGGCGCAGGGAGCGCGACGCCGACGCCAGCACCTCCAGCTCGGCCTGGAGCGCAGCGGGCAGGCGAGCCCGTTCGGCGAGCAGCACGTCGGCGACGTCGTGGATACGGGGCGGGTCGACACCGAACTCACGCAACAGGCCCTTGAGCGCCAGCTCGACGACCTCCTGCGACTCGCGTACGACGTCCGCCCAGCTCTCGCTGGCGAACAGCAGATCCAGGGCGCGCAACCGCGCCCCCGCGCGCCGCACGTGGTCCGCAGCCAGGCTGCGATTGCGCATCAGGCGGCCTCCGTCCAGTACGGCTGGCCGTGCGCGACCCGGCGCACGAGCCGCCCCTCGGCGACCGCAGTGCGCACCCTGACGAGGTGCCTCGACACGCGAGGGTCGCGCTCGTACAGCACGACGCCGCCGATGGCCGCCTCGGCCCACGCCGCCGATGGCGGATCGTCGGGCCGCGGAGCATGTGCGAAGTGCGGATCCACCGGCCGGCCCTGCCACGTCAATGGCGCGGCGTCCCAGCGGCGATACAGGTCGCGGGTCAGCGGCACTGATCGCTCCAGCACGACGAACAGGTCCACGTCGGACGAGGCCGAGGCCCGGCCGGTGGCCCAGGAACCGTAGAGCACCACCGCCACCAGGGCTTCGCCGAACAGCGCGGCTGCCGTGTTGATGGCGCGCAGCCCGTCGTCGGAGACGGCGTGCACCGTCGATGGGGCGGCGAGCCGGCGGGCGCAGTACTCGTTGAACGACAGCCCCGCCGACCGTGCGGCCGATTCCAGCGCGGCGTGCACACCGGCCGGAAGCCGCAACAACACCCGCTTGGTCGACTGCCCTGCTGTCGTCAACACGGCCCCTATGATATCACCGAGCAGACACTGGCGATATCACCAGGCCTGCAGCGTGATAACCCTGGCCGGCCGATCTCCTGCCGGCAGCCGCCAAGGCGCGCTCCCCGGCGGCAAAATGCCGCCGGTCCTACTCGGACGACGGGGCCCCGGTGAGGCCCGCCTGCCAGTTCATCATCACGACGATGGGCTCGACGCGGTCCGCGGGCCGTTCGCGCGCGAGTACCAGGAACCGGGTGCCGTCGCGGCTCACGTCGAAGTTGTGCGGCCACAGCGAGAGCAGCCCCGCGAAGAGCGGCTGCGGCGATGACCATGTCAGCTCGGCACCGGGTCGCGTGGCGCTCACGTCCACCGACACCAGCCGTCCACTCGCGTCGTAGAACAGCTCCTTGCCGTCGGCGCGCCACTGCGGCAGGGCGCCGCGCAGCGTGTTCGACACCTGCCACTTGCCGCCGGGGTTGGGAAACGTCTGCACGAACAGCTGGATCGACCCGGCCTCGTCCGAGGTGTAGGCCAGCCAGCGGCCGTCCGGCGACACCACACCGGCCCGCTCGGTGAACGGCGAGCCAACGAGCTTCATGGGCTGCCGCTCGCCCGTGAGCGGCAGCGCCCACAGGTCCGACCTCGTCGCCGCGTTCTGCGACTCGAAGACCAGGTAGCGTCCATCCGCCGACCAGTCGCCGACCATCTTGTCGTCGGGGCTCGCAAAGAGCAGTTGCTCGTCTCCCGTGCCGTTCGCGTTCTTGACGTAGATGTCGAACACACCGCCCCGGCGATTCGACACGAATGCGATGCGCTGTCCGTCCGGCGACCACACCGGCGTGTCCTCGGAGGCCGCATCGAACGTCAGCCGGGTCGACGTGCCACGAGCCAGATCAAGAACCCAGATGTCGGCGCTGCCGTCTTCCCGCGCCACCGCGAGCCGGCTGCCGTCGGGCGACAGGCGCGGGTTCAGGTACGGGGCGGCGGAGCCGACCTGCCCGACGCGCTGGCCGAGCCGGTCCGTCCACGCGAGCAGCCGGTTGCCCCCCGGGCGACCGGGCCGATAGGCGAGGACACCGTTTGCCGATACCGAGACGCCCGCCCCGGCCTGCTCCGGGGCGGTGTCGAGGTCGCCGGCGACGCGGACCGGAGTCCCGATCAGCTCGAGACGGCTCGTGTCGAACCGCTGCGCCATCAGGACGTTGTCGCGGCCGAACAGCAGCAGGTCCGGCGGGGCGAACTGCGGCTTGATCGAGCTCGGCCCGACGCGCCGGATCTCGCCGGAATCGATCGAGCCGACGTAGATCCCTGACTGGTCTGGCGAGTTGGCTTCCAGATGAAACAGAAAGTGAGTGCCATCGGGCAGGAACACCGGCCACCGATACGACAGCGCACCGCCCCGCTTTCCGACGAGCGCCAGCGGCATGGGCGAACCGCCGGACACCTGCACGCCGAACAGCCCAAGTGCAGGGTCGCCCACGAAGACGATCGTGCCCTGCGCGTTCCAGGTGCAGCCTCGGGCGATGCTGACGACGTTCGAGCCGGCAAGCACCTGCTGCGGCCCGCCGCCCGCGTCCATCATCCGGAGCTCGCTGCCGACGAAGAAGGCCAGCGACCGACCGTCGGGTGACCAGCAGGGCCACTGCGCGTCCTGGGTTCCCTCCAGATACGTGCCTTCCACGCGGTCGAGCGGGCGAACCCAGAGCAGATCCCTGGCGCCGTCTGCGGCTTCCGCACCTGGTGGCCGCACGCGGGCCACGAGGGAGCGGCCGTCCGGCGAGACGGCGAAGAAGTACGGCGTGTTGCCGCCGGTAACACTGATGGGCGCGTCGATCTCGAACGCCACGCGAGGCGCCGGCGGCGGGTCCGACTGCGGCAACACGCCCAGTCCGGCCGTGCCGAGGCCCGCGGCGAGGCCAACGACGGCGGCCGCGACGGCCCACGGCAGCACCCGGCGGCCGCCGCCGGGACTGGTGGCCGCTGGGGCAGCCGCGGCGTGCTTCGGAACCAGCGCCAGCACCCGAAGGACGTCGGCCGCCGACTGCCACCGTGCGTCCGGGTCCTTGGCCAGGCACGTGCGCACGACGTCGTCGAAGAGCGGCGGCGACAGGGGCACGAGCGACGACACCGGCGGCGGCTCGCTGCCGAGCACCGCCGCGATCACGCTGACCTGGCTCTTGCCGTCGAACGCACGGCGGCCCGTCGCCATCTCGTACAGCACGGCGCCGAGCGAGAAGATGTCGGCGCGCACGTCGACCTCGCGCCCCTCGAGCTGCTCCGGCGCCATGTACTGCAGCGTGCCGAGGATCGTGCCCTCCGCCGTCAGCGGCTTCGCGGTGGGCGCGTATGTGGCCACCACTGAGGCCGCGACGCCCTGACCGGGCTCGCGCACCCGCGCGAGCCCGAAGTCCAGCAGCTTGACGCCGCCCTTGGTCAGCATGACGTTGCCCGGCTTCAGGTCGCGGTGCGTGATGCCGTGCCGGTGCGCCTTGTCGAGCGCATCGGCAATCTGCGTCGCGAGCACGAGCAGCTGATCGAAGGGGAGCGGGCCACGGGCCAGACGGTCGGCCAGCGTCTCGCCGTCGAGCAGTTCCATCACGAGGTAGTCGGTGCCCTCGTGCCGGCCCACGTCGTGCACGACGCAGATATGCGGGTGGTTCAAGGCGGCGAGCGTCTGTGCCTCGCGCTCGAAGCGCTGGCGCAGGTCTTCGCGCTCGGCAATGTGGGACGGCACCACCTTGATCGCGACGCTGCGGTTCAGGCGCGGGTCGCGCGCCTTGTACACCTCTCCCATGCCGCCGGCCCCGAGCGGGGCGAGGATCTCGTAGTGACCGAGGCGCGAGCCGGCAGGCAGGGCCATCAGCGGGTGGCGCCGATTATATGGGGACCTGCCACGGCCCGCGCCTGAACTTCACCGGCGAACCGAGGTCAGGAATCCGCGCGGTCGTGGACGCCCTGATGGTCGAAGACGTACTCGCCGATCAGCGCGCCCTGCCGGGGGCCGGCCGCCGCCCGCAACGTGACACGGAGCGGCCCCATCGGCGCGCGGCGAATGACGTCCCCGGGGAAGGCCAGCAGCAGTTCATGGGTGCCCGGCGCCATCGGCACGTCGGTGGCCCTGGCCCAGAGTTCGCCGCTCTGGAACCGCATCTCCGACTCGACGGCGTCGACGTCCGTGAAGTCCCCCCGCAGCCGCCCCACCACGACCTCGTCGTCGGCCCACACGGAGCAGTGCACCGAGTCACCGGGCGCCACGACGTACGACCGGACGCGCACGCCGTCCTCGGCCCACTGGTTCAACAGGCTGTCGGTCACGATCGCGGCCACGCGTCCGGCCTGGGCGAGGGCCCCCACGCCCCGGCGCAACTGCTCGGCCTCCTCGAGCAGCCGCGCGCATCGCGCGCATTCGAACACGTGCGACTCGATGCGGGCCGCGTCGGCGTCAGACACGTCCGGCGTCCAATAGTCGGACAGCTCGCCGAAGGACAGGCACGCCGGCGTCGGATCCATCACGCGGACCTCCTGGCTTCGACGCACTCCCGCATCGACGACAGCGCCCGGTGCCGCGCGACGCGCACGGCGCCGGGTGTCATCCCCAGCGCCTGCGCGATCTCGGGCGCCGTCTTCTCGGCGTAGTAGGTCAGCAACAGGATCGTGCGCTCGCGCTCGTGCGCGGCGGCCAGGCACGGCTCCAGGCGACGCGCGTCCAGCGCCCAACTCTCGGCCGGAGCCGCCGCTCGGTCGTCGGACACGAACCGACCGCGCAGGTGCTCGCGCCGGCGCTCCGTACGGCGCAACCCGGCCGCGACCATCCGGCTCGTGCCGAGCACGAAGGACCCGATCTGCCCGGGATCCCGCACCTCGCCAGCCCTGAGTCGCTCGATCACCACGAGCATCACCTGTTGCGCCAGATCATTGGCGGCCTCATGGTCGCGCAGGTGCCGGAGCCCGTACAGGCGCACCCGCGGCGCGAAGCGGCGGTACAGCTCCGCCTCCGCCCAGGGAGCACCGTCCCCGGCGGCAGCCACCGCACGCGCGAGCGCGCCATCGTCCTGCGCGGCCAGCAAGGCCGCGTCGGGCCCCGTCACGCGCGCAACGCTACCAGTCGCGCCCGTGACGGTCAACCGCCAACGACGGCGGGCGCACCCAGCAGGCGTTCCATCACGTCGCCGACGGCGCGCAGGGCGGCTGCGCCGTCGCCGGCGTACGAGGACCCGTGCATCGCCGCCATCAGGCGCGGCTGCAACGCGGCCAGTTCGTCCAGCCGCAGGCGCGTCTGGGGCGTGAACGGCATGTAGTCCATCAGGACCGGATGGGCCTGCATCATCGCGATGGCCTGCTCGTTGCGGCCCACCACGTCCTCCGTGGTCACCGGCTCCACGTCGCCGAACTGGTGCAGCAGATCCGAGCAGAAGAGGACGCGCTCGCGCTCCTCGAACAGCATGCCCGCGTCCCACCCATGCGGCAGGTGCGGCGTCGGCACCCAGCGGAACTGGTGACGGCCGGTGGACAGCACCTCGCCTGGCGCCAGCCCGCGCGGCGGCCGGTCCGCGAAGTCCTGCAGGTTGACCACCGCGCCCACCTGACCGCACACGGCCTGCGCGGCGGGGGCGTGGCGCAGCCAGTCGTTGAGGGCGCCGCACTCGTCGACCTCGAAGTGACTCCAGCTGATCCAGCGGAGCGACGCCGGGTCGATCAGTTGGCTGACGGCCTCGAACACGGCCGGAAACATCCGGCGCATGCCCGTGTGGAAGAGCAGCGGCTCGTCGTCCCGGACGACGAAGTGGTTGAACTGCAGGTTCAGTTCGGGATGCAGGATCGAAACCCGGAACACGTCCGGGGCAATCTCGTCGATACGGGCCATGGGCACCTCCTGTGTGCGTTCAGGTAGGAAGTGCCGCGACCGGACGTGGTGTTACAACAGCCTCGCGGGAGGCCAGCCCCCTCACGTGCGCCGTCGCACGCGCGCTGGCTGGACTTACGGCGCCGGCTCGATCTTCAGCAGGGCGCCAGGGTTCTCGTCGGTCAGCACGTAGAGCAGACCATCGGGTCCCTGCCGCACGTCGCGGATGCGCTGGCGCAGCTCGGTCAGCAGCATCTCGCGGCGCAGGTCTTCGCCGCTGGCGTTGAACACGACGCGCTGCAGGTGCCCCGTCCCGGGGATCTCGCCTAGACGCAGCGAGCCGACGAAGGCATTCCCCTTCCACGCGGGAAACCGGTCCCCCGTGTAGAAGGCCATGCCGGTCGTCGCGATCGAAGGCGACCAGAACACGCGCGGCGCCTCGACGTCCTTCGCGGTCCACTCACCCACCCACGGGCCGGGATAGTCCCGGCCCAGGCTCACCTTCGGCCAGCCGTAGTTGCGGCCCGGCAGGATCACGTTGAGCTCGTCGCCACCCTGCGGCCCCTGCTCAGAGGTCCACAGCGCGCCGGTTTCCGGGTGCACCACGAGCCCGAGCTGGTTCCGGTGCCCCATCGAGTAGATCTCGGGACGGTAGCCCTTCTTCCCCACGAACGGGTTGTCGGGCGGCGCCGTGCCATCGTCGCGCAGCCGCAGCACCTTGCCCTTGTGATGGGTGGGGTTCTGCGCGTCGTTCATGTCGGCGTTGGACGACCCGGTGGTCATGTAAATCATCCCGTCGCGGCCGAACGCGATACGGGACGCGGAGCCGCCACTGCCGTTCCACCACGGCGATCCGACGAAGAGGTCCTTCGTGTCCACGAGCTGGCGCCCGTCCCAACGGCCGCGCGCCAGCGTCGTGGCGATCGTGTTGTTCTCGCCCGGCTTGCTGTAGGTGAGATAGACGAACCCGTTCTCGGCGAACCGCGGGTGCAGCGCAATGTCCATCAGCCCCGCGAGCGCGATGGCCCGCACCTGGGGCGCGCCGGCGACCGGCTGCGCGTCGAGCACACCATTGCGGATCGCGCGGAGGCGTCCCTGGCGTTCGGTGACGAGAATCGTGCCGTCGGGCAGGAAGACGAGGCTCCACGGGTTGGCGAGCCCCTTGGCCACGACGCTGACCTTGATCCTGTGCTGCTCGGCCGTGTCGAATACCCAGGGCCCGTCGCCGAGCGGCGCCACCGGCACGCCGATGTTGCGGTTGCCGGCGAACTGCCCCGCCGGGCGCACCGGCGGCACCTCCTGCCCGCGCACTGCGGCAGACCCGAACACCACCACGACGCTGCTGGCAGCGGCCACCAGCCTCCTCAGCACTTCACGCCCCATGCCCGTTCCCCCGGCCCGCCCGACGACGCCGAACGCGCGCCTACTTCAGCTTGACGAACGCCAGCGCGTTGTTGGCGTTCATCGGAATCACGAGCTGCTTCCCGACCGGGTCGTAGCACATCGACGCGCCGTTCGGGATGTTGTCGGCGATGAGGTCCGCGGGCTTGCCGGGCCGGATGCGCGACACCCCGCCGTTCTGGACGCTGCTGACGTACTTCGTGCCGTCGGGCATCACGACGAGGCCGTCGTTGCCCGACTGCACGGCCTTCTCCGTCTTCACCACCTGGCCGGCCGGCGAGTACGTGATCACGTCCTCGGTGCCGATGTTGACGACGACGATGTTGCCCTGCGGATCGAAGGCAATGCCGTTCGGCTGCCGCATCGGCGCGCCCTGCACGAAGATCGAGCCGCGGCCGTCGGGCGTGAACTTCCACACCTGCCAGCTCGTGGCGTCGGGGTTCGGCCCGCCCGTGCCGGTCTGCGTGGCGTAGATGGTGCCGTCGTTGGCCACTTCGATGTCGTTGAACCCCGTGGAACGCGGCTCGCGGATTTCACCCGCGGGCATGCCCGTCTTCATGTCGAACTTGCGGATCACGGCCACCGACGGATCGTTCGGCCCCGTGCCGCCGTCGCGGTCGGCCAGGTACAGCACGTTGTTGACGATGTCGCTGCCGGCCGGCTCGTTGAGCACGAGCTTCGGGTTCATCGCAGCCCGCTGCTCGGGCGTCTGGATGCCGATCCACCGCGACGTGTGCACCGACCCGTCGTGGTTGATGAACGTGATCCACGCGTTGTTGGTCTGCACCGCCTGCCCGACGCCGCGGTTGGGCGCCACGATCACGTTGCGGATCGGATCGTACGAGCAGCTCTCGGCCGAGTAGATCGAGCCGAAGACCTTGACGTTCTTCGACATCGGGGTGAACTTCCCGTCGGGTGCCGGGTTGATCGGCAGGCCGAGGGGATTGCCGACGAACAGCGCCTGCGGGGCCGGCTGCTGCGCCACCGACACGCCCAGACCGATGCCAATCACCAGCGCCGCAGCGCCCGCTACGAAAGTCGTCTTGTTCATGCGGGGATTATACGGCGGCGTCACTGCAAGGGTCGCTGCGTCTGGCGTGGCTCGGTGGCGCTGCCGGCCCCCGAAACCCGTCGCGTCAGCCGCGCACTCATTTCCAGCGTGATTCCACGACCACGATGCGTGGCACGCCGCTCGCAAACGGGGGCGTAGAATGGAGCTCATGACCGGGAGCGACGACATGGAGCCCGGGGGCACGAACAAGGCCACCGGCGTGAAGCTCACCTACGACGACTTCGTGCTGTTTCCGGACGACGGAAGACGGCACGAGTTGATCGACGGAGAGCACTACGTGACACCGTCGCCCAACCTGAAGCACCAGAAGGTCTCCGGGAACCTGTACCTCCTGATCCGTGGATGGCTGCAGCAGCCCATCGGGCAGGTCTATTACGCCCCGTTCGACGTCGTGTTCACGCGGTTCGACGTCGTCGAGCCCGACCTGCTGTACATGTCGAACGAACGCGCGGCTTCCATCCTGACAGCGGCCAACGTGCAAGGCGCGCCGGTGTCTCCGAGTACTGGGTGGTCGATCCCGAACTCGACGTGGTGCGCGTCTATCGGTTGTCGGGCGGCCGCTTCGACCGGCCCACGGAACTGACGGCCGAAGCGGGAGACGTGCTGACCACCTCACTGCTGCCCGGCCTGGACCTGCCCCTCACGCGCATCTTCGGGTGACCCTTCGGCCGGACGGCAGGAGAGCCTACTGCGGCACGGTGAACGCGACGAGCTCTCCCGCGTAGTTCCCCCCGCTGATGGCCACGACGAGGTACTGCTTGCCGTTCAGCATGTAGGTCATCGGCGACCCACTCTGCGGTGCGGGCATGTAGACCGCGCCAACCTCCTTGCCGGTCTGCTTGTCGTAGGCCCGCAGCATCGAGCCCCGCTGGCCCGACGGCGTCGGGCCGAATCCGGGCTCGCCGGCGACCACGAGCGTCTTCGTCACGAGGGTGCCGACGTTGCCGGGCCGCCCCGTCTTCGGGATGTCGAGGCCCTTGAGCAGCGGATGGTTCCGGATCCGCTCCGGCGTCTCGCCGTGCGCCACCTGCCAGACGAACTCGCCCGTGTCCATGTTGATCGCGGTGATGCGTCCGTACGGCGGCTTGATGAGCGGCAGGCCCTGGATCTCGAGTGACGTGGCCGCGCCGCCGGCGGCCCCTGTCGCCGAGCCCGACCCGCCCGTGCGGCGAGCGCCGCTGAGCACCGTGCCCTGGTGATACCGCACGTCCTGCGCGGTGCCCGGCGGAGGCGGCACGAGCCCCAGCGTGGCCACCTGGCTCTGCGAATGCACGTAGAGGATGTGGGTCTCCGGGTCGTACGAGCCGCCGGGCCAGTTGGTCGCGGCGCCCTGGTTGCCCATCGCCAGCGTCGCGATCGGGCCTTCGGCGCGGCTGACGACCGGCGGCGTGAAGATCGGACCGATGCGGTACTTCTCGATCGCCTTCAGCGCCTCGGCCCGCAGTGCCGGCGTGAAGTCGATCAGGTCGTCGACGGCAAGACCCTGCCGGTCGTACGCGGCGGGTTTCGTCGGGAACGGCTGCGTCGGTGAGTACTTCTCACCGGGCGTGTCGCCTTGTGGAACCGGTCGCTCCTCGATCGGCCAGATCGGCTCGCCCGTCACGCGGTCGAACACGTAGAGGAACGCCTGCTTGGTCGGCTGCGCCACGATCTTGCGTACGCGGCCATTGATCGTCACGTCGGCCAGGATGGGCGCGCACGGCAGATCCATGTCCCAGATGCCGTGGTGCACCAGCTGGTAGTGCCACTTGCGCTGTCCGGTCTTGAGGTCCACGGCGACGAGGCTCTCGCCGAACAGCGTGTTGCCCGGGCGCGCGCCTCCGTAGTAGTCGTGCGTCGGCAACTCCACCGGGAGGTAGGCGAGCCCCAGTTCCTCGTCGACCGAGATCTGCGCCCAGACGCCCGTGTTGCCGCTGTAGGCCCACGAATCGTTCTCCCACGTCTCGCTGCCCACCTCGCCGGGCTGCGGAATCGTGCGGAACATCCACAGGCGCTTGCCCGTGCGGGCGTCGTAGCCCCGCACGGCGCCCTTCACGTTGCGGCGGCTCTTCGGGTTGGCGCCCGTCTCGAACGCGGCCCCGACCAGCACGACGTTGCCGGCGACGATGGGCGTCGCGTGCAGGCCCACCGGTGCCGTGTCGAGGTCGAGATCCTGGTCGAACTCCGTCTTCAGGTCGACGATGCCGGCCCTGCCGAATCCCGGCACGGGATTCCCGGTCTTCGCGTCGAGCGCCACCATCCGGTATCCCGGCGTCACGTAGATGACCCGCTCCTCCTTGCCGTCGGTCCAGTAGGCGAGCCCGCGGCCCGAGAGCTGTCGCGGCGCGGCCTCGCCGCGCGCGCCCTCGCGCTCGCCGTGGACCCACAGCAGCTCGCCGGTCGCGGCGTCGAGCGCGAACACGGACCGGCGCGTGCCGCCGGTCGAGAACAGCCGCCCGCCAACCATCAGCGGCGTGGTCTGGAGGTTGTACTCGGGACGGGGGCCCAGATTATCGGTCTTGAAGCGCCAGGCCACCTCGAGCGAACCGAAGTTGGACGCATTGATCTGGTCGAGCGCCGCATACCGCGTGTGTCCGAGGTCGCCGCCGTAGGTGCGCCACTCGCCGCGCGCCGCACCGCCCTGGCCGTGCAGGCCCGCCGTGGCCCACGCCACCATCACCGACGCCACCAATCCCGCCGCCGTCAACGCCCGTCGCTGTCGCCGCATACCGTCGTCCTTTCGATCGCCGGGCCCGCTGCTCATGCCTGGCCTGTCACACACCGGGGAGGAGGCCCGCCTCAGGGCCGGTACATCCTGAAGGTGATCTGCTGAAGGGCGCCCGCGGCGCCGTCGAGCGAGGCCTGGCCGGCCGGGAAGCCGCCAACCTTCAGCATGTACGCGAGCAGGTCCGCGTTCTGCGTACGCGAGAGCGAGCCGGGCTTGTCCTGCGGCATCGAACCGCGCATGCGCTCGAAGAGGTCCGCCAGCGGGGCGCCGTCCCAGTTCGAGGCGAACGTGGTGCCGGTCAGCCCCGGGGCCGCTTCGGCGCCGGCGAGATCGGCCCCGTGGCAACCGGCGCACCGCTCGGCGTACAGGGTCGCACCACGCATGGCCTGTTCGTCGGAGTACAGGCCGTCCCAGGTGGTCCGCGAGGTCTGGGCACCGGCGTACACCGAGCCCAGCAGGAAGACGGCGGATCCGACGAAGAGTCCCCCTGGCATCGTTCGCATCGACACGCCACAGCCCAGCCGGCGCGACGGCGCCACGTACCGCACGGGGACGCGCGCGCCGGCTTCCGCGGGAGTGTATCCGGGATCGGGACGAAACGGACGCGACACGTCGTGGCCAGCCGGCAGGCCGGGGTCACGACGGCGTGCCGGCGTGACGAAGTGCGCTAGACTCGCCCGCACGCAGGCCCGAGCGTTTCCCCTCGAGGCCGGGAGTCATCGATCATGATCCCAGTTCGTCGCCTTCCCGTTCTCGCGGTGAGCTCGCTCCTGCTCCTCGCGACGACCGCCACCACCCCCCTCTGGGCCCAGTCGACACCGTCGGTCGAGGCACGCCTGCGCCGCTTCGAGGACAAGGAAGAGATCGCGCAGCTCCTGCTCGACTACGGACGCCACCTCGACGCCCGCGACTTCGCCGCCTACGCCGGCCTGTTCGCCCGCGACGGCCAGTGGAAGGGCGGCTTCGGCACCGTGTCTGGCCCCTCCAACATCAAGGCCTTCATGGAGAAGGCGATGCCGGGCGCGAACACCGCCCGCAACTATCACCTGCTGTCCAACTTCGTGATCACCGTGAACGGCGACACGGCGACCGCGTGGTCACGCTGGGCGTTCGTGGTTCCCGGCCAGCAGGGCGGCGCGGCGATTGCCCAGGCCGGCCGCTACGACGACACCCTCGTGCGCGAGGACGGACGGTGGAAATTCAAGTCGCGCGTGGCCTCGAACGACACGGGCGCGCCGGCCCGGTGACCGGCCGCGCCGGAACTCGGCCCGTCGAGAGGAGACCGAACCGATGAGACGCCTGACGCACACGCCTTTCTGGAACGCCGGACTCGCCGCGCTGTGCGCGGCCTCGGTAATGGACGCCCGCGTCCACGGCCAGGACGCGGCGGCGCAGCCGCAGCGGCCCAGCGTGCAGGTGGGCGTACCCGAGGGCCGTCCGGGCGCGGCGCGCCCGGCCGCGCCACCGCGCCAGCCGGCGGGCCCGCCCCGCCCGGCGCCGCGCAACGGTGCCGGACGGGCGCTGCTCGGCGGTGCCGCCCCGACGGAGAAGGGCGTTTGGCTGCCGCAGCCCGTCGTGCGCAACCCCCTGGGCATCGCCGACATTCCCTTCCAGCCGTGGGCACGGGCGCTCTTCAAGGACCGCGAGGCCAACGAACTCGAGCCGCACACGCGCTGCAAGCCGTCGGGCGCCTCGCGACAGTTCCTGACGCCGTACGGCGTGGAAATGGTCGAGATGCCGGAGCTGCAGCGCCTCTTCATCTTCGACATCGGCGGGCCTCACACCTTCCGCACCGTGTACATGGACGGCAGGTCGCACCCCGCGACGCTCGAGCCCACCTACTACGGCCACTCGATTGGATGGTGGGAGGGCGACACGCTCGTGATCGACACCGTCGGCTACAACGAGCGCTTCTGGCTCGATCGCGACGGCCTGCCGCACACGCAGCAGCTCCACACGCTGGAGCGCTTCACGCGGCTCGACTTTCCCTCGATGCGCTACGAGCTGACCATCGACGATCCGGGCGCCTACACGCGGCCCTTCAGCGGAGCGATGACGCTCCGCTGGGAGGCCGGCACCGAGCTCTTCGAGTACCAGTGCCAGCAGGCCAACTATGCGAGCGAGCTGATGGTCGGGACGTTCGAGAGGGCCGATCGCACCAGCGCGATCGTGCCGTAGCCGAAGGACGGATCGGATCCTCGGCTCGGATCGAGCGATTTTTCGCGAGAAATCACGATCCAAATCGGTTACTCTGTCACTCGATCGTCTGGAACACCGGCGATTTCGCCGGAAAGAATGGAGGCACGAGTGGCCAAGCTGATGTCGAAGTCGGAGCTGATTTCCAAGCTCGCGGAGAAGTTCGCCGATAGCGTGAGCAAGAAGCACGTCAAGGGCGTGATCGAGCATCTCGCCGAGATCGGCTCGAAGGAACTGAAGAAGAACGGCGCGTTCCTGGTGCCTGGCTTCGCGAAGTTCGTCGTGATCAAGAAGCCCGCGACCAAGGCGCGGAAGGGCATCAACCCGTTCACGAAGGAGCCGACCATCTTCAAGGCCAAGCCGGCGCGCAAGGTCGTCAAGGCCCGCCCGGTCAAGGCCCTGAAGGACGCGCTCTAGCCGCTCGCGCGTCGCGGCGCCGACAGCCCCAGACCGGCTCATCGTCGGAGAGCCCTGGGGCTGAGGCGCCGAGGCGTCCCTCCCGTGCGCGGCCCGGTTCAGGGCTCCCGTCGGAACTGGGCGTCGATCACGCCGTCCGACGCCGCCATCGGCTCGTACGGGGCTTTCCGCGCGATCGCGTCGCGGTGGAACAGCGCCGCGGCGGACGGCGCCAGCCGCACGAACGCGTTCACCGCCAGCACCAGCACGCCCAGGTCGTCGAGCTGCCCCAGCCCGGGCACGATGTCCGGCAGCACGTCGATCGGCGACAGCAGGTAGAGCACGGCCAGCACCGGCAGGGCCTTGAGCGCGGGCGACACCCGCGGCTCACGCAGCAGGCGCCACGCCAGTCGTGCGTCGGCCGCGAACGTCCGAAGCAGCCCCCATCGCCCCACCCACGACCTCGGACCAGGCGTCATGCGCCGATCATCGCGCAGAACCCGCGCAGGTCAAGCGGGCGGCGGGGTCGCCAGGCGGTCGACGACCGCCCTAGGCCAGATGTGACTCGAGGAACGCCACCGCCTGCGGCCACACCCGGGCGGCCAGCGCGGCGTCGTAGGTGCCGAGCGCGTTGTGGGGCGCCATGAAGGCGTGGCCGGAGCCGGGATGCACGGTCAGGGTCACGTCCTTGCCCATCGCCCGCAGCTTCGCCTCGAGCGCCCGGGCCGCCGCCGGCGGGAAGAACGAGTCGTGCTCGGCCACGTGCCCGTGGACCGCAGCCGTCAGCGTCGACCAGTCGGGCTCGGTGTCGCCCTGCGGGAATCCGTAGAACGGCACCACGGCCCTGACCTTGTCGCCACGGTTGGTCGCGATGATGAAGGCGAGCATGCCGCCCATGCAGAAGCCCACGACGCCGAGGCCCTTCCCGGTGACGGCAGGGTGGTTCGCGAGGAAATCGATGGCGCCGCTCATGTCCCTGCCGGCGCGGTCGGCCGGCAGGCTCTGCATCAGGTGCGCGGCCTTGTCCATCTCGTCGTGCTGCGCCAGCTCGCCGTGATAGAGATCGGGCGCCAGCGCCACGAAGCCGGCCGCACCCAGCCGGTCCGCCATCTCCTTGATCCCGGAGTCGAGCCCCCACCATTCCTGGATGACGAGAACGCCGGGGCCAGAGCCGCTCGGCGGCCTCACCAGATAGCCCGACGCGACGCTGCCATTGCTCGTGAATTCGACGGTTTCTGCCATGCGCGTGAAGAGACCAGAGGCGCCACTGGGCGCGGAGAGGCGGCCGGAGACCCGGACGCGTTTACCAGAAGCGGACGCGGCCGGTGTCGACGTGGACGAACTGCGACGCCGGGTAGTACCCGACACCGCCACGTCCGGCGGCGAGCGCCGCCTTCCGCAGCTTGGCTAGGGGCACGTCGGCAAGGCGGATGTCGATGGCCATGCCCTGCATGTGCAGGCTGCCGGAGGCCACCCCCTCGCTGTGCTGGCGCAGCATCGCGTTGGTGGCCGGCGACCGATAGCCCGAGATCACCTCGAACGACTTCGAGGTGCCGGTGGAGCCGGCCAGGCGGTACAACAGGTCCAGCAGGCCGGGATCGATTGCGTGAACGTCGCCCGTCCGGAAATCCCTGAGGAACTGGTTGACCGTGGCCAGGGCGTCGGGCAGGTATCCCGCGCCGTCGTAATACTCCACGCGGAGGCGCTCCGCGGTGTGAGTGTGGAAGAACTGGAGTTCGCGGGGCTCGGTGGCTGCGGCCAGCGCCCCCACGGGGGACAGGGCGACCGCCGGCACGGCGGCGGCCATGGACCAGAGAAACCGGCGGCGGGAAAGCGTCGTCTCGGCCATGCTCTTCGATTATCGGCAGACTCCTCCGGGCCGGTCAATGCGAAACAATTCCCGCCCCGGATCCGTGTGAAACCTTGGGCCGACTGGGGGGTTCTACCCTCCGTGACATCGGCCCGGCACCCGTGAGGCATGACCGACGCCGACGCGTTCGAGACCTTCGTGCGCAACTACCAGGACCTGGTGTACGGGCTCGCCGTGCGCCTGCTGGGCAATGCCTCGGACGCCGAGGATGTCGCCCAGACGGTGTTCCTGAAGGCGTACGAACGGTTCGAGGCGATCGGGCCCAGCCCGACGGCGGGCGGTTGGCTGAAGACGGTCACGACGCACCTGTGCCTGAACCACCTGACGCGCTACCGCGCCCGGTGGCGCTTCTTCAGCGAGCTGGGCCGGGTCGACGCGGAGGGGCACGAGGAGCCCTACGAGGCAAGCCTGGCGGCCGATGCCACCCCGGCCGTCGACCTGGAAACGGCGGACCGCCAGGCCCGGCTCGAAGCGTCGCTGCAGGGACTGCCGGCCCATCAACGCGTGCCGCTCGTGCTGTTCCACTTCGAGCAGTACAGCTACCAGGCCATTGCCGAGGCGCTCGGCGTGTCGCTGGGCAAGGTGAAGACGGACATCCACCGGGGCCGTGAGGCCCTTCGGCGGCAACTGGCGGACGACGATGCCCACTGACCGCGACACGATCGTGCACGACGCGCTGACGGCGCTGCCCGCGCCCAGAGCTCCACGCTCCCTGCTGCCGCGGGTGATGGCGGCGGTGGCGCAGCCGCGGCGCCCGTGGTACGAGCGCGCGTGGATGACGTGGCCCGTCGGATGGCAGGCGGCGTCGCTGATGGCAGTCGCGGGCGCGGCCTGGACACTGGTGGCGTCGTGGCCGGCCCTGGCGGCGGCGGGCGACGTGGCCAGCGCGGCGGCGGTGTCGAGTGCGGCGCCCGCGGTGCGGCTGATGGACGCAGCCGTGGCGGCACTGAGCACCGTCGCCGTCCTGCATCGCGCGCTCGCGCCGGCGCTGGCCGTGGCGGCGGCGCTCGTCCTGACGATGTCTGCCACGTGCGCGCTCGCCGGCGCCGCGCTGGCACGTATGGCCCTTGGAGGGGCATCCCGATCATGACCACTTCCAGACTGCGACTCGGCGTTCTCGCGGCTGTCGCCGCGCTCTGCACTACGGGCGCCTCGGCCCAGGACGCGCCGCGGCGGCAGGCCGACGTGGCCCAAGCGGCCCTCGCTCCCCAGGCGGCACCTGCCCAGGTACTGGTGCCCGCCCCCTCACCGGCTCCAGCGGGTGCGGCCGAACAGCCCCCAGCGGCGACACCAACCCCGCCGGCCGCGCCATCCACGCAGTCTCCAGCCACGCCGCGCGCAGCCCGCCAACCGGGGACACCGGCCACGCCCGGCGCGCCCGCTGACGTCGCGACGCGGGACGACGGCCCCCATGACCGCGGGCGCACGAGCGTCAGGTTCGCGTCGGACTACCTGCTCGGGCGCGACGACGTGTCGGATGACGTGGTCATGATCGCCGGCACCGCGACGATCGAGGGGCACGTGACCGGCGACCTCGTCGTCATCCTCGGCACGGCCAGGCTGGCGCCGACCGCCGTGGTCGACGGCGACGTGGTGACGGTAGGCGGCAATGCCACCGTGGAATCAGGCGCCCGCGTGAACGGCGACCTGGTGCTGGTCGCCGGCCAGCTGACCGCCCCACCGGAGTTCCGGCCCGGCGGCGAGCAGGTGGTCCTCGGTCCGTTGCCCGTCACGAATGGCCTGCGTGCGCTCGTGCCGTGGGTCACCGACGGCCTGCTGCTCGGACGTCCGCTGGTGCCGAGCCTGCCGTGGATGTGGGCCCTCGTCGCCATCCTCTTCGGCATCTACCTGGCCATCGTCCTGGTCTTCGATCGGGCGGTGCATGCCTGCACCGAGACGCTGGCCGTGCGACCCTTGAGCGCATTCGCCGCCGGGCTGCTCGTGCTGATGCTCCTGCTGCCCGTATCGCTGCTGCTGGCGGTGACCGTGGCCGGCATCGCGGTGATCCCCCTGCTCTACTGCGCGGTGTTCCTCGCTGGCCTCGTGGGCAAGGTGAGCGTGCTGTGCTCGCTCGGCGCCCGGCTCCTGCGCCCGTCGGATCCCGACAGCCGCGCACAGCTGGCCCGCTCGTTCGTGCTGGGATTCGTGGTCGTCACCGCGGTGTACATGGTGCCGATTCTCGGATTCGTCACGTGGGCGACGCTGGGCGCGCTCGGGCTCGGGGCCAGCGCGCTGGCGATCGCCGCGGCGCTGCGGCGGGAGAATCCGCGGCCGGAGCCGGCCGCGGTGCCCATGCCGCCGCCGATGCCGGCAGCCGTGCCGGCGGATGCCGGAGCCGCCGTCGCGGCACCGGCGGCTCCGGGCCAGCCGGTGGCACCGGCGGGCGACGCGTCGATCTGCCCCCGCGCGACGTTCCTGAATCGCGCCGGCGCGTTCGTGCTCGACCTCGCCCTCGTCGGCCTGACATACGCGCTGCTCGGCATCGACGACGACACGCCGGGCCGCTTCCTGCTGTTGCTGCTGGCTTACCGCGTCGTGTTCTGGACGTGGAAGGGCACGACGGTCGGCGGCATCATCGCGCAGACGCGCGTGGTGCGCGTCGACGGAACGGCGGTGCGCTTCGCGGATGCCCTGGTACGCGGGCTCTCGAGCGTCTTCTCGTTCGCCGTGCTCGGCCTGGGCTGTCTGTGGATGCTCCGCGACCAGGAGAGCCAGACGTGGCACGATCGCATCGCCGGCACCTACGTCGTCAGGGTGCCGCGCACCTGGCCCCTGCCGTGACCGGACGCTGCGTCGCCGGCTACTGCTGCACGAGGAAGCCGGCCAGCTGCCGCAGCGCCGCGTGGATGGCGGGGGCGGTGTCGGGACCCAGTGAGTTCACCTCACCGTAGTGGCGCACCGCCGACCCGTAGAGCCAGGGCGCCTCGTTGTCCCACTCGGACTTCGGGATGATGTAGCCCACCTCGTCGTTGGCGAGGCCCACGAGGAACTTCACGCGACCCGGCATGAACGCCCGGATCGCGGGCACCTCCACGGGCTCGACGTCGAAATCCGCACCGGTCGGACGCACGATGCCGCCGTTGGCGATCTCCGGATACAGTTCCCCGGGCACGCACGCCAGGCTCGCGTCGCCAAGGGTGGCCACGCACACCTCGCTGCGGATGTGATTCAGGTGCGGCTGGCCGCGCTTGAACAGCCCGATACCGGCACCGACGCGAAACAGCGGGTTGTCGATCCTGAGCTCGAGGGTCCGCGCCGCGATGCCGAGCCGCGGCGCGGCCTGAGCAATGCCCCGATTCTCACGGAGCACCGGCAGGACAGCTGCGGCGAGCCGGCGGCCCACGGCGCGGGCCTTGTCGTGTGACGGCGCGGCGTAGGTGCGGCCGTCGTACGGGTCGGCGACGTGCGTCTCGGGGTTCGTGGTCATCAGGCCACCAATCGCGCCGTTGACGTAGAGGTGGATGCCGCCGACCCCGGCCTCGACCTGTCGGCCACCGACCGCGACTCCCTTCTCGAGCGCCGCGCGCAGGTAGCCGGGAAAGTCGGCGGTCAGTTCGGTGTTGTCGGCCCAGGGGGTCTCCGGATGGTCGGCCCAGTTGACGATCGAGCCGATGGTGGCACCGTCCGGCGCCGTGAAGTGCATCAGGCGGACGGTGGCGTCGAACACCTGTGGATCGCGCGAGTCGGCCACGAGGCCGGGCGGGTCGAGCGGAATCTCGGCGAGCGAGAGGCGCGCCGGGCGCAGCGCGGCGACCGCATCCTGGAGCGCGGCGGCCGCGGCGGCCACCACCTGCTCGCGGTAGCCCGGGTCGATGCCGCTGCGGTAGTCGCTCGGGCCCCAGATACCCATCAGGTCCGGCGTCGAGTGATTGTGCGTCGAGGCGACGATCACGTAGTCGAGCCGGGCCGAGGACGGCACGCTGCGACGCACGGCCACGGCCTGATCGTGGAAGACGCCGATCGAATCGAGTGCGACGAGCCCGATGCGGTGCTCCCCGTCGTCGACGACCGCCGCCACGGCGTACAAGTCGTCGTGCAGGGCCGTCGCGGCCCGCGCGTGGGCGAAACCGGCCACCCAGACGGGCCTCGAGAGGTCGGGGTTGATGGTACGGCGGCCGAAGCCGGCTCGCAGGGCCGGCGTGGCCGACGCCGTGGGCCGCACCTGGAGTTCGAAGTCGGAACCCGGCGTGAGGTCCCTGAGATTCCACGCCATCCACGCGACGACGAGTCCGACCACCACCAGCAGCGCGGCGAGGCCACGCAGCAGCCACCTTCCGATTCGCCGGAACATGCCCGGGATTATGGCTTGGCTGGGCCGGCCGACTCCACGCCACACCACCAGCCGGGTCAGGGACCGGCCCTGCACCACTGATCCCCGAGCCGATATAGGATCTCAACCCGATGTCTCAGACCCAGTCGCCGCCCCGCCGGCGGTCCGCGGACCGCCAGAACATCACGTCCCTGCAGTCGCACATCCTGAGCGAAGAGGCCCGCTATCCCGGATCGACCGGTGAGTTCACGTGGATCCTCTCGGCGATCTCGCTCGCCGGAAAGGCGATCGCCAACAAGGTGCGGCGCGCCAGACTGGAGGACGTCCTCGGCGCGCATGGTGGCGACAACATCCACGGCGAGGCGCAGCAGAAGCTCGACGTCATCGCGAACGAACTGCTGATGACGTGCCTCGGCGGCCGGCCGACCGTCGCCGTGGTCGCGTCCGAAGAGGACGACGAACCCACGTTGCTCCGCCGGGGCTCGGAGGGCGGCAAGTACAGCGTGACCTTCGACCCGCTGGACGGCTCCTCGAACCTCGACGTCTCGGTCGGCGTCGGCACGATCTTCTCGATCCTCCGGAACGACCCGTCCATCGCCGGCGCCGCGGAGACGGTCTGCCAGCCCGGCTCGCGGCAGGTGGCGGCCGGCTACGTCCTCTACGGCTCGTCCACCGTGTTCGTGCTGACCACCGGCCGCGGCGTCGACATGTTCGTGCTCGACCCGGCAATCGGCTCGTTCGTGCTGGTCCAGAGCCAGATTCAGATTCCGCGCAGCGGGAAGACCTACTCGGTGAACGAGGCGAACCGCGGCGGCTTTCCGGCCGGCATCAACCGGTACCTGGACTGGGCGCACGACGCCGGCTACTCGAGCCGCTACATCGGATCCATGGTCGCCGACGTGCATCGCACGCTGCTCAAGGGCGGCGTCTTCCTGTATCCGCCCACGAAGAAGAACCCCGAAGGCAAGCTCCGGCTGATGTACGAAGGCAATCCGCTGGCGTTCCTGATCGAACAGGCGGGCGGCAAGGCCGTGGCCGCCACCGCCAACGCGGTCACGCGGCTGCTCGACGTCCAGCCGACGAGCCTGCACCAGCGCACCAGCGTGGTGCTGGGCTCCCCCGACGAGGTCGACGCGGTCCTGGCGCACCTGTCCTGAGGCGCATCGAGGAGGATCTCGTGTCCACACTGACCCGCCGCGAATGGCTCCACCTGACGCTCGGCACGGGCGTCGCACTGGGGCTTCGCCCGCTGGATCTCTTCGGCCAGCAGCGGCTGCTGGCCCGCGCCATCCCGTCGAGCGGCGAGATGCTGCCCGTCATCGGCCTCGGCAGTTCCGCGACCTTCTCGCAGGTGGCGCGCACCGAGGACATCACCGCGCTGCGCGAGGTGCTGCGGACGCTGGTCGACGGCGGCGGCCGCCTCTTCGACACGGCCCCGCAGTACGGCGCCTCGGAGGAAGTGGCCGGACGGCTCGTGAACGAGCTGGGCTACGTCGACCGTGTGTTCTGGGCGACGAAGCTGAACGTCGCGGGCGGGTTCCCGGGCGGCGGGCGGCCCGGCGGTCCGGCCGGACGCGGCGGCGGACGGCCCAGCGGCCCCGGCGGCGGGCCGACGGCCGATCCGGCGGCCGCGCGCGCGCAGGTGGAACAGTCGTTCGCCCGGATCAAGAAGGCGAAGATCGACCTGATCCAGGTCCACAACATGGGCGACGTGGCGACGCAGCTGCCGATCCTCCGGGAGTACAAGCAGCAGGGGCGCGTCCGCTACATCGGCGTCACGACGACGTTCGACCAGCAGTACGACGCGCTGATAGAGACGATGCGCACGCAGGCGATCGATTTCATCGGCGTCGACTACGCGATCGATGGCCGGGAGGTCGAGGACCGCATCCTGCCGCTCGCGCGCGACCGCGGCATCGCCGTGCTGGTGTACGCACCGTTCGGCCGGACGCGCCTGTTCCGCCGCGTCGGCGACCGGCCCCTGCCCGACTGGGCTGCGGAGTTCGACGCGAAGACCTGGGGGCAGTTCTTCCTGAAGTGGGTGCTCGGCCACCCCGCGGTGACGGCGGTGACGCCCGCGACCAGCCAGGCCCGCAACATGCTGGACAACCTCGGCGGCGGCGTGGGGCGGGTGCCGGACGAGGCGATGCGCAAGCGGATGAACGCGTTCATCGACGCGCTTCCCAACGGCTGATCCCAGGGCCGCGCACGGCGCGGTCGTGGCGGCCCGGCGCCGAGGTCAGGACAGCGCGTTCGCCAGCTGGTCCTGCAGCGCGCCGAACCGCTCGCCGTAGTCCTGCCGCGCGGCCCGGATCACTTCGTGCGCCTCGTCACGGCCGAAGGTGTGCGCGATGTGGATCGGCTTCGTCGTCGCGCCCGGCGCCAGCTTGTAGGTTTCGAAGTAGTGCGACAGGCGGTTGACCACCGCCTCGGGCACCTGTGCCAGTTCGGTCCACCCGCCGTACAGCCCGTCCCCCGCCAGCACCGCGATGATCTTGTCGTCCGCCTCGTCGCCGTCGAGGAGGCGGATGCCGCCAATCGGCCTCGCCTGCAGCAGCAGGTCGCTGTGGGTGATGGGCGTCTGTGTCAGCACGCAGACGTCGAGCGGGTCACCGTCGCCCCTGACCGTGGCGTGCCCGGTCTGCGCGGCCGATCGTGCGCCGACGCGCGGCCCACAATAGGTCTGCGGGATGAAGCCGTACGGCGCCGGACAGATGTTCGAGTAGAGCTGCGGCCGGTCGACCTTCAGGTACCCGGTGGCCTTGTCCACCTCGTACTTCACGCGATCCGTCGGCACGATCTCGATGAAGCAGGTGACGAGGTTGGGCGCCTGGGACCCGATCGGCACGCCGTGCCAGGGATGACTGCGGAACAGCAGGCCGAGGAGTTTGCCGGGATCGGTGCTCATGCGTGACTCCAGCGTATCGCGAGAACGGGGAACCCGGAAGCTGGTGCCGGAGCGCCGCACGGCGACCGCGCCCCCGAAGGGGGCAGCGCGACGGGATCGGCCGGGCCGTGCAGGCACGGGCATGGGGCCGGGCCGGTCGAGCTGGGTGGATTGAGACGGGCCACCCGGCGCGCGACGCGACTACACACACCCGCCGGCCATTCCGATAGACTGACGAGCCCCACCAGCTGGAAAGGGATCTGCTCTGATGTACACACGACGGTTCGCGGGATCGACTCTCGCCATCTCGGCCACGGCCGCGCTGCTGCTGGCGCCGGCCATCTCACCATCGGTCCTGCCGTGGTCGAACCTGGGCATCCTGAGCGCCCAGACGCCCGGCGGCCCTCCATCCGGCAAGTTCCGGCGTGCCGCCAGGCGCGCGCCGGGGCGCTACATCGTGGTCCTCGAGGAATGGGCGGCTGGCCCACGGGGTGACGCCGCGCTCGCGCCAGCCCTCGCCGCGAGCGTGGCCGGCGAGTACGGCGCAACCGTCGAGCGCAGCTTCCGCCGGGCGCTGCTCGGCTTCACCGCCCGGATGTCCGAGGCCGCCGCGCAGCGCCTGAGCCAGGACGATCGCGTCGCCTTCGTCGAAGAGGACGGTGTCGTCGAGATCTCCGACACGCAGGTCAGCCCGCCGTGGGGGCTCGACCGCATCGACCAGCGGGCGCTGCCCCTCGATCGCAGCTACACGTACGGGCCGACGGGGCTCGGCGTCCGGGTCTACGTGATCGACACCGGCATCCGGTTCTCGCACGCGCAGTTCGCCGGCCACGCTCGCGGCGAGGGCTGGCGCTGTCTCTT
>CAWULT010000055.1:0-29185 GCA_963923455.1 uncultured bacterium
GTCCGGCAGGCCAGACCCTTGCGGACGGACTACCTCGCGGTGAAGGCCTCCCTGCAGGAGCGGCTGCTCGACGAGATCGGAGACCGCGGCCTGCTCGACGCGGACGGCAGCGACGTGGCGGCCGTCGTCAGGGACTTCGCCGCGCGGGCCCTCGCGTCCGAGGACGTCGCCCTCAACGAGGCCGAGCGCGTCCGGCTCGCGGAGGAGCTGACGGACGAGACCATCGGCATGGGCCCGCTGGCGCCCCTGCTGGCGGACCCCGCCGTCAGCGACATCCTCGTCAACGCCCCCGACAAGGTCTACGTCGAGCGCTTCGGCCGCCTCGAACGCACGAACATCCGGTTTCGCGACGCGGAGCACATCGTACGCGTCATCGAGCGCATCGCTGCGCGCGTCGGCCGTCGTATCGACACGTCGTCGCCGATGGCCGACCTGCGGCTGCCGGACGGCAGCCGCGTCAACGCCACCTTGCCGCCCGCGACCATCGACGGTCCGACGCTGTCCATTCGCCGCTTCGGGCGACGGCGGCTGCGGCGAGACGACATCCTCTCCATGGGGACGCTCTCTCCTGAGCTCCTCGAATTCCTCGTCATCGCCGTGCGCTCCCGGCGAAACATCCTCGTGTCTGGCGGAACCGGCGCCGGCAAGTCGACGCTGCTCGGCGTGCTCGCCGAGGCGATCCCCGAGACCGAGCGGATCGTGACGATCGAGGACACCGCGGAGTTGAGCCTCGATCAGGAGCACGTGGTCCGGATGGAAACGCGTCCGGTCAACATCGAGGGCCGAGGCCGGATCACGGCCCGGGACCTGCTGGTCAACGCGCTGCGGATGCGGCCCGATCGGATCATCGTCGGGGAGGTGCGCGGCGCGGAAGCACTCGACATGCTCCAGGCGCTCAACACCGGGCACGATGGCGGCATCGGGACCATCCACGCGAATTCCCCCCGCGACGCGCTCGCGCGTCTCGAGACGATGGTGCTGATGGCGGGCGTCGACCTGCCGTCACGGGCGGTTCGGGAACAGATCGTCTCGGCTATTCACCTGCTCGTGCACGTGCGGCGGTACGACGACGGCGTGCGCCGCGTGGAATCGGTCGCCGAGATCACCGGTCTCGAAGGTCAGACGCCTCAGCTGCAGGAGATCTTCGGATTCCGGCGGCGCGGCCGTCAGGGTCGCCGCGTGCTGGGCCACTTCACCGCCACGGGGGTCATTCCGCGGATGGTCGACGACTTGCGCGAGGAGGGCGTCCAGATTCCCGCCGCGCTCTTCCAGCGGGTCGAGGACGCGGGCGCATGACGTTCCTGGCTCTCGCGCTCGCGCTGTCGTTCGCGGCTCTCCCGATCTGGCGCCGGCGCCGGGCACGCGCGCAAGCCGAAAGGCGGCTCGATCAGTATCTGGGCAGCGGAGAACGCACGCCCGAGACCCGGCGCGGCAGACGGATCCGGCCGTACCCGCCGCGACGGCGATTCGTCGGCCCCGCCGTCGGCGTGGCGGCGACCGCGGCGTTGTGGGCGGGGGCCCGCCTCCCCCTTGCCGTCGCGGGCGCGCTCGGGTTGCTCGTCGGCGTACTCGCGTCGCTCGTCGAGGAGCAGTGGCGGCAGCGCCAGGCCGACCGGATCGAAGCGCAGCTGGCTTCGGCAATCTACCTGATGATGGGGTCGCTTCGCGCGGGCGCGAGTCTGCTCGCCGCGTTCGACTCGGCCCTCGAAGAGGTCGGATCACCCCTCCGGACCTACTTCCAGGAGGTCGCGACGCGGATTCGACTCGGCGACGATCCGCGGGTCGCCGTCGGCGATCTCGAGCGGAGCATCCCGCTCGAGACCTTTCGGCTGTTCTCCACGTCCTTGGCCACGCACTGGGAGGTCGGGGGCAGTCTCGCCACGACGCTCTCGGCGGTCGGACAGACCGTTCGCGATCGCATCGAACTGGGCCGGCGCGTCCGCGCGCAGGGCGTCGAGTCGCAGGCGTCGGTCGCCGTCGTCCTGGGTATCGCCTACGTGCTGGCGTTCCTGATGTGGCGCACGAGTCCCGAGCGCCTGGAGGCCTTCGTCGCGAGCGGCGTCGGCACGACCATCATCTCTGGCGTCATCGCGCTGCAGGCCATCGGACTCATCTGGATGGCCCGATTGAGCCGCAGCACCTTCTGAGGTCGTGATGGCCGTCGCACTCATCGTTCTCGTGGCTCTGGGTCTGGCGGCGTGGGCGGGTCGCGCCGCCGTGGAGGGCTGGCGAGTTCGCGCAGGCGCCCTCCGTCGCCTCCATCTGCTCCTCGACCCGCCCGAGGGCGCCGCCGGAGGCACGCCCGGCCGCGACAACCCGCTGGCGCTCTGGCTGGCAAGGGCCGGGTACCGGCGCCCCGGTGCCCCGGCGTGGTTCGTCACGGTGACCGCGACAGCCGTGGTGGGCGGGCTGATCCTGGCGCAGGTGTACGACCGCTGGCTGTCGGGCCCGCTGCTCGCGACGGTCGCCGAGATCCCCGGCAGCGCCGGCGACATCGTGGCCCTGGTCCTGACTGGCGGTCCGTGGATTCTCTTCGGGCTCGCCGCTCTCGCGCCCGCCATGATGGTGCGTAGCAGCCGCCGCGCCCGCGTGCTGGCCATCGAACGAGATCTGCCACTTGCGCTGGACCTGCTCGCCACGATGGCGCAGGCGGGCCTGGGCTTCGATGCCGCGCTGGCCCGCATCGTGCGGTCGCAAGGCACGGACCGTGCCCTGTCGACCGAGTTCATCGCGTTTCAGCACGACACCATGGCCGGGCTGACGCGCGGACAGGCACTGCGGCAGCTCGCGAGACGGGCGGACGTGCCGGCCGTGACCACGTTCACGTCCGCGCTGATTCAGGCGGAGCAGATCGGCGCGAGCCTCGCCGAAACGCTCCAGTACCAGGCGGTCGACCTGCGACAGCGCCGGCGCGAACAGGCCCTGCTCGAAGCGCAGGCCCTGCCGGTCAAGCTGGTGTTCCCGCTCGTGATCTGTTTTCTGCCCGGGGTCTTCGTGTCGACCCTGGCTCCAGCGCTGTTGCAGATGGTCGAGGTCGGCAACAGCGTACTGCGGTCGGCCGCACCATGAGCGCCGTGCGGAGGAGAAGTGCGGTGATGACGTGGAGGACGAAGTGGTGCGTGGCCGGCGTCACGGCCCTGAACGTGATGGCCGCCGCCTGTGCGGAGAAGACCTCGCCGCTGCAGAGCCAGGTGTGCTTCGACGCCGATGCGCAGCTGGCGCGATTGACGACGCCACTCGAGTCCCTGCGGGCCAGCGGCTGCACGGCGGACGATGCGTGCGGCCGCCTCGAGCGGGAAATGGCCCGGCAGGCGCTCGTCTGCCCGGCGCACGCGCCGACGCTCGTCGCCAATGCGTCGCTCGCCTACGAAGGGCGGCGTCTCGCCGTGGCCCAGCAGTACCTGGATCAGGCGCTGGCGCTGCCTCGTCCGATGCCAGAGGCCGCCGCCCTCCGGGCGCGCATTGCCCTCGAAGAGGGCAACGTGCCTTTCGCGAGGCGGCTGCTCGAGCGGCAGCTCGCGCTCACACCTGGCGAGGCGACGCTGCACGAGGCCTACGCCGCGGTGTTCTACCTCAGTGGCCAGGCGGCGCTGGCCCGGCGCGAACTCGACGCCGCCACGGCCCTCGGCTCGCCGCGCTGGCGCATCGCGTACAACCTGGGTCTCATCGAGGAAGGGGCGGGACACGTCGAGGAGGCGCGCCGGCTCTACGCCGAGGCGCTCCAGGCCCGTCCCGAGTGGGCTCCTGCGGCCTCGCGGCTGCGCGGCTTGCGCACGCAGCCGCCGGACGGCCGTCGCTGAGCGCCCCCGGCCCGCGGCGGTCCCGTCTACGGCGTGGTCACGCTCACGTTGCGGGTCGCCGTCGCCGTCTGGCCCAGGCTGTTGGTGACGGTCAGCGTCACCACGAACGTCCGGGCCTGGGTGAAGACGTGCGTGGTCGTCACGCCGGTGGCCGTGCTGCCGTCGCCGAAGTCCCACGCATAGGTGCCACCCGTCGCGGTGGAGGCCGTGGCATTGAAGAACACCGTATCGCCGACCCTCGGGTCGGTCGGTGAGGCGGTGAAGCTCGCCGACCCGGCTGGCAGCGTGGACGCCACGGTGATCTGCCGGGAGGACGTGGCGCTGAGCGTGGCGTCCGTGCTGACACGCAGCGTCACCGTGAAGGTGCCTCCCCGCGTATACCGGTGAGACACCGTCGGGCCGGTACCGCTGGTGCCGTCGCCAAAGTCCCAGGTCCACGTCGCACCCGGAACCTGCGCCTGGTTGGTCGCGGCGATGAACGACACGTCCTGATTGATCGCGGGCGCCGTCGGGGAGAACGTGAAGTTGGCCGCCGTCGGGGGCAGCGTGGCCGACACCGTGATGGTCCGCGACGCCGTCGACGTCTGCCTGGTGTCGCTCGTGACGGTCATCGTTATCGTGAACGTGCCTGTGCGGGCGTAGCGGTGCGTGGTGACCGCCCCCGTGCCGGTCTGGCCGTCGCCGAAGTCCCATGCGAACGTGCCGTTCGAGACGGTCGATGACGCCCCGTTCATCGAGACGTCCTGGTTCACGGTTGGATTCGTCGGCGAATAGGTGAATCGGGCGATGGTCGGGCCCGTGGCCGGAAAGTCGTCGCTCGAGAACGAGATGTACGTGGCCGCCCCCTTGGACAGCGTCACCTGCTGTTCGGTCGACACGGCGCCGCTGCGGACGTCACGGGCCGTGAAGGTGACAACGGCCTGCGGCGTCGGCGCCACCCCATTCGAGAAGATGTTCGCGTTCGACTCGGCCAGATGGAGCGAAAAACTCCCCGTCTGGCCCGCCGCCACCTGCCCGAGCGTGCTGCCGTTGGCGAGCGCGTCGATGGCATTGGCGGTCCGGTTGACGACCATCACGGCGAAATCGGACTCGTACCGCCCCGTGCAGCCGCCCGTCAGGAATGACGCAACGGCCGCGCACGCCACGAGCACCCGCAGCCCCAAGGAGCGGCGAGCCGTTGTCAGCATCGGACCTTCCTCCGTCGCCCGTACACCGCGGTCGACTGCGGCGAAATCCTACCGCGGGCGGGCGGATCTGGAGCAAGGAAACTTCCTGCGGGCGCCCCTCGGGCCTGGGTGTCCCGGCGAGCCCGGGCGCTCCGGAGGACACCCGTCCGTCTGCCTCGGCCCGACACGGCGACGCGGCGCCGTCAGGGCGGGACCGGTCCGCTACAATGCGGGCGCGATGGGACGCCCGCGCGGCACCACTGTTCGACACCTGACCGGCACGGCGCTGGCGCTCGCCGCAACGCTCGCGGCGGCGCCCACGGCTGCCGAGCCGCAGGGCGACCAACTGCGCCTCGTCGCCCCGGCCGCGCCCGGGCGCGGCCGGCACCGTCGGGCTGGCGCGGTTCATCGGCGCGGAGCGCGGGAGCGGCGACACCGTGATGGTGTCGGGCCTGATCATGCTGGGCGGCATCGTCACGAACCGCTCGCCCGTCACGCTCCGCGACGTCACGCCGATCGCCAGGCTGACGGGTGAGTACGAGGTGATCGCCGTGCCGGCGTCGTCCCAGTACCGGACGCTGGCCGAGTTGATGGCGGCGTTCAAGGCCACCCCCGAAGCCATCTCCTGGGGTGGAGGCTCGGCCGGCGGCAGCGACCAGATCCTCGCAGGACTGGTGGCCGACGCGGTGGGCGTCGAGCCGCGCCGCGTCAACTACATCGCCTTCTCCGGCGGCGGCGAGTCGCTGGCCGCCATCCTCGGCGGGCAGGTGTCGGCCGGCATCAACGGCCTGGCCGAGTTCGCGCCGCACATCGAGTCGGGCGCACTCCGGCCGCTGGCCATTTCGAGCGCGTCGCGCCTGCCGGGCCTCGAGGTGCCAACGCTGCGCGAGCAGGGTGTCGACCTCGAATTCGAGAACTGGCGGTCGGTCGTGGCGCCGCCAGGCCTGCGCGCGGCGGATCGTGCGCGCATCGAGCGCCTCGTCGACGCGCTGGTACACTCGGCGGCCTGGCGCGAGACGCTCGACCGATATCGGTGGCTCGACCGGTATCTGGCCGGACCCGCCTTCGACGCGTTCGTCGCGGACGAGGAAACGCGCGTCCGCGACATCCTGCGGAAGCTCGGCACGGGGAAGAACGACGCAGGAGGCACACTGCAGTCGGCAGGACCGTATCCGCTGTTCGTGCTGGCGGGGCTGCTGGCGTTCGGCGCCGCTGCCGCGTGGGGAGCCGTGCGACCGCGGGTCTCATCGACACCGGCAGCGGGCGCGGGGCCGCGCGCGCCGCACGGTGGTCGCGGGCCGTCGCTGCTGCTCGCGGCCGGCATCGTGCTCGACGTGGCGCTGGCCGAGCGGGCCGGCTTCGTCCTCGCCTCGGCCGCCCTCTTCTGGCTGACCGCCCGCGCGTTCGACGATCGCCGCCCCCTGCGCGACGCGGTTGCCGCGCTGCTGATCTCGGCCGGCGCCTACGTGCTGTTCGTCCGGGTGCTGCAGCTGCAGCTGCCCGCGGGCGTGCTGGCCGGCTGGCTGTAGGCCGCTCGCCGCGGGCGCGCTACCGCGTCGTGCGCTGCGGCCGCAGGCTCCGGTACACCGCCTCGACGAACTGGGCCGTGGACCATCCCGGCGCGCTGCCGTACAACCCGTCGTACTCCATCGTCGGCCTCGCCGCCTGCACCTGATCGAGCGTCAGGCCTCGGTTCACCATGTCCTGCACGCGGTCGCGGATGATCGTCGCCATGTCGCGGTACTCGACCAGATCGGCTTCGTCCGAGATGCGGCCGTGCCCGGGTACCAGCATCGTGCCGCCCTCGGTCTTCTCGCCCGCGATGGCGAGCTCGAGCAGCCGGTTCAGTCCGGCGATGACGCCGTTGATGTCGCCGTTGCGCTGGCCGTCGATCACCGGATAGCTGACGGTCGAGTAGACGTCGCCGGTCGCGATCACGTCGGAGCGGCGGAAGAACGCCACGGCGTCGCCGTCGGTGTGCGCCGTCGGCAGGTGACGCAGGTGGATGCCTTCGCCGTTGTAGTAGAAGTCCTTCGTCTCGCCAGAGAAGGTGGAGGTCGGCCACGCCGCCACCGGGGTCGGTGCCTGCGCGCCGGCAGGCGCGCTCATCCAGTTGAGCGTGTCCTCGGTGGCGATGATTTCGGCGCGGGCACCGAGCCCGGCGCCCACCTGCGCGACCCCGCGACCCGAGATCGGCGCACCCGCCGCACCGACCCGCTCGTTGCCGCCGACGTGATCGAGGTGAGCGTGGGTGTTGATGATGTGGCGCACGGGCCGGTTGGTGAGCCGGCGCACCGCGGCGAGCACCCGCTCGGCGTTGGCCGCCGTGCCCGTGTCGACCATGACGACGCCGAGTTCGCCCACCTGTACGGTGATGTTGGCCCCGGCGTCCAGGATCACGTGCACGTTGCCCTGCACCGGCATGGTCCGGAGCGGCGCTTCTCCCCCGTCGCCGACGCGGGCCGCCGGCCCCTGCGCCACCGCCGGCGCCGACGCCGCGCCCGCCGTGACCGCCGCCGCAACGGCGGCCGCCTGCAGCCAGCGCGCCAAGCGAACCCGGCGCGTCGGCGTGGCCATGCTGCGTCCCGACGTCACGCCGCCCCTCATCGCGCCCTCCGCTCGGCCGCGGGAGCCGCCGGGCCTGCCGGCCTCATCCGCGGTGCGTACTCGGGATACTGGGTCTCCGCGCCGCCGCGCGCGGCGTCGACCGAAATGCCGTACCTGGTCGAGAACTCGGTGAGGTAGGGGTTCGTGCCAGGCAGGAAGTGCGGCACGTACGCGGGGTCCCGGCCAGGCACCTCGTCGTCGGCCTGACAGAACAGCCACTGCTGATACGGGCCCGGCTGCGAGTTGGGGTCGAGCAGCATGTTGGTCGTCTTGACGAGCGGCTCGGTCAGGAACACGGGGTCTTCGGTGATCGACATCTGCGTCAGCACGTTGCCGTGACGGAAGAAGTACTCCGTCATCTTCGCCCGGGCGCTCATCGGCACGCCGTTGCGGCGGTGCCAGCCCTGCTTGATGTGCGTCGTCACCACCTTGAGCACGTTGCCCTGCCACTCCCCGGTCGAGAAGCCCATCCACGTGTGCGGGGCCTCCTCGGGCGGATGCGGCCGGCCGTCGAGCCAGATCATCCGCTCCTGCGCGTAGGTGGCGAGCACGTGCCGGAGCGCGATCACGGTCTGCGTGCCGGGGTCGATCACCTGGGTGATCCGCACGCGGCCGGGGCCCCGGTAGATGTAGGGCGACACGTGCGCCCGGCACTGGTGCTCCGGGAGCGTCAGCCGCGAGGCGTCCCAGCTGTCGGCGTAGCGGCGGCCCGCCTCGTTCAGCGGCAGCCCGCCGTAGTCCGCCAGCTCGGGCCCGGGGATCCGTTCGGGCTGATCTTCGTGGAAGATGCCCGCCCAATCCCCGTCCAACATGCCTTGCGCACGCGCCGGCGCGGCGATCGCAGACAGCAGTGCCGTCGTCAGAAACAGCCGGAGGACCACCCCGGACCTCGAGCGGCTCGTCATCGATTTCCTTCCCTCGTCATCATGTCCCCTCCCCCGGCGCCCTGCGGGCCGGGAGCCCTCAGGCCGACGCGAAACGCCGGGTCCCACTCGAACTCACCCACCACCTTGTCGATCGCCACCGTCCCGTCGGGTTCCGCGACGTTGTAGACACCTAGGCTGCCGCCGCGGAGCGCCAGACGCGCCGCATGCGCGGCCGCGTCCACGTGCACCGGGCCACCCGCGGGGGCCTCGGCCGCCCACGTCCCTGGGCCGTAGAGGCGTCCATAGCGCAGCACCACCCCGCGGAACGGTCCGCCCAGCACGAGCCGCTCGAGCGCCTGTACCCCCTGGACGGTTCGCGCCATCGTCGGATCGGCGCCGTTCAGCGGCTGATCTTCGGTGTACGGCTTCGGCCCGGGCGCGTAGGCGAACGCAATGCTCTGCGCGACGACGGCTGCGACGCCCGCCGCCGCAGCCGCGTCGACCAGATGCCGCGTGCCGACCTCGCGCAGCCGCGCGTTCCGCTCGAGCGCGGCGGCGAGCGCGGCCGGATCGAGCCGCTTGGGCAGGTCGGTGAGCTGGTGGACCACGGCCGACGGGCGTGCGTCGAGCACGGCGGCACGCACGGCAGCCTCGTCGAAGACGTCGAGGACGGCCGGCCGCACGCCCTGCGCCTCGAGGCGCCTGGCCCCCTCCGGCGTCCGCGTGGTGCCGACCACGCGCCACCCATCGGCGACGAGCAGGCCGCACAGCACGCGACCAATCGCGCCGGTGGCGCCCGCAACGAAGACCACCGGGGCCTCGGTCATCGCGCCGTTATATCACCGCCAGACCCGCGCACGTACAATGCCCCTCCGGCATGCGATCCCGCCTCGTCAACCCGCTCGCACCGTCGTCGGCCGCCGTCGAGCCCCCTCGGCCGCGGCACGGCGCCTCCAGCCGCCCAGGGCCATGGACACGCTGACGGCCCTCACAGGCGGTTTCGCGAACGCGCTGACGCCCGCGCACCTGGGCTGGGCGCTCGCCGGCACGGCGCTCGGCACGGCCGTCGGCGTGCTCCCCGGCATCGGACCGGCGCTCACGGTGGCGGTGCTGCTGCCCGTCACGTTCAACCTCGATCCGACCAGCGCGTTCATCATGTTCGGCGGCATCTACTACGGCGCGATGTACGGCGGGTCGACCACGAGCATCCTGCTGAACACACCCGGCGAAACGGCCTCCATCGCGACGGCGATGGACGGCTACCAGATGGCGAGGCAGGGCCGCGGCGCCGCCGCGTTGACGACGGCGGCGGTCGGCTCCTTCGTCGCCGGCACGCTGGCCACGCTCGCGCTGACCTTCTTCGCGCCGCCGCTCGCGGCGCTGGGGCTGCGCTTCGGCCCCGCCGAGTACTTCGCGCTCGCCGTGCTCGCCTTCACGACCGTGTCCGCCCTGCTCGGCGGCTCGGTCGTCCGCGGACTGTTCAGCCTGTTCCTCGGGCTGGCACTCGGGCTCGTCGGCATCGACCAGCTCACCGGGGCGGCGCGCTTCTCGTTCGGCATTCCGCAGCTGCTCGACGGCATCGACGTGCTGATCCTGGTGATCGGGCTGTTCGCCGTGGGGGAAACGCTCTACCAGGCGTGGGCCCACGGGCGCGAGGAGCCCGAGGCCGTCACGCTGCACGACTTCACCGGCATGACGCGCGAGGAGTGGCGGCGCTCCTGGAAGCCGTGGCTGCGCGGCACGGCGATCGGGTTTCCACTGGGGGTGCTGCCGTGCGGAGGCTCGGTCATCCCGACGTTCCTGTCCTACACCGTCGAGAAGCGGCTCAGCGACACGCCGGACCAGTTCGGCAAAGGCGCGATCGAGGGCGTCGCGGGCCCCGAGGCCGCCAACAACGCGGCCGCCGCCGGAGTGCTCGTGCCGCTGCTGACGCTGGGCCTGCCCTCGTCGGCCACGGCCGCCGTGCTGCTCGCGGCGTTCGAGCAGTACGGCCTGCAACCGGGGCCACTGCTGTTCTCGTCGAGGCCGGACCTGGTCTGGACGCTCATCGCCAGCCTCTACATCGGCAACGTGATGCTGCTCGTGCTGAACCTGCCGCTCGCCGGCCTCTGGGCCCGGGTGATGCTGATTCCGCGCTCGCTCCTCTTCGGCGGCATCCTCGTCCTGGCCTCGATCGGGGCGTACAGCCTGAACCGGTCGCTGCTCGACCTCGGCCTGCTCTACGGCGTGGGCGTCGTCGGCTGCGTGATGCGGGTGCACGACATCCCACTCGTGCCCGCCGTGCTGGGACTCGTGCTCGGCCCGCTCTCGGAGCAGCAGTTCCGGCGGGCCCTCGCGATCAGCGAAGGACACCTGTCGGTGTTCGTCACGCGGCCGATCTGCGCGGCGCTGCTGGCGCTGGCCGCCCTGACGCTGGCGGCACCGGCGCTGCTCGCGCGGTGGACGGCGGTTCGCCTGGAGGCCCCGGAGGCATGACGCCATCGCTCGGGCACTTCGACGTCGCGGTGCTGGGCGGCGGCAACGCCGCGCTGTGCGCAGCGCTCACCGCGGCCCGCGCCGGCCGGCGCGTCGTCGTCCTGGAGCGCGCACCGCGCCACTCGCGCGGCGGCAACAGCCGCCATACGCGCAACCTCCGCTGCGCCCACGACGCCCCCACCGCGGTGCTGACGGAGTCGTACTCGGAGGACGAGTTCCACGCCGACCTCCTGCGGATCAACGGCGGCGAGACCGACGACGCGCTCGCCCGGCTCGCCATCCGCCAGTCGGCGGGCTGCGGCGCGTGGATGAGCGGCTGGGGTGTCCGGTTCCAGTCGTCGCTGCGCGGCACGCTGCACCTGTCGCGCACCAACGCATTCTTCCTGGGCGGCGGCAAGGCGCTGCTGAACACCTACTACGGGGCCGCGGCCAGGCTCGGCGTCACCGTGCTGTACGACGCCGAGGTCGTCGCGCTCGACCTCGACGGGACCCGCTTTCGGGGGGCGTCGGTCCGGATGGGCGACGCGTCGCACACCGTCACCGCGGACGCCGTGGTGCTCGCCTCTGGCGGGTTCGAAGCCAATGTCGACTGGCTGCGCGAGGCGTGGGGCCCGGCGGCCGACAACTTCCTGATCCGCGGGACCCCGTACAACACGGGCGGCCCGCTGCGGCTGATGCTCGACGCCGGTGCGCAGGCGATTGGCGATCCGCGGGCGTGCCACGCCGTGGCCATCGACGCCCGCGCGCCGAAATTCGACGGGGGCATCGTCACGCGGCTCGACTGCCTGCCGCTCGGCATCGTCGTCAACGCGAAGGGCGAACGGTTCTACGACGAGGGCGAGGACTTTTGGCCGAAGCGCTACGCGATCTGGGGCGGCCTGGTGGCTCGCCAGCCGGACCAGCTCGCCCACGCCATCATCGACGCCAAGCTCGTGGGCACCTTCATGCCGTCGGTCTTCCCGCCGGTCGTCGCCGGCTCGATCCAGGAGCTGGCCGGGCGCATCGGAGTACCCGCCGATGCGCTCGAGGCGACCGTCCGCCGGTTCAACGAGGCGGTCCGTCCGGGCACGCTGAACCACGCGGTGCTCGACGACTGCCGTACCGAGGGGCTCGCCGTCGACAAGACCCACTGGGCCCAGCGGATCGACACCCCGCCGTTCTGGAGCTATCCGCTGAGGCCCGGTATCACGTTCACCTACCTCGGGCTGCAGGTGAACGAGCGGGCGCAGGTGCGGATGGCCGACGGCCGGCCGGCCGCCAACGTCTACGCGGCCGGCGAGATCATGGCCGGCAACATCCTGCGACGGGGCTATCTCGCCGGCTTCGGCATGACGATCGGCACGGTGTTCGGGCGGATCGCCGGTGAGGAGGCGGCGCGGCATGCGGCTGGCTGAGCTCACGCCGCGAGGCGCCCACGTGATGACGGTCTGCAACGCCTGCCGCTACTGCGAGCAGTACTGCCCCGTCTTTCCGGCGATGGAGCGGCGCCTGACGTTCGGGTCCACCGACCTCGCCTACCTGGCCAACCTCTGTCACAACTGCGGCGAGTGCCTCTACGCGTGCCAGTACGCGCCGCCGCACGAGTTCGGCATCGACGTGCCGCGCACGATGGCCGAGGTCCGGCTCGCCTCGTACGAGGACTACGCGTGGCCGCGCGCCTGCGCGTCGCTGTTCCGGCGACACGGCGTGGGCACGGCAATCGGGCTGTCGGCGGCGATGTCGGCGCTGCTCGCCGCGGGGGCCTGGGTGGCGGGCGGGGGTGTTCCGCTGGCCGGGGATCAACGTGGCGACTTCTACGCCGTGCTGCCGCACGCGGTGCTCGTCAGCGTGTTCGGCGCCGCGTTCCTGTTCGCGACGGCCGCGGTGGCGGTCGGCGTGGCGCGATTCTGGCGGGACGTCTCCAGGGGCGAGACCACGCCGATGCCCGCGGTCCGGGCCGCGATGCGCGACGTGCTCACGCTGCGGCACCTGCACCGCGACGGGGTCGACTGCGTCTCGGCCGAGGAGGCGCGCGCGCCGTGGCGCCGGTGGTGGCACCACGCGACGTTCTACGGCCTGCTGCTCTGCTTCGCGTCGACCACGGTGGCGGCCGCCTACCACCTGCTGTTCGGGTGGGAGGCACCCTATGCCTACACGAGCCTGCCGGTGGTGCTCGGCACCGCCGGAGGCATCGGCCTGCTGGCCGGCACCGTCGGCCTGCTGGCGCTGCGGGCGCGCCGCGACCCCGCGCTGGACGACCCGGCACAGGACGGGCTCGGTGCGTCCTTCCTCGTGCTGCTGCTGGCGACCACCGCCACCGGACTGGTCCTGCTCGCGCTGCGCCACACGCCCGCGATGCCGGCGCTGCTCGTCGTGCACCTCGGCGTGGTGCTGGCGCTGTTCGTGACGCTGCCCTACGGCAAGTTCGTGCACGGCATCTACCGGACGGCCGCCCTCGTCAGGAGCGCCGTCGAGTCGGCGCGCGACGCGCGACGCTGACGGCCCGCGGGTCGGCGCGGGCCTCGCGAAGTCGTGCGGTAAGATTTTCCTTGTCCAGTTCGCCCAGCACGTGGCCAGCCGTGACGGGTCGATCGGGCGGGAGGCGCCGCTGATCGTGGACACGCCCCAGGCACCGGCCAGCACCAGGGCGCCCGCGGCGAACGACCCGGTTCCGCGAGGTAGGTTCATAGGTGACCTCTGGCGCGACCGTCATCGCGGTCGACATGTGCCATTGACGAGGAACGCTCCAGGAAGCTTGCCTGCCCCCGCCCCATGTGGATACTGAGAACCGTCAGCGAGGACGTGCCCGAGCGAACCTTCCGGATCCTCCCGGGCGGCGTCCGGACCATCGGCCGGGCGACGGCCGCGGACTTCATCGTCGACGAGGCCCTGGTGTCGCGGGTGCACTGCCGCCTGACGGTGCTGCCGGACGGCGACCTGGAACTGGCCGACCTCGAGAGCACCAACGGAACGTTCGTCAACGGCGAGCGGATCGAGCGGGTGCGCCTCGACCCGGGCGACCGCGTCCAGGTGGGACGCGTCGAGATGGTGGCGCTCAGGGACGCCGACTGACGGGGGCGCCTGATGGGTGCTACTGGGGCGAGGCGAGGTACTCGAGGACGAACGGATTACCGGTGCGCTCCCTCAGGATCGTGGTGTCGGGACCGTGCCCCGGGTGGACGATCTTGTCGTCGCCCAGCGCGAACAGCGTCCCGGTGATCGCCCGCATCAGCACGTCGTAGTCACCGCCGGGCAGGTCGGTCCGCCCGATGGATCCCGCAAACAACGTGTCCCCGACGAAGAGGTCCCGCCCGTCTTCGCCCTGACGCCCCACCTGCAGGCAGACACCACCGGGGCAGTGCCCTGGCGTGTGGTGGACCCGCACCTCGTAGTCACCGAACCGGATGGGCGACCCGTCGTAGAAGACGTCGGGCGGCGGGGGCTGCCGCACCGTGAAGCCGAACATCGCCCCGTGCTCCACGGCCTGCTCGTAGAGGAACAGGTCGTCTCGATGCAGGTACACCGGGGCGGCGAACGCGTCCCTGGCCGCGGCGACGCCGCTCACGTGGTCCACGTGCGCGTGCGTCAGCAGCACGGACCGGACGTCCACCGCGAGCGCCTCGACGGCCGCGATCAACTCGTCGACCTCGTCACCCGGATCGATCAGCACGGCCTCGCGCGAGCGCTCGCACCCCAGCACGAAGCCGTTCTTGTAGAACGGGGCCACGGCTCGAACTTCGAACAGCATTGTGCCAGTATGACCGAACACCATGATCGTCTGCGTCGTCGATGAAATGATCTTCTCGGTGAAGATCCTGACCGCGGCCAGGGCTCTGGGGGTCGACATCCACTTCGAGCGCAGGCCCGAGGCCGTGCTCGACACGGTGCGGGCCCTGCACCCCCATCTGGTCATCCTGGACCTGAACAGCCGGAAGATGCAGCCGATGGCCGCGATCGCGGCCATCAAGGCCGACCCGTCGCTGGCGGACGTGAAGACGCTCGGCTACGTCTCGCACGTCGACGCCGACGCGGTCGCCGCGGCCCGGGCGGCGGGTGTCGACCAGGTGATGGCGCGCTCGGCGTTCTCGGATCGGCTGGGAGACGTGCTGACGCGGCGCGACTGATGCAGCGGGCCCGGCGCCCCTCAGGGCCGCAGCAGCAACCAGGCAATCAGCACGACGACGAGGACGACGACCGCCGGCACGAGGAGCCGCTGCGGCCCGGCCACCGCCGGGCCCTCGTCGCGCTCGTCGGGCGCACCGCCGACTGCGTCGATCTCGCCCAGCACGGCGCGAAGCTCGGCGGCGAGGATCACGGCGGCCTGTGGACGCGAGTCCGGGTGGGGCGACACCGCCCTCAGCACCAGTGCGTCGAGCGCCTTCACCACGTGAGGGTTCGCGGCGCTCGGCGCCGCCGCGCCGCGAGGATTCGGCCGGCGCCCGGTCAGCATCTCGTAGAGGATGGCGCCCACCGAATAGACGTCCGACCGGTCGTCGGGGCGCTCGCCGCGTGACTCCTCGGGCGAGTCGTAGTCGTGCAGGCGGTACCCCCCGTCGGCCGACTGGTAGCCGTTCTGCGCGGCGAGGTCGAAGGCCGGGATCTTCGCGGCGCCCTTCGGCGTCACGGTGATCGATTCCGGGCTCAGGCCGCCGTGCACGAAGCCCTGCGCGTGCGCGCCGGCCACGGCATCGGCGATCTGCACCGCCAGCTCGACGGCCCGCCGCACGTTCAGCGGACGCCCGGACATCTCGGCGCGCAGCGCCTGGCCCTTCGAGTACTCGAACGCGAAGTACAGCCGCCCGTCGTGCTCCCCCGACGCGAACAGCGTGACGATGTTCGGGTGCGACAGCGCGCTGAGCGCCGCCACCCGGGCCATCAGTTCCTCCCGCTCGGCGCGTGAGGGAGCGAAATCGGCGGGCAGCAGCCGAATCGCGACCGTGCGCCCGGCTCGCGTGTCTCTGGCGCGATACAGGTCGCCGGGGCCAGACGGCTCGAGCCGCTCGAGCAGGTTGAAGTGCCCGATCACGCCGATCGGCGACGGCCCGGCGGCGTTCACGAGCGCTCGCCCTCGATCACGCTCTGCACGAGCGCCTTGGCGTCACCGATCTGCTCGATCACGAGCGCGATGTCCATCGTGGGGCGCCCGGGCGTCCGCGCGCTCTGACAGTAGACCCCGTGCTGACCCACCATCGCGAGCGCGTCGGTCAGCAGGTCCATCGCCACCGCGAGACGCCCGCGCGCCTGGCCCATCATCGTTTCGTGCACCTCGAGCTGGTCGTGGTGCTTCTGGAACACACTCCGCTTCGGCTCCGTCACCCTCGCCTCCGCCACGTCAACGCTTCGGGGGCCTCGACGGCCGGATCTCGATCCGGCTCGGCAGGCTCCGCGACGGGAACGTCAGCAGGCCGGCCACGGCCTGCGCCACGTCCTCCGGCTTGAGCGCCCAGTCCGACTTGTCACGGCTCATGCCGCCGCCGAACGCGGTATCGACCGAGCCCGGCAGCACGCAGGACACGCGGATGCCGTCGTGCCGCACCTCCTGCATCAGCGCGTCGCTGAACGCGTTGACGGCGGCCTTCGACGCGCAGTACGCGGCGCCGGTGGCGAACGGCCCGGTCGACGACAGGCTGCTGATGTTGACGATCCACCCGCCGCCGCGCCTGCGCAGGTGCGGCAGCGCGGCCCGGCAGCACAGGAACATCCCCGTGACGTTGGTGCCGACGACGGCGTCCCAGTGCTCGATCGGCATGTCGGCCACGGGGGAGAAGATGCCGACGCCCGCGTTGTTGACGAGCACGTCGAGGCCGCCCAGCCGTCCCGCCACCGTCTCGAAGGCCGCATCCACCTCGGCCGGCACGCGGACGTCGGCGCGGACCGGCAGCACGTCGGGCCCGCTGCCAGCCGCGCTCAGGTCGGCGGCGGCGGCGCGCACCCCGTCGTCCGTGGTCCCGGTGATCGCCACCACGGCCCCCTCCGCACGCAATGCGCGGGCAATGGCCAGACCGATGCCGCGCGACCCGCCCGTGACGACGGCAACCTTGCCGGCAAGTGCAGACATGACTGTCATTACAATACTTCAGCGAATGCAGACGACCGTCGCCATCATCGGGGCTGGAGACCTGGGGGGCGCCCTGGCATGGGCACTGGCGGCCTCCGAGGACGTCGACCGGATCCTGCTGGTGGATCCCCTGGCCAAGGTGGCCGCCGGCAAGGCGCTCGACATTCAGCAGTCCGGCGCGATCAGCGGGTGGCACACGCGCCTCGACGGCACCGACGACGCCACCCGCGTCCAGGGAGCCGCGGTCTGCGTGCTGGCCGACAAGGCGGGGCCGCCCGCCTCGGAGTGGCAGGGTGAGGAGGGACTCGCCCAGGTGCGCCGGCTGCTGCCGCACCTGGGCGACGCGCCCATCGTGGCGGCAGGGGCCGCGCAGGCGGATCTGCTGCTGACCGCGTGGCGGGAGCTCGGCGTCCCGCGCCGGCGCCTCCTCGGGTCGGCACCGGAAGCGTACGCGTCGGCCGCCCGCGCCATCGTGGCGCTCGAGGCTCGTTGCTCCCCGACCGAGGTGATGCTGACGGTGCTCGGGGCTCCGCGCGGCTTCGTCATCCCCTGGAGCGAGGCGTCGATCGGCGGCTACTCGCTGGGCGTGGTGCTCGAGCAGGTGCAGCAGCTGCACGTGGACGCGGTGAGCCGGCGGCTCTGGCCGCCAGGACCGAGCGCGCTCGGCGCCGCGGCGGCGCACGTGGTCGCGGCGCTCGTGCGATCGTCGCGGCGGGCGTACAGCGTACTCACGGTGCTCGACGGCGAGTTCGGCGTCCGCCGGGCCGTCGGCGCGGTGCCCGCCCTCCTCTCGCCCGCCGGCATCGTCCGCACGCGGGAACCGCGGCTCAGCACGCGCGAGCGTGTGCAGCTGGAGACGGCCCTCGGCGCCTGATTCGGATTACGATCCAGCGGTATGCGCCTGCTGGCCACGGCTGCGCTCCTCACGCTCGTCAGCCTCTCGGCCACGGCCGCCGACCCCGAGCCCTGGGGCATCCGTGCCGAGGATCTGCTGGGGCACATCCGCTACCTGGCCTCGGACGAGATGCGCGGCCGCGGCAACGGCTCACCCGAGCTCACCCGGGCCGGCACGTACGTCGCGGAGCAGTTCGCGGCCGCCGGCCTCGAGCCGGGCGGCGAGGACCGCGGCTGGTTCCAGCCGTTCGAGCTGGTGGCGGGCCTCGACGTGGGGGCGCGGAACGGGGTGACGATCCGGCACCGCGGCACCACCATTGCGCTGGGGCTCGGCTCGAGCTACTACCCGCTGGCCGCGCCCGCGCGCGAGGTGACGGCAGGCCCGTCGGCCGAACTGACGAACCTGCCGATCGTGTTCGCCGGCTACGGCCTGGCGGTCTCCTCGGCCGGCTACGACGACTACGGACGGGTCGACGTGTCCGGCAAGGCAGTGCTGGTCTTCAGCCACGAGCCGCAGGAGCAGAACGCGTCGAGCGTGCTCAACGGGGCCCGGCCGGTACCGCAGACGACCCTCCAGGCGAAGGCCGCGCTGGCGCGTCAGAAGGGCGCGAAGGTGCTGCTGGTGGTCTCCGACCCGTCGCACCGGGCCGATCAGGCCGACTACCGGCTGTTCGCGGCCGATCCCGACGCCGAAGACCACGGCATCCCGGTGCTGCGCGTCCGCCGCAGCGAGATGCAGCCGCTCATCGAGGCGTTCGGGCTCGACGGCGTCGCGCGCATGATCGACATGGACCTCGTGCCCCGATCGCGCGAGCTGGTGGGCGCCTCGCTCGATTACGTGGAGTCGCTGACGAAGAACCGCCGTACCGTGCGCAACGTGGTCGGCATCCTGCGCGGCAGCGACCCGGCGCGGGCCGGCGAGGCCATCGTGATCGGCGCGCACTACGACCACGTGGGCATCGGTGGCCGCCTGTCGGTGACCCCCGACCGCACCGGCGAAATCCACAACGGTGCCGACGACAACGCCTCCGGCACGGCGTCGATCATCGAAATCGCGCGGGCCGCCGCGCGCGCCAGGGCCCGGTTTCCCCGCACCCTGATCTTCGCCGCCTTCGCGGGCGAGGAGCGCGGCCTGCTGGGCTCGGCCCACTACGTCATGTCGCCGCCGGTGCCGGTCGCCGACACGGTCGCGATGTTGAATCTCGACATGGTCGGCCGGGCACGGGGCAGCGTCGACATCAGCGGCCTCGAGGACGCGCCGTCGATGGAGGCCGACCTGGCGGCGGCCGCCGCCTCGTCGCCCCTCGACATCAAGCGGCAGGGACCGGGCGCGGGCCGCAGCGACGACTGGAACTTCCAGGCGCGTCGGGTCCCGGCGATCAACTTCTTCACGGGCTTCCACGGCGACTACCACCGGCCGTCCGACGACTGGGACCGCATCGACGCCGCCGGGACGCAGCGCGTCGCCTCGCTCGCGCTGGAACTGGCCGCGCGCGTGGCCGCCAGGCCCGATCGGCCGGCGTTCGTCCGCCGCTGACCCACGCGCATGGTCGGGGCGGCCGTCCTCGTCGTCATCGCACTGATCGCCGTCAACGCCGTCTACGTGGCGGCCGAGTTCGCGGCGGTCAGCGTGCGCCGCAGCCGCGTCCGGCAGCTCGCCACCGACGGCAATCCGCTGGCGCGCTGGCTGCTGCCGCAGCTCGACTCGCCCGCCGCGCTCGACCGGTACATCGCCGCGTGCCAGATCGGCATCACGATCTCCAGCCTGGTGCTCGGCGCCTACGCCCAGATGACGTTCGCGGTGTGGCTCGCGCCGTCGCTCACCGCCCTCACGGGCCTGCAGCCGCTCGCCGCCCGGTCGGCGGCCACGGTGGCCGTGCTGCTGCTGCTGACGGCGGCGCAGGTGATCTTCGGAGAGCTCGTCCCGAAGTCGCTGGCCCTGCAGTACCCGACGCCGACGGCGCTCTACACCCTGCCGGCGATGCTGCCGTCGCTGTGGGTGTACCGGCCGTTCATCACGTGGCTGAACGGCAACGGCCACGTGCTGCTGCGCCTGCTGGGCGCGCCGCCCCAGGCCCACCGCCACATCCACTCGCCGCAGGAGATCGAGCTGCTGATCGCCGAGAGCCGGGACGGCGGCCTGCTGGAGCCGGACGAGCACCAGCGGTTGAAGCGCGCGCTGCGGCTGAACCTGCGGCAGGCGAAGCAGCTGATGGTGCCGCGTACGCGAACCTCCGCCCTCGACATCGACACCCCGCTGAACGAGGTGATCTCCGCGGTGGCGCTGAGCCCGTACTCGCGCCTGCCCGTGTACCGGGGCTCGCTCGACAACGTCGTCGGCGTCCTGCACACGAAGGACCTCGTGAAGTGGTTCGTCGCCGACGGCCCCTCGGCGACGCTGGCCTCGTTGATCCGCCCCGCCACCAGCGTGCACGAGAGCGTGACGGCCGACCGGCTGCTGCGCCGGCTCCGGGAGCGTCGGACGCACCAGGCTCTCGTCGTGGACGAGTTCGGCGGCACGTCCGGCATCGTCACGCTCGAGGACGTGCTGTCGGAGCTCCTCGGCAACGTCGGCGACGAGTTCAAGGCCGGCGACCCGGTGCCCGAGCCGCTGGCGGACGGCCGCTTCCGGCTGCCGGGTTCGATGACGGTGGACGACGCCTCGAGCCTGCTGCGCGCGGAGTGGGACACGGACGCCACGACGGTTGGCGGCATGGTCACCGCGGCGCTCGGTCACCTGCCGGTGTCGGGCGAGACCGTCACGATCGGCTCGTTCCAGTTCACGATCGAGCGGGCGGCCGAGCGCGCGGTCGACTGGGTGATCGCGACGCCACTCGCGCCCCCCTCGGCGGTGCCCGAATGAGCGACGTCACGTTCGTCGTCGGCGTCATCACGGCCCTGGTACTGGCCAACGCGCTCTTCGTCGCGGCCGAGTTCGCGATCGTCGGCGCGCCGCGCGCGGCCATCGAGCACGCGGCCAGCCAGGGCAGCCGGCTGGCGCAACGCGTCGCCCGCATCCTGCACGACCCACGCCGGCAGGACCGGTTCATCGCCACCACGCAGGTCGGCATCTCGATTGCCAGCGTCGGCCTGGGCATGTACGGCGAGCACGCGCTGGCCGTGTGGATCGAGGCCGCGCTGGCGCCGTTCGGCGAGAACCGCTGGGTGACGGTGCACTCGCTCGCGAGCGTCGGGGCGGTCGCACTGCTGACCTACGTGCACATCGTGATCGGCGAAATGGTGCCGAAGGCCCTGGCGCTGCAGCGCGCGCAGCGGACGGTGCTCTGGGTGTCGCCGGTGATCGAGGGCCTGCAGGTGGCCATCCTGCCGCTGGTCGTGTGGCTCAACGCCGCCGGCAACGGATTGCTGACGCTCATCGGCATCCGGCGCCAGGAGGTGGACGCCGAGCGCTACCACTCCACCGAGGAGCTGCAGCTCATCATCCAGGAGAGCCAGGAGGGCGGGCTGCTCCGCGGCGAGTCGGGCGCGCTGATGCGCGAACTGTTCGAGTTCGGCGACCTGACGGCGATCGAGGTGATGGTGCCGCGCGTCCGCCTCGTCGGGATCCCCGTGGGGACCGACGTCGACGAGCTGCGCGAGATCGTCCGCAGCGCCCCGCACACGCGCTATCCCGTCTACGCCGGCGATCTCGATCACGTCATCGGCAGCATCCACGTCAAGGCGCTGCTGCGCCACTTCGTGGCGCGGCGTCCCGTGACCGCCAACGACGCCAGGCCGCTGCCCTACGTGCCGGCGACGACGCCCATCGACGAGGTGCTGTCGGCGATGCGCCGGCACCGGGCCCAGATGGCGGTGGTCATGGACGAGCACGGCGGGACGGCGGGCGTCGTGACGATCGGCGACCTGTTCGAGGAGGTCGTCGGCGAGATCGAGGAGAACCGCGGTGACGAGCCGATCCGCCACGACGGGCCGGGACGGCTGATCGTCGACGGCACCGTGCGGCTGCGCGATGCCGGAGAGGCGCTCGGCATGAACCTGGACCACCCGGACGTGCTGACGATCAGCGGCCTGGTGCTGACCGTGCTCGGCCGGCCGGCCGCCGCGGGCGACGTGATCGCCTGGGGGGGCGTGCGCGTCGAGGTGCACGCCGTCGCCGGGCGGGGCGTCGAGCAGGCGATCGTGACCAGGCTCGCCTAGGCCGGCGGCGCGGCGCCGATCGGCGTCCGTTCGAAGATCGCGCAGAAGTGCCGGATGATCGCGTCCTCGGCCTCGGCAATCGGCACGCCCCGTCCGCTGGCCCGCTCGAGCGACGTCACGCCGCGGTCGGAAATCCCGCACGGCACGATCAGGCGGAAGTGCTCCAGGGTGGTGCTGACGTTGAAGGCGAACCCGTGGCTCGTGATCCAGCGCGAGATGCGTACGCCGATCGCGCCGATCTTCTCCGCCCCCACCCACGTACCGGTCAGGCCCGCGATGCGCCCAGCCGCCACGCCGTAGTCGGCGCACACGCGGATCATCACCTCTTCGACGTCGCGCACGTAGCGGTGCACGTCCTGCCGGTCCGGCCGCAGGTCGAGGATCGGGTAGCCGACGATCTGGCCGGGACCGTGATAGGTGACGTCCCCGCCGCGCCCGGTCTCGTGGACGGTGACGCCGAGCTCGGCGAGCCGGGCTGGCGTGGCCAGGATGTTCGAGCGGCCCCCGTCGCCCTTGACGCCCAGGGTGATCACCGGCGGATGCTGGAGCAGCAGCAGCTGGTCGGGCACGTGCCCGGCCCGGCGCTCCTCGACGAGCGACCGCTGCAGCGTGAGCCCCTCCTCGTAGCCGATCACGCCGAGGCGGCGGATCTGCAGCGGTCTCACAGCCGGCTGGCGTCGAACTGCTCGATGCCCCGCTTGAGGTCCGCCATGAAGTGATCGGCCACCGCGCCGTCGATCAGCCGGTGATCGAAGCCGAGCGTCAGGTAGGCCATCGTGCGGATCGCCAGCGTGTCGTCCACGACGACGGGGCGCTTCTCGACGGCGCCGACGCCGAGGATCGCCACCTGCGGCTGGTTGATGATCGGCAGCCCGAACTGGGCGCCGATCTGGCCGGGGTTCGTGATCGTGAACGTGCCGCCGTGCACTTCCTCGGGCCGCAACTGCTTCGCGCGGGCGCGGTCGGCCACGTCGAGGATCGCGCGGCTCAGCCCGGGCAGGTCCTTCGCGTCGGCCTGCCGGATGACCGGCACGATCAGGCCGGTCTCGAGCGCGACGGCGATGCCCAGGTTGATGTCGTGCTTGTAGACCACGTTGTCGCCGTCGAGCGACGCGTTGACGATCGGGAAGCGCCGCAGCGCGTCGAGGCAGGCCCGGGCGATGAACGTCATGAAAGTCAGCCTGACGCCAGCCTCCTCGTAGCGCGCCCTGTGGGCCTTCCGCAGGCCGTCGACGTGCGAGAAGTCCACGTGGAAGACCGTGTGCACGTGGGCCGACGTTCTCCGGCTGAGCACCATGTGCTCGGCGATCTTGCGCCGGACGATCGACAGCGGCCGGACGTCGACCGGCTCGCCCGGCAGGTAGGCCGGCGGGCGCGCCACGGGTCGCTCGGGCGGCGCGGCCGCGGCGATGCGCCCCCCTTCGATGAAGTCGAGGATGTCCTGCTTGGTGACCCGACCGCTCAGGCCGGAGCCCGCGACGCGGGTGATGTCGATGTCGAACTCGTTCGCGATCCGGCGCACGAGCGGAGACGACCTGCTCCGGCGCAGGTCCTCACGCGTGGCGTCGCCGGGCCTGGCGGGCACGGCGCCGGGCGGCGCCGGCCTGCCGGAGGACGGGGCGGCTTCCGGACGGGGGGCGTGATGGGCCGCGGCCGCGGCCCTGGCGGCGGCCGCTGCGTGCGGTGTGGGCGCTTCCGGTGCGGCAGTCTCGTCGGCTGACTCGCCCTCGTGGCGGATCATCGCGACGACGCTGTCGACCGGCACCGTCTCGCCTTCGTGTACGGTGATGCTCGCCAGCACCCCCGCCGCCGGCGACGGGATCTCCGCGTCGACCTTGTCGGTCGAAATCTCGAACAGGGGCTCGTCGCGGTCGACCGAATCGCCCACCTTCTTCATCCAGCGGACGATGGTTCCTTCGGCGATCGATTCCCCCATCTGGGGCATCAGCACGGGCGTCGGCATCGCGTGGCTCGGATTGGAGTGGGGCAGGCCGTCCTACACGTGGATCGCGGCGCCGTGGGCGGCGTGCGCCGCTTCCGCCACGGCTTCGGAGAAGGTCGGGTGCGCGTGAATCGTCCTGATCAACTCCTCCACCGTCGACTCCAGCCGCAGGGCGAGCACCGCCTCGGCCACCAGCTCCGTCGACCGCGGGCCGATCATGTGCACGCCGAGCACCTCGTCGTACTTGCGGTCCGCGACGATCTTGACGAAGCCCTCGGTCTCGCCGGCCATCTTGGCGCGTCCCAGCACGCCGAACGGGAACGAGCCGATGCGCACGTCGTATCCCCGCCTCTTCGCCTCGGCCTCGGTCAGACCGACGCTGCCCACTTCCGGGTCACAGTAGGTGCAGCCCGGCACGTGGTCGTAGTTGATCGGCCGCACCTCGAGGCCGGCCAGGCGCTCGGCCAGCAGAACGCCCTCGGCCGACGACACGTGCGCCAGCTGCGGGTGCGCGCGCCCGGTGCCGAACGTGATGACGTCGCCGATCGCCGACACGTGCGGGACCGACGTCCGGTACATCTCGTCCACCTTGACGTATCCACGCTCCATCTCGATGCCGAGTTCCTCGGCGCCCAGCCCGGTCGTGACCGGGCCGCGACCCGTCGCCACGAGCAGCAGCTCGGCGGCGATCGTCTGCGTCTTGCCATCGGGCGTCTGCGCCTCGATCTCCACGCCGGTCGCGCCGGCAACGGCTTTGGTGACCCTGGTGCCGGTCAGCACCTTGATGCCCTGCTTCTTGAAGCTCTTCTCGAGCTCGGCCGAGACCGCCTCGTCCTCCACCGGCACGATGCGCGGCAGCAGCTCGATGATGGTGACGTCGGCGCCGAACCGGCGGTAGATCGACGCGAACTCCACTCCCACCGCGCCGCTGCCCATGATGACGAGCGACTTCGGCACGTCCTTCAGGTGGATCGCCTCGTCGCTGGTGATGATACGGGCGTGGTCGATCTCGATGCCAGGCACGCTGCGCGGGGCGGACCCGGTGGCGACGATGATCTCCCTCGCCTCGAGCGTCTGCCTGTCGCCCTCGAACACCTCCACCTTGCCGCCGCCCGCGAGGCGCGCCGTTCCCTTGATCCAGGCGATCTTGTTCTTCTTGAACAGGAACTCGATGCCCTTCGTCAGGCCGGACACCACCTTGTCCTTGCGCGCGTGCACCTGGGTCATGTCGATCGAGGGCGCACCGGGGTCGGCACCGGGGAAGACCACGCCCCACTCCTTCGAGTGCTGCACGACCTTCAGCGCGTGGGCGTGCTCGAGCAACGCCTTCGTGGGGATGCAGCCCCAGATGAGACAGGTGCCGCCGAGCGCCTTCTGCTTCTCGACGACGGCCACAGTCTTCCCCAGCTGGGCGGCCCGGATGGCGGCCACGTAGCCGCCGGTGCCGGCGCCCACCACTACGACGTCATATGCGTTCGACAAGACGAAATCTCCTCGGGATACGCTGGCGCGTCAGGGACGTGAGGGCGCCAACGACCGCAGGCGGCCCACCGGCGCGCCGGCCGGGACGACGGCCCCGGGCCAAGCCCGGCAGGCGAAAGCGCCGTGCGGGCGAAGGGCGCCGAAGTGATATTTCAACGCCCAGAAGCCGTCACGAGCCACAGGAAGGTCATCGGGGCGCTCTGGGGTCCGGACGGTACCTTAGCGAACGCAATTCGAGGGTGTCAAGGAGCGCGATATACTCGCAAACCCCATGTCCGATCGTCGAAAGACCCTTCTGATCGTCGACCCGGACGAGGCAGCACGCGAGGCGCTGGCCGCGGCGCTCCGCACGGACTACCGCATCCTGCGGGCCGCCAGCGGCGAGGCCGCCCTCCAGATCATGGAGAAGGAGGCCGTCGACCTCCTGATCCTGGAGATCCGGCTCCCCGGCATCGGTGGCTTCGACCTGCTCAAGATCGCCAAGGAGAACTACCCGGCCATCGAGGTGATCGTGCTGTCGGCGGTGCAGCAGCTCGACATCGCCATCGAGGCCATGCGACACGGCGCCTACCACTACGTGTCGAAGGACGTGGGGGTCGAGAGCCTGCGGGCCCTCGCCGCCAAGGCGAGCGAGCGGCAGAACCTGAGCCGCGACGTGCTGCGCCTCACCGAGGAGCTCACCGAGCACGACCGCGAGTTCGTCGTGGGTCCCAGCCGCAGCATGCGCGAGATCGTGGAGCTGATCCAGAAGGTCGCGAAGCTGCCCGCCCGCGTGCTGGTGCTCGGCGAGAGCGGGACGGGCAAGGAGCTGGCCGCCCGCCTGATTCACAGGGAGGCCGGGCAGCCGAACGCCCCGTTCGTCGCCGTCAACCTCGCCGCGATCCCGAAGACCCTCGTCGAGAGCACGCTCTTCGGGCACGAGAAGGGCGCGTTCACGGGGGCCGTCCGGCAGCAGATCGGCAAGTTCGAGCTGGCCAACGGCGGCACCCTGTTCCTCGATGAGATCGGCGACCTGCCCTACGAGCTGCAGGCGACGCTGCTGCGCGTCCTCCAGGAAGGCGAGATCGAGCGGGTCGGCGGCAGCCACCCGATCAAGGTGGACTGCCGGCTCATCGCCGCGACCAACGTCGACCTGAAGAAGGCGATCAAGGAGGGCCGGTTCCGCGAGGACCTGTTCCACCGGCTGAACGTCATCCAGATCAAGATGCCGGCGCTGCGGGACCGCATCGAGGACCTGCCGGAGCTCGCCCGCTTCTTCCTGCACCGGTACAACGTGAAGTTCCGCAAGCAGATCCAGGGTATCGCCGACTCCACGCTGGAGGTCCTCGGGGGCTACTGGTGGCCCGGCAACATCCGCGAGCTCGAGAACCTGATCGAGCGCCTGGTCGCCGTCACCGACAAGGAGTGGCTCACCGACGAGGACCTGCCGTACGAGTTCCACGTCGCACAGCTCGACGCCGGCAGCACGCCGCCCGGCGAGAACCTCCTGACCCGCGCCGTCACGACCTTCGAGCGCAACTTCATCATCCGCGCGCTCGAGAAGTCTGGGTGGAACGTCACGGCGACGGCCCGGCACCTCGGCATCCCGCTCAGTACCCTCAAGTTCAAGATGGGGCGCCTCGAGATCCGCGACACCGTCCGGCAGGTCCGCGGCAACTGACGCCGCTCGCCAGAATCGCGGAAATTCCTTAGCCGAATCCGGCAGCACGTTTGCAAATCGGTATAGCGCACACGCCACTTCGGCCGACGCGTTAGCGGAAGCGCGCAAAACAACGGGTTCGCGGGACCGACTCGCCAAGTTCTTGGCCCATCGGGCCAATCCGTTATCTGTGTCTCTCCAGAACGGCTGAGCCACGGATCGTCCGAACGATCCGAACGGGGATCGCCGTCCCTACTCCCGTCAACGCCGATGCACCGGGCAATGCGTTGCCTCCACGTGCGGCGGCGGCGGCGGCCGCACGCGCGTCAGGAACCAGGGCTTTCCCCAACGAATTCCGTGAAACGGCTGAGCGGGTGAAAGGACGCGGCCCGCCGGCACATCGGTTGCTCAATCGGGGGGCGGAGCCTCCTGATGCGGCAATCGATGTTCAACGTTCGCGTGCCCCTTCCGGATCGTGACGAGGTGTTCCTGATGAACACCCTCTCGGATGCGCAGCTGCTCGTCACCAGGGACGTCAGCGACCTGCTCACACGGGTCGACAGCGGCGACCTCGCGTTCACGCCGGACGAGCGCGAGTCGATCGCGACGCTGGCGGACAACGGCTTCGTCGTGACCGACCGCGCCCAGGAGCGCGCGGCACTGCAGGAGTTCTTCGGCTCGCTGCGCGAGGACACCGAGCAGATGCGGCTGACCGTCCTGACGACGCTGCAGTGCAACTTCGCCTGCGACTACTGCATGCAGGGCGATCACGGCGACCACAACAAGTTCGCGCACAAGATGTCGACCGACACGGCGCACCGCATCGTGTCGTGGGTCCGGGAGCGGCTCGAGGCCGTCGGCCCGAGGAAGTTCGTGCTGACCTTCTTCGGCGGCGAGCCGTTGCTGAACGTCCCCGTGATCCGGATCATCTCGGAGGGCTGCCACGCGCTGTGTGCCGAGCGCGGCATCCCGCAGCACATCAGCCTGATCACGAACGGGCTGCTGCTGACGCCTGAGCTCGTGGACTCCCTGCTGCCAGTCGGACTGCGCGGCGTCAAGATCACGCTCGACGGCGACCGCGACACCCACAACCGGATGCGTCCCCTGCGGGGCCGGCAGGGCACGTTCGACAGGATCATCGAGAACGTCCGCCAGGTGGCGCACAAGGTCGCCATCACGATCGGCGGCAACTTCGACGAGACGTCGGTCGACAGCTACCCGGCGCTCCTCGACTTCCTGCGCGAGCAGGACTTCGCCGGCCGCATCGCGAAGATCAACTTTAAGCCGATCATCAAGTTCACCGCGGTGCAGCCCAAGGGGCTGATTCCGCTGACCGCCGTGGGCGCCAACGGCAAGCCGCTCGGCGGGGCGTGCATGACGGGCGCAGGCGCCGGGTCGGGAAGCGGCATGTGTCGTTCCTCCTCGACGAGACCCGACGCCGCGGGTTCCCGACCATCGACGGCGTGCACATGGGCCCCTGCGAAATCCATCGCCGGCACGCCCACACCATCGGCATCGACGGGGCACTCTACGCCTGCCCCGGCTTCGGCAGCGAGCCCACCGAGGCCGTCGGCCACATCGATCCCGGGCACGCGCCGGCCTCGCCCTCGGCGGCGGCGCGCTACGAGCGCCTGAGCCCGCTCAAGGACGAGTGCGGCGACTGCTCGTTCATTCCGGTCTGTGGCGGCGGATGCTCCGTCGCCTCGAACGCCGAGCTCGGCGACCTGCACGCCTCGTCCTGTCACAAGGCCGTGTTCGAGCAGGCCGTCATCGGTCTGGCGCAGCGTACCGCTGCGTCGGTCTCGTGAACCACCACGGCCCGCACCAAACGGATTGGAGTAGACTCACATGAAGATCACGGTCATCAAGAAGGCGGTTCCGCAGCGCAAGCCCCAGAACTTCTGCCCTTGGTACATCGAGGACAACAGCTTCTAGTCGTCAGTTCTCGATCCAGTCGCGGGGCGGATCCCCCCCGAGTCCTGGAGCGCCGGCCGCGCGGACGCGCGCGGCTGGGCGCTCTCTCTTTCTGCCTCGCCGCCGCAGTCACGTAGCTCGCCTGCCGGACGGCGAAGACGCCCGGCCCGCCCACCCAGGTGCTCCGGATCGCCTGTCTCTTATA